>JAEEVK010000041.1 GCA_016287095.1 Lachnospiraceae bacterium
AAGAATTAGTAAAAGCATTAAAAAGCGGTAAGTATAAAAAGATAACTATCAAAACAGATGCTAAAGTATCATTCACTTTAGCTGCAAAGTATAGTAATTCTGATCTTAAAATTGTAGTTGATGCTAAAAATGCTACATTTAATTCTAAAGGAACAGTCGGATCGATAGTTGTTAATGAAGCTAAAACAGTAAAAGAATATGCTTCCGGTAATAACATTACGGTTAATGATGAGAAATTAACATTTAAAGCTATGGGAGGAGCTTCAGTAGAGAAACTGAAAATTGCCTCGGAAACAGGGGAAGTAAAAGTAGTCAATAATGGAGAAATAGGCAGAGTAGATGTTACCGGTGAATCTAAGGTTGATGTGGAACAGAATGGTTCTGTTGGCCGGTTATATGTTGCAGCTGCTGCCGAAATAGGAGTTACAGGAACATCTGAAGAAAAACTTGCAGTAACAGTAAAACCTGAAGCTGCAGGTGCTGCAGTTAAATCAGAACTCCCGGTTAAAGTTAATGCATATGCGGATGTTGATCTGCAGTTAGAGAAGGGTGCTGAAAACTCAGCGGTTACGCTTAAAAATGAAGATGCAGGTGTTAAGCTTGAAAACAATACAGATAAAAAGGTAACCGTTACAGACAGTGATGGCGAAAAACAAACTGTTAAGAAAGGCGAAGACTTAACTTCAGATAATTATGTAGGAAAGCCTGAAGAAACTGATAATGGTACAGAAGGTGAAACTTCAGGAACACCTTCAGATGATACGAACGCGGATAAGAAAGAAGACGAAAACAAAGAAGAGGAAAAGGAAAAAGACGAAAATAAGAAAGAGGAAAATAAGGACGATACTACTTCTCCTGGAGGAGATGAAGGAGGAAGTCCTCAGGGGGGAAATTATGTTTCAGATCCTCCTAAAGCAGAGTGGGGAACTCCAGTATATGTATGGATAAATGATAATACAAAGATTACTGCTACGTTACCTTGCACGAATAAAGTAGAAAATGATATTGTTGAAACGGTTGACATAACTATAACAGGAACAACAGATCCTACCTGTACAGGCAAGGGATCAGTCGTATATACCAGCAAAGCATTTAATAATAAAGCGTTCCAGGTGCAGACCAAGACAGTTGAGACTGATGCTTTGGGACATGACTGGGGAGAGGTTACATATACCTGGTCAGAGGATAATAAAAAGGTTACTGCGACACGTACATGTACCAGGAACCAGTCACACATCGAGACCGAAACGGTAGATGCAGAAGTTACAGGAACAACTGATGCTACCTGTACCGGTAAGGGATCAGTCGTATATACAAGCAAAGCTTTTAGTAATGCAGCATTCCAGGTACAGACCAAGACAGTTGAGAATGATGCTTTAGGACATGACTGGGGAGAGGTTACATATACCTGGTCAGAGGATAATAAAAAGGTTACTGCAACACGTATATGTACCAGGAACCAGTCACATATCGAGACCGAGATAGTTGATTCAGAAATAACTGGAACAACAGGTGCTACATGTACTGATAAGGGATCAATCGTATATACGAGCAAAGCTTTTGAAAATGCAGCATTCCAGGTACAGACAAAGACAGTTGAGACTGATGCTTTAGGACATGACTGGGGAGAAGTTACATGTATCTGGTCAGAGGATAATAAAAAGGTTACTGCGACACGTACTTGTACCAGGAACCAGTCACACATCGAGACCGAAACGGTAGATGCAGAAGTTACAGGAACAACTGATGCTACATGTACCGGTAAGGGATCAGTCGTATATACCAGCAAAGCTTTTGAAAATGCAGCATTCCAGGTACAGACAAAGACAGTTGAGACTGATGCTTTAGGACATGACTGGGGAGAGGTTACATATACCTGGTCAGAAAACAAGACTAATGTCACTGCGAAACATATATGTGCTCATAACAGTTCACATATTGAAACCGAAATAGCGGAAGTCATACTTGAAATAACAAAACAGGCTAAATGTGAGGAAACAGGAGAAATATCGTATACAGCAAACTTTAATAACCCGCAATTTGGTACATGGACAAAAAAGGAAACTTTACCTAGTTTAGGTCATAATTACAGCCTAGCAGAGGAGGGTATGCCTAAACCCATATTTGTAGAATCAGAAGATGAGGGAGGATATCTTGAGTGTACTGGGTGGGAAAAAGGAATAAACACTTATGTTTGCTTAAATGATAGTAGTCATAGCTATACCGAAGAGATAAAAGTTCCTTTAGCAATAGTAGCTGATGAGCCTGAAGATGGTATTTATAAAATCGATGGTTCAAATATAACTATTGATTTAGGTAAGAAATTAGAACGGTATAACGAAGCATACGGGTATCAATCATCATGGGTTGAAGCTTTTGGTAATCAGACCATAGGAGAATATATTTATTCTTTATCTGTTTATCCATACAATGATGAGCTTAAGCAATGGTGGATACATACAGAACCTCTTGATGAGGAAGGATTTAAAAAACAGATTGCTATGTATGAATTTATAGGTGATGGAATCGGTGAATTTTTATTTGAAAATGAAAATGATGCTGATACTGTTATTAAAGATATCCTGAAAACCGGTGAAACTGTAACATATAATGTTAATTATGTGCCGAATAATGAAGCGGTTTTTGAAAAATTAGAAATTACAGTTACATTTATTCTTCCTGTAAACGGGTCCGTCATAATAGGATAAGATACGTTCGATATGTATTAACAATGATTAACTGAAGTAATTCTTGGCCTCCGGGATGTTTTTCCGGAGGCTTTTTATAATTTTGTATACAATTTGTGGAAAATGTGGTAATATATAATATTAGATATAAGATATAAGGAGCATAAAGATATGTCTACAAATAAAATAAGTAAATTTCTGAAATCTATACTGTTTGCCCTGGTAGTTACCTTATTTTTCGGTTTACTGACTCCTATAGATGTCAGTGCCGGTGGCAGTCTTTCTCTGTCTGACAAGGGCTATACATTAAAGCAGGTGGTAGTGCTCAGCCGTCATAATATCAGAGCCCCTATGTCTACAAAGGGTTCTACGCTGGAACAGGTGACTCCATATGAGTGGTATAACTGGTCGTCAAATGCTAGCGAACTGTCTCTGAGAGGCGGTGTTTTAGAGACGGAGATGGGTCAGTACTTTAAAAAGTGGCTGGAGAGTGAAGGGCTTATCCCTGAAAACTATCATCCTGAGGGCGATGAAGTACGTTTTTATTCAAATTCCAAGCAGCGTACCATAGCTACCGCGAAATATTTCTCGGCAGGACTGCTGCCTACCGCAAACATCGATATCGAGTATCATGTGGACTTTGATAAGATGGATCCGACCTTTACTCCGGCGTTAAACTTTGTGAGTGACGAGTATATAAAGGATGCGACTGCTCAGACACATAAGCTTTTTGATACAAAAGTTAAGGATTTATCTGATAACTACGAGCTTATCGCCGATGTTATCGATATGGATAAATCTGAAGGCTACAGTGATTATGTATTTAATTCTGAGTATGGTTTAAAATATGTTGTAGGTCAGGAGCCCACGACGGACGGATCTTTAAAACTCGGAACAAGTATCAGTGATGCCTTGGTACTCCAGTATTATGAGGAGGCCGACGCTGTAAAGGCGGGTTTCGGTAATGATCTTACCTTAGATCAATGGAAGGCTATCTCTGAGATAAAGGATGTTTACGGAGATGTGCTCTTTACTACACCTCTTGTGGCTACCAATGTGGCTAATCCTCTGATCAAAGAGATCTACTCCGAGATGAACACAAAGGGCAGGATATTTACATTCCTTTGCGGTCATGACTCTAATATAGGAAGTGTCTTAGCAGCTCTCGGAGTTAAGGATTATGAGCTGCCGGATGCTATAGAATCAAAGACTCCCATAGGCAGCAAGATCGTTTTCTCTAAGTGGGAGAGCAAAAAGGGTAAGACCTACTGGTCAGTGGATCTTGTTTATCAATCTGTGGATCAGCTCCGTACACAGCCCCTGCTTGACCTTGAAAATGAGCCTGTTGTTTACCATTTAAGCTTTAACGGTATAAAGCAGAACAAAGACGGTCTGTATAAGGCTAAGGATATAAAGAAGCTTTTCACCAACTCCATAAGTAAGTATGATGCTCTTTATGAAAAATATTGTGATACTGTAGCTTATTTAGGACCTGAGGGTACATATACTCAGGAGGCCTGCCAAAAGTTTTTCGGAGATACAGGAAACACAGTACCATACAAGACAGTACCAGAGGCTGTACAGGCATTAGTTGATAAAAAGGCCAAGTACGCAGTTATCCCTCAGGAAAATACTATAGGCGGTGCAGTCATAGATTATGTAGATACTCTGATAGGTCAGACAGGTGTTTCGGTTATCGGTGAGGTGGAGCTGCCAATCAGCCAGAACTTACTTGTTTTACCCGGCACAAAGCTTTCGGATATCAAAACGGTTTATTCCCATAAGCAGGGTATCACCCAGTCCACTGAATGGCTAAAGAAAAATCTTCCTAATGCTCAAGTTGTTGAAGTTTCAAGTACTGCTGAAGGAGCCAGACTCGTTTCAGAAGGTAAGGATTCAGCCTTTGCAGCTATAGCATCGGCCGGGAGTGCTGATGTATATGGCTTGGAAATACTCGCTGCCTCTATACAGGGTAACGAAAATAATAAGACAAGATTTTATGTTCTTTCAAATGAAAAACCTTCTACTGACAAAGCTCAAAGGCTTGCTTTCATCGCTAAAGGAAACGCTAATAACCTTCCCATGCTTTTAAGTAGCATGAACGAAAAAGGAATTACTCTGGTAACGCTTCACGACCGTCCTTTGAAGACTGTATTAGGTGAGTACTATTATGTGATAGAATGTGAAGACTGTGCTTATGCTAATTATCAGTCTATAGCTAAAACTAAAGGGTTTGAATTCAGGTATCTTGGTTCTTTTGATGTAAAATAGTATAATAGAAAATCAATGATTGTAGGAGAGGTCATTACAATGAATGGAAACACCTTCTATTTTGAATGGGAAATAGCTTTAATAGAGTGGCTGCAAAGTACTTTAGGTTCTTTTGGGGAAAATGTTTCGACAGTACTTGCTCATTTTGGAGAAGAAATGATCCTGGTTGCTTTGATAGGATTTACTTACTGGTGTCTGGATAAGAAATTTGGAAGATATCTTGGTGTCAGTATATGTCTAGGTTTAATTTCAAATGCACTTATTAAAAACATTTTCTTTAGACGCCGTCCATACTTCGATAATCCTAGCATAAAATGTGTAAGGGCTGCTACACCAGATGCTGATATAATGGATGTGTCTGCACAAGGTTTCTCTTTCCCTAGTTGTCATTCCACAAATGCGGTATCAACTTATGTTGGTATAGGTGCATATCTAAAAAAGAAAACATTGCTTATTGCAGGAATCATATTTTCACTTCTTATAGGTATTTCAAGACTTGTACTAGGTGTTCATTATCCTACCGATGTTATAGTCGGATTAGTTCTTGGAACAGTAGTTGCAATATTATCCTCATTTCTTTTAAACAGGGTTAAGAATCATATGATTCTTTACATTGTAATTTTTATCCTTTCTTGTGTCGGCTTTTTCTACTGTAAGAGTGAGGATTATTATACATCCATTGGAATAATGGGCGGATTCTTCTTTGGAGATCTGTTTCAAGAGAAGTATGTTAAATTTGAAAATACAAAAGTTTGGTATAAATGTATAATTAGGCTTATTGGTGGATTTGCGATATTCTTTGGTTTTAATACTCTCTTAAAACTTCCTTTCTCAAAGGATTTTTTGGAGTCAGGTACTTTTTTAGCTTATTTGATAAGGTCATTTAGATACCTGATAGTCACATTTATGATAATTGGAGTATACCCAATACTATTTAAAAAGTTTAGCAAAGTATTTTAAGAAAAGCTAAAGGGGTCTGACCCCGATGTTTGGAGATTAAACGATGTATGTAAAATCGAATAAACAAATTGTATTTGTGTTATGTATGGCGTTATGCCTGACGCTGATATTTACAGGGTGTTCTTCGTCAGATAATAAAGGTAGGGTTTACTGGTTAAATTACAAGCCCGAGTCTGATGAGGCGCTTAACAAAGTAGCGGAAATTTACGAGGAAAAGACCGGAGTAAAAGTTAAAATCGTAACAGCTGCCTCAGGTACATACAGTCAGGTACTTAACTCAGAAATGGACAAATCTAATCCCCCGTCGCTTATAGTCATGAAAAATATGAATGATATCAATATGTGGGGGGATTGCTGTATTGACCTTAAGGGTACACCCATAGAAAAGGAGCTTAATACGGACAGTTATAATCTGTATTATAAGGATGGAAGGCTTGCGGCTATCGGATACTGTTATGAGTGTTACGGTATAATAGTCAATAAGGATCTTGTTGAAAAATCCGGGCATTCTATGGATGAGCTTATAAACTTTGAAGGCTTAAAGACTGTAGCTGAGGATATACACGCAAGAGCCTCTGAACTGGGGTTTGATGCTTTCTCAGCTTCAGATATGGATGCATCCTCGTCATGGCGTTTTACAGGACATATGGCTAATCTAGAGTACTTTTACGAGGAAAGGGATGACGGTGGGTGGACGGAATGCCCTGCAACGTTAAAGGGCACTTATATGGACAATTACCGCCTCTTATATGATCTTTGCATAAACAACAGTACCGTAAAGCCTGAAAGTTTGGCAACCGGAGGACATGACCCTGAAAACGAGTTTAAGACCGGCAAGGCAGTTTTCTTTGTAAACGGTTCCTGGGAATATGAAAACGTGGCTAAAGACGTCCCTTCTGCAGTGATGATACCATATTACTGTGGTGTTGCAGGTGAAGAGAAGGCAGGGCTTAACTGTGGTACTGAAAATTACTGGGCAATTAATTCACTTGCCTCAGAAGCAGACAGAAAAGCTACTATGGATTTCCTTGTATGGTGTGTGACCGATGCCGAAGCATCAAGAATACTCGTGGATACATTTGGTGTTATGCCTTTTATGCATTCTGCTGAGTCAAGAAACGGTTTCCTTGCAAATGCAAACAGATATGCCAATAAAGGGTGCTACATAATGGACTGGGCTACAAGTTATCAGCCTAACGTTGATAATTACAGGACAGGGCTGGTTTCAGCTCTCAATGAGTACAATGCTGACAGATCGGATAGTAACTGGGCAAAGGTTGAAACAGCTTTTATACAGGGCTGGGCTCAGAATTATAAGGCGGCGAATGAATGAAAAAAGATAATGGACTTACAATTTATCAAAAATCAGTAAAAAAGTGGGGATGGCTGTTTTTAGGTCCTGTTATGTTAGCTTTTGCTGTTGGGTTTTTATGGCCGTTCTTAAAGGGACTGTATCTTTCATTCTGTGATTTCAGACTGATATCAGAAGCAAAGCTTTCAGGTTTTGATAACTATGTAAAGGCTTTCTCTGATGAAAGTTTCATGCATTCTTTCCTGTTTACAGCACTTTTTACTGTTGTCAGTATGACGGTGATCAATTTACTGGCATTTACAGTAGCATATTTTCTTGCAAAGGAAATAAGGGGTATGAAGATATTTAGGACAGTTTTCTTCATGCCAAACCTGATAGGCGGTATAGTACTCGGATATATATGGTCTACGATATTTGACGGATTTCTTTCAATGTATGAAACATCAGTCCTTATGGAAAGCAAATACGGTTTCTGGGGACTTATCATTATGCTGTGCTGGCAACAGGTAGGCTATATGATGATCATTTATATTGCAGGATTTAAGAATATTGATCCGGCAGTGCTTGAGGCAGCTCAGATAGACGGAGCAAACGGCAGGCAGACACTGCTAAAGATCATGATCCCGAATATGATCACAACCATATCAATATGTCTGTTTTTAGCACTAACAAACGGCTTTAAGCTCTTTGACCAGAATCTTGCACTTACTGCAGGCCTGCCGATCTCGATGAATGCGGATGGTACATCAATTAAGACTACTGAAATGATGGCTCTAAATATCTTTAATACATTCTATGGCCAGAGCAGTTTTGGACACGGTGTAGCACAGGCGAAGGCTGTGATATTCTTTGTACTGGTTTCTGCAATCGGTATTATCCAGCTGAAATTCACAGACAGGAAGAAAGGGTAGGAATGGTAGTTTTATGAAAAAGAAATATAGAGGTGTAATTGCGGTTTTTGCCGTCGTAAGCATTATATACGTTCTTCCTGTACTTGCTGTGGCGGTGAATTCATTTAAGAAAAATACTTATGTTAAAACGGAAACCTTCTCTCTGCCCACAGAGGAATCATTTGCAGGAACGGATAATTTTGTAAAAGGTATGACATTCGGCAATTATCCTTTTGCAAAAAGTGCACTTTATTCAGTGCTGATAACGGTACTGTCTACGGCACTGATATTATTGTTTGCATCAATGGCTGCATGGTATATTGTAAGGGTCAACAACCTTGTCTGCAAGATTTTCTATTATCTGTGTATTTTTTCAATGGTAGTGCCTTTTCAGATGATAATGTACACTCTTGTAAGTACCGCAGATAAACTTAAGCTTAATACACCATTTACAATCCCTGTGATCTACCTTGGTGTAGGAGCGGGGATGGCAATTTTCCTGTTCAGGGGATTTGTCCAGACAATACCTATTGAAATAGAAGAGGCTGCGGCAATAGATGGCTGCAGTCCCGTAAAGACTTTCTTTAAGGTTGTTATCCCGATGCTTTCACCTTCACTTATCTCTGTGGGCATACTTGAGATCATGTGGGTATGGAATGACTACCTGCTGCCTTTCCTTGTGCTTGATATCACAGAATACAGGACGATACCTATCCATATACAGTACCTAAAAGGCAGCTATGGAACTATAGATCTCGGTGCAACGATGGCTCTTATACTTGTAAGCATCATCCCTGTCATAATAATCTACATCATATGCCAGGAAAAGATTGTAGGGGGAGTTGCTGCAGGTGCGGTAAAGGGTTAATTATGAATAATTATTTTGAGTTCAGGTATCTTGGTTCTTTTGATGTTTCGTGATAGTAATATATATTTTCAAAAGGAGATATAAGTAAAATGTTAACCTTTGTTATTGGCTTGCTTATTCTTATAATAGGAGGCGTTCTTTATGGTGCTTTCTGCCAGAAGGTCTTCGGACCTGATGACAGGAAAACACCCGCTTATACAAAGTCCGACGGCGTGGACTTTGTACCTATGTCCAAGTGGAAGAATGAGTTGATCAACCTGCTGAATATAGCAGGTACCGGCCCTATACTCGGACCTATCCAGGGTATACTTTTCGGACCGATAGCTTTTATCACTATCCCGATAGGCTGTGTTATCGGCGGTGCTATGCATGATTATTTTTCCGGTATGATCTCTATGCGTGAAGGCGGCATACAGATGCCTGAGATGGTCAGGAGAAATACCGGAAAAGCCATACATAAGATATATACTGTATTTGCCGGCCTGGTTCTTTTACTGGTTAGTGTTGTTTTTATATATACACCGGGAGATATTATGGCCACTCAGGTACTTGGGTTTGGCGGTACAGCTAAGGAACCTTCAACCTGGATCATTTATTCACTTATTTTTGCATACTATCTGATAGCTGCTATATTGCCTATAGACAAGATCATAGGTAAGGTTTACCCGTTGTTTGGTGCGGTACTTTTACTGTCAGCACTCGGTGTTTTCGTAATGCTTTTTATAAATCAGTATCCTATGATCGAGGTTTGGGATTCTTGGACCTTAAACGGGTTTGATTTTGGAGAGTATTTTTCAAGCCAGCATTTTATACCTACCTTCTTTATTACCGTAGCCTGCGGTATCCTGTCAGGTTTCCATTCCACACAGGTTACACTTGTAACCAGAACTGTAAAGCGTGAAAAGGATGGCAGATCTACCTTCTATAACATGATGATCGTAGAAGGCTTTATAGCTATGGTATGGGCTGCCGGTGCTATGGCTATGATAGGGGTAGGTGCAGAAAACATGGGTATCACTATTCAGCAGCATAATGGAAGCTGGGAATACTTTATGATGTCAGCGGGCCAGTTAAAACAGATTTCCGCAACCAGTGTAGTGGGAGTTATATGTAAAAATATGTTGGGCTCTGTCGGTGGGATAATAGCGATCATCGGTGTTATCATTCTGCCTATCACGTCAGGAGATACTGCTTTAAGATCTCTGCGTCTTATCATAGCTGAGACATTTAATTTCAAACAGGATAATAATTCTAAACGTTTAAAGCTGGCTATCCCTGTTTTTGCCGTAGTTTATGGTATGCTGGTATTTGCAAAGGTAAATCCACATGGTTTTGACTTTATATGGAGATATTTCGGCTGGTCTAACCAGACATTGGCTCTGTTTGCTATGGCTTCCATACTTATCTGGCTGATGCAGCATGACAAAAAGAAATATCTGTGGGTACCTCTCATGCCTCTTGCTTTTTATGCCTTTGTAACATGTGCTTATATTACTGAAAGACCGATCGGCTTTTCACTTCCTTATGATGCTTCACTTGCTATCGGTGCGGTATTTGCGTTTATCGTATGTGCACTTGCTATATATCGAGGTAATAAAAAGGTTAAAAGCGTTTAATACAGATTATTTACAAGAAAATACTGTTTGAAAATATTGATAATACATAAAGCTTTGTTATATAATTGAGTTTAAGTTGATGTTTTAGTCTTTTTATACAACGGAGGGTATTATCATGGTGGATTTGAGTGGAAAATGGGTGTTGATCACGGGTGCGAGCCGTGGTATAGGCAGGCTTATAGCCAATTTTCTGGCTGATCAGGGATGTAATCTGATACTGCACGCCAGGACAAAGGAGGCAACAAAGGATCTGCTTAATGAAGTACTGGCTAAGGGTGTCAGTGCCTTTAGTGTATATGCCGAGCTTTCTGACCTCAACGAGGTTGAAGAGATGCTCCAAAAGATTGACAGGAGCGGTGCTCAGGTGGATGTTGTGTTAAACAATGCCGGTCTGCAGATAGCATACAGGACCGAATATCTCACCACACCTGATGAAGACTACGAAAAGAGTTTTCTGATAAACACTATAGCTCCTATGAAAATATGTTATCATTTCCTGCCTCAGATGATTGAACGTGGTTTTGGCAGGATTGTAAATACTACAAGCGGTATAGCTTTAGAGGCTGAACAGGCCGGATATTCCGCCAGCAAGGCTGCTTTAAACAAGGTTACCATTGATCTGGGTTACAAGGTTAACGGTACCGATGTTATTATGTCCCTGGCTGATCCCGGATGGTGCAGAACAGATCTTGGTGGTCCCAATGCTCCAAATGCTCCTGAGTCAGCCATACCCGGTATTGTTGTCGGTGCTTTTATCAATGATAAGAAGTCCGGCAGGATATTCGGTGCACAGGACTTTAAGGGTATGACTCTTCAAGAGGCTGTTGCGAAAGCGGAAAGTTATGCTGCTCCTTACTAGGAGATACATTTTATGGCCAAGAAGAAATGGTTTAGCTGGAGTGATTTTGTTTCATATCTGCTGATAGCTGTAGGTGCTTTGATGGCAAGTTTTTCGGTAGTCTGTATATTGATACCGAATGATGCTATAGATTACGGTACAGCCGGTATAGCCATCGTCATCAATAAACTGACGGGGATAAATCTTTCTCTGTGTGTGGCGATGATATTCCTGCCGTTCCTGGTTGCAGGCTTTATCGTACTCGGAAAGAAATTTGGTTTAAAAGCGATACTGGGATCATTCTTTTATACTGTGGGTCTTGAGATATTTGAGGAAATACCTTTTGAGCTAAACACGGAACATTTCTTAGCGGTTGTTTTCGGCGGTGCGATACTCGGTGCGGGATTATCTTTGATACTTAGATACGGCGGTTGTATTGACGGATCTGAGATATTTGCCAATATCTTGCTGAAAAAGGTTTCTGATAAGACCGGTAATAACTTCAGTATGACTCCTATACTGATAGTTTTTAATGCATGTGTTTATGCTGCTGTATTTCTGCTCATTAACCGTAATGCAGCTCTGATGAGCCTACTCGTGTATGTGGTAGCCACTTCGATAATAAACCACTTTACAGATCATTTCGAAGCTATCAAGCAGGTTACGATCATTACTAAGGATCCCGAGGACCTGGTTAAGGCCATTAAGAAGAATTTGAATAAGACATGTACCTTGATGGATTCTTACGGTGCTATAGCCGGTGAAAACAAGACTTTAATATGCTACATAAACTATTTCGAATTATCCAAGATGAAGGATATACTTGCCGGTCACGGCGGATGTTTTAGCACGGTATCTACTATAGATGAGATTATTAAATGAGAGGCTGAGACCTCTCTTTTTTTTAATTGATGTAAAATATTGGATTTCAAATGTATAATGCTGTAATGTGGGTCCGGGTGTCTTGTTTTATGTTAATTTATAATATATTATGATGCTAAGGTCAAACGTCATAAAGCCGTTCAAGCTTGATTGAAAAGGCTTTGAGACTTTTGACCGCCCAAACACCGAGAAGTAGCGATTTTCTGTAGAAAATCGCGGGATTCGAGGTGTTTGCAGGATTGCGAAAGTTGCTTGCAACGAAGCAATCCGTAGCATCAATTGTGTGTAAAACAGGAGGGTATGTAAATGCGTTTGGGGACATCATCACCGTTAAGACACGGATCAGCGGAAGAGTGGGCAGAACAACAGGTTACATTGGGGTGCAGAGCGGTTGTTTTTCCAGTACAGAGTAATGAATGTCATGAAAAGATTGATGCCTATAAAAAGGCAGCTAAAGAGCATGACTTAATGATAGCCGAGGTTGGTATCTGGAGAAATGCTCTGGCTTCCGACCCAGATGAAAGAAAAAGGATGAGGGATTATTGTGTGGCACAGTTACAGCTGGCAGATTATCTGGGAGCCAGATGTGCTGTAAATGTTGCAGGTGCATTTGGTCCTGTATGGGACGGACATTATAAGGAAAACTTTACAAAAGAAGCACGCCGTCAAACGGTTGAAATGGTACAGGATATCATTGACCGTGCTGAAGTTAAAAATACATATTTTACATTGGAGCCCATGCCCTGGATGATACCTACAGGTCCCGAGGATTATTTAAGGCTTATAGAAGAGGTTAACCGCGACAGATTTGCAGTGCATATGGATATCATAAATATGACTAATTCTGCCGACAGATATTTTAATGCAGAAGAGTTTGTGGACAAGTGTGCTTCATTACTTGGTAACAGGATCAGGAGCTGTCATATCAAGGATGTTCATCTTAATGAAAAGTATACTCTGCAGCTTGAGGAGTGTGCTCCCGGATGCGGTGAATTCCCCTTGAAGTATTATGTGCAGAAAATGAACGAGATAGATCCGGATATGCCTATTATCTTGGAGCATCTGAATACGGATGAGGAGTATATCAAGTACATGGAATATATTAAAAACAATTTGATTTAAGTGTTGTAATTCTAAACAAAGTGAAGGTTAATATATTTTGAGGTTTAAAGATTCTTTGTAAATACTCAGGATGACAGAGAATATTTCGATATCAGATCAAAGGAGAACATATGGAATATAACAGAATATCTGACGCCAATATCATTACAGCTAAATACATGGACAGCATTTTAATAAAAGAAAGACTTATTGATTCGGTTGTAGCTGACATTAAAACCGATTTTTTAGGCAGCACCTTTGATATGCCTGTTATGACACCTGCGTTTTCTCATCTTGGAAAATATAATGACAGGGAACTCACAGGACTGGAAGAGTATTCTGTGGCTGCCAAAGAACTGAACATACTTAATTTCGTCGGTATGATGGAAAATGATATGTTTGGACGTATAGCTGCTACCGGTGCCAAAACAGTACGTATCGTTAAGCCCTACGCCGATAACGGCAAGGTCAGAGATCAGATGCAGTATGCTGAGAGTGTCGGCGCTTACGGTATAGGTATGGATATAGACCATATCTTCGGTAACCAGGGACTGGATGTCGTTATCGGTGAGCAGATGGAAGTACAGACTGCCGATATGCTTGCATCATATGTAGCGTCTTCAAAGCTGCCGTTTGTTGTTAAAGGTGTGCTTAGCGTTGAGGATGCTGTAAAATGTGCCGAGATAGGTGCCAAGGCTATCATTGTTAGTCATCATCACGGACGTCTGCCTTATGCAGTACCTCCGATGATGGTACTGCCTGATATAAAGGAAGCTTTAAAGGGTAAAGATGTAAAGATCATAGTTGACTGTGGTATCGCAAGCGGTGCTGATGTGTATAAGGCAATAGCACTCGGCGCAGATGCTGCTGCCGTAGGCAGATCCATGCTGCCTGCTCTTGAAAAAGAAGGCGTAGAAGGTGTAAAGAAGTTTATCATCGATGTCGGCAATGAACTTAGATTTATTATGAGCTGTACCGGCTACAGTAAGGTTTCGGATATAGATGATAAATGCCTGGTGAAGACGACATTCTGATTAAACAAGATTAACTATTGTTTTTATATATTACGTAAACTGTTAGTTACGATATTATTATCAAAAATATGTCATTCTGAGCGAAAGTCAATGTCACTTTGTTCAGGATGACATTTTTAGTTACTATTTACATTGGATAACAAAAAGAGTATAATTATGCCATTAAGATATTTAAACTGTAAAAGGAATTAAATATGGATAAGAAGCCTAAAAATTCACTGACTAAATCATCCCGTAAAGAGGGCAGGCAGTTAAGTCTGATGACCGTACCTGTTGTTGTATGGTATGCGTTGTTTTGCTATCTGCCTCTTTTTGGTATATTCTTTGCTTTTAAGGACTTTACACCGGTACCGGGCGAGTCGCTGCTGAAAAATCTTTTTGTAAACAGCCCATGGGTCGGTTTCAGAAACTTTTCGTATATCTTTAGAAATCCCCAGATCAGATCAATTATATTCAATACATTACTGTACAATATCATATTCCTGGTAGCCGGTATTGTTATCCCTGTGACTTTAGCTATACTACTTTCTGAGATACATCAGAAGATGTTTAAGGGATTTGTACAGATGACTCTTGTTTTGCCTTACTTTATTTCATGGGTTATCGTTGGATACTGTGTTTACGGTTTCTTATCGACAGATACAGGTGTGTACAACAGTTTACTGGATCATTTCGGTGCCGATAAAGTACAATGGTACCAGTCTCCGCAATATTGGCGGGTGATACTGATAGTACTTGGTATCTGGAAATCCTGTGGATATACGATGGTGATCTATATGTGTTCAATAACCGCTATTGACAGGACATTATATGAGTCGGCATCATTAGACGGAGCATCTTTCTGGCAAAGAGTTAGATTTATAACATTGCCTCACCTGAAAACCACGATTTCCACTCTGTTTATACTCGGTATAGGCAGCATACTAACCAGTGATTTCGGTCTTTTCTATCAGGTGCCGATGGATTCGAATGCTTTACAAGAGGTTACACAGACACTTGATGTCTATGTATATAAATCACTTATGCAAAATGCGAACTTCAGTTATTCGTCAGCAGCTTCATTCCTGCAGAGCATCGTGGGATGCATATTATTGATAATTTCAAATGTGATAGTAAGCAAGATGGACAAAGAAAGTGCTTTAATCTGATTACATAAACATATTTAATTATTTCTGACTATTATATAAATTATAAAAAGGAAAAATAGTTATATGAAATCACATTATGTAAAACCTCAGGACAGTTCGTTTAACCGGACGACCAATATCATAATGATCATTGTTTTCCTGATAATCATTATATTGGCGTTTATGCCTGTCCTACTGGTTATCATGGCATCTGTTTCTTCGGAGCAGAGCCTTATAGAATACGGTTACAGATTTGTACCTAAAGAATTTTCGCTGGATTCATTTAAATATCTGTTTAAGTCGGGCAGTACATTGCCCAGGGCAGTTTTAAACTCTGTGATCATTACCGTGTCCGGTACAGTGCTCGGACTGCTTTTCATGTGTCCCTGTGCATATGCACTTTCAAGGAAAGAGTTTAAACATAAGAAAGCTCTGATGGTATATTTACTTATACCGATGCTTTTCTCAGGCGGTCTGGTTTCTACTTATATGGTAAACACACAGATCTTACACCTTAAAAACACTTATCTGGCGCTAATACTGCCGAGTATGTGCTCCACATGGTATCTGATGATACTCAGAAACTATTTCAGGACCAGCGTACCGGATTCTCTGATAGAGGCAGGCAAGATGGAAGGTGTTTCACCTATACAGAGTCTTAGCTTTATAGTGATACCCATATGCAAGCCCGTAGTTATGACAGTAGCGGTATTCCAGATATTTGCATATTGGAACAGCTGGTATCCGGCACTGATCTATATTGATTCAAACCACAGAGAGCTGTACCCCTTGCAGTATGTACTGGTAAATATCGAAAGAACCATCAAGGCTATGACCAGGGATGCGGCAAATCTTTCCGGTATGAATAATGTGACTCTGCCCAGCACCGCTATGAGGATGGCTCTGGTAGTTGTAACAATACTTCCGATCATGGTGCTTTTCCCATTCTTCCAGAGATTTTTAAAAACCGGTATGGCTATAGGTGCTGTCAAGGAATAATCAGTTTTATAAATATGTAGATATTATTAGGAGTATATTGATTTGAAACACAAAATTATTTCTATATTTTTAATATTTGTTTTAGCCGCCTCGACGCTTAACGGCTGTTCAAGGATACAGGACGAAAGAGACGGTGTGATTAGGCTGCGCTGGGTAGCATACGGGACTTCCGTACCCGATGATATCGATAAGATCATAAAGGCTGCCAATGATTATTCAAGAGATAAAATAGGTGTAGTTGTAGATCTTGAGGTACAGCCAACCGAGATGATCAATCTGATAATGGCTTCAGGTGAGTATTACGATATGATCTTTACATGTGAATGGCTTAATTCCTATGATACCGGTGCTTCTAAAAATCTGTTTTACGACATTACCGACCTGGTACAGACCGAGACACCTCAACTTTATGATATAATAGGAGATTACTGGGAATGTGCTAAGCTTAACGGCAGGATATACGGTGTCCCTACTTTAAAGGATATGGGTTCCGAGATGATGTACCGTCTAAACTCGGACTATTTTGAGGGTGAGAAGGGTATGACCATACCTGATTTTATGACATTTGCGGATATAGAACCGTATCTCGAGGCTTACAAAAAGGATTTCCCTTATAAATATCCTTTGGCAGTAACCAAGGGCGGTATACCCGGTTTTATCAATTTTCTGGAGCGTATAATAGGTACGGTAGTCGTTATACCATATAAATCGGAAACTCCCAAGGCTATCCCTATCTGGGAAAGCGAGGAGCTGATGGAGAGATTCAGACTTCTGCATAAATGGTATACCTTGGGATATATTCATCCGGATGCATCTGCTATAGAGAGTAACGGACTTGATAAGGATACTCCGGTAAGGTTCGGTGTTGCTTGGCGTGGTTACAGTGGTTATTCCAATCCTGCCGATTGGGGTTTTAACGTAAAGACTTCTATATATGATGGTCCTTATCTGTCCAGGGCTACCGAACAGGGTGCTATGATAGGTATATGTGCAGGATGTGACGAGGAACATGCTAAGGCTTCGTTAAAGTATATTGAACTGCTTAATACTGACAGAAAGTTCCGTGATATACTTGCTTACGGTATAGAAGGAGAGCATTTTAATTATCTGAAGAACGGCACGGTTTTGCGTACACAGACAGGTGTTGACAGGTACCAGGTAGGTCTGTATGCCTTTGGCTCTGTAGTAAATGCTTCCGTAGAGTCTGTCAGTACGGAGTTTCTTTCTGATCCCGATCAGTGGACAAAGGTATTCGAAGGTTATAAGGAGTATGGTATTCGCAGTAAGACAAATGGCTTTGTCTACGATAAGACTCGGAAAGAGGATATCATAGCAGCAGTCAATGCGATATATTCCAATTATTCAACTGACCTGATGACAGGTACGTCAGATCCTGATATTGTGATACCAAAGATGAAGCAGGAGCTGATCGATGCAGGTATATACGAGTTGATAGATGATATTCAGAGTCAATTGGATGAACATTTGGCATCAACGAAGTAAAATGACTGAATATTTTGAATTTTATTAAATTAAAAAAAGTGCTTGCTTTTTATAAAAATCTGTGATAATATATCACTGTTGTGAAAGCGACAGTGAATATTGGCGAATTGGTCAAGCGGCTAAGACGCCGCCCTCTCACGGCGGAAACAAGGGTTCGATTCCCTTATTCGTCAGAACTCCGGTACTTATGTATCGGAGTTTTTTTATACCCTTAAAAAGATTTTTCATAATTTTAATTATTTTTGTATATTTTTCACAAAAAATGCTTGACATATTTGTTAAAAACCTATAAAATATATGTTTGTGTGATTGTGCAATAAGATTTTAGATCTTTTATGCAATAATACAATAATTTAATATTAGGAGGTGCTCCTGTGCTATACGGTATTATAGGAGCAGTTATCGGTTTAATTATTGGTGCACTTGTTACTTACCTTTTAGCAAGCAAGAAGATCACCCAGTCCGTTAATGAGAAAAGGGACAAGGAAGATGCTGAAAATCTTGAGAATGCTAAGAACAAGGCTAAGGAGATACTAGACAAGGCAAAGACCGAAGCTGAGTCCGCAAAACGTGAGGCACTGGTAGAAGTCAAGGAGGAATCTCTTCGTTCCAAGAAAGAGCTCGAGAAAGAGACTAGGGACAGAAAAGCTGAACTTCAGCACTATGAGAACAGAGTACTGAAGAAGGAAGAGAACCTCGACAGAAAGACTGAGCAATTAGAGCGCAAAGAAGCCAAAATCACTCTTAAAGAAGTTGAACTTGACAAGATGAAGCAGGAGCTGGATGAAGCTCATGCAAAACAGGTTCAGGAGTTAGAGAAGATTTCAGGGCTGACCTCCGAACAAGCTAAGGAATATCTGCTTAAGACTGTTGAAGATGAAGTAAAACATGAAACTGCTGTAATGATCAAAGATCTCGAAGCTAAGGCTAAGGATGAGGCTGATAAGAAGGCTAAAGACATGATTATCACCGCCATCCAGAAGACCGCTGCGGATCACGTGGCTGAGGCTACAATTTCTGTAGTACAGCTGCCAAGCGACGAAATGAAAGGAAGAATCATCGGACGTGAGGGTAGAAATATCCGTACATTAGAGACGATGACAGGAGTCGATCTTATTATCGACGATACTCCTGAGGCTGTTGTTCTTTCATGTTTCGATCCTGTTAGACGTGAGGTTGCAAGGATTGCCCTTGAGAGACTGATCTTTGACGGACGTATCCATCCTGCAAGAATTGAAGAGATGGTCGAGAAAGCACAGAAGGAAGTTGAACAGATGATCAGGGACGAAGGTGAGGCTGCTATGTTAGAGGCAGGCGTTCACAATCTTCATCCTGAGCTGGTAAGACTTCTGGGTAAGATGAAGTTCAGAACAAGCTATGGCCAGAATGCTCTGAAGCATTCCATTGAAGTAGCTATCCTTTCAGGACAGCTCGCCGGAGAGCTTGGCTGTGATGTGAGACTTGCCCGCCGTGCAGGACTTCTCCATGATATCGGTAAGTCGGTAGACCAGGAGATGGAAGGTACTCATGTTCAGATCGGTGTTGATCTTTGTAAGAAGTACAAAGAGTCAGCCATTGTCATCAATGCAGTTGAAGCACACCATGGTGATGTTGAATTCCAGTCGCTCATTGCCTGCATAGTTCAGGCAGCCGATGCCATTTCGGCAGCACGTCCGGGTGCTAGACGTGAAACAGTAGAAACATACACAACAAGACTTAAACAGTTAGAAGATATTTCATCAAGCTTTAAGGGAGTCGAAAAGTCTTTCGCTATCCAGGCCGGTAGAGAAGTAAGAGTAATGGTGGTTCCTGAGCAGATCAGTGATGATGATATGGTACTTCTTGCTCGTGATATCTCAAAGAAGATTGAGAACGAACTTGAATATCCTGGCCAGATCAAGGTCAACGTCATCAGAGAGTCCAGAACCGTTGATTACGCTAAGTAATGAAATTAATCCTTCTGCATTATGCAGGAGGATTTTTTTTGCCTTTAATTCATAAAATTTTCACTTTACAAATCAGTAATTTTGTGAGAAAATGAGTAGTGGCGATTAAGTTACCGTATTATGCTTAGGTAGAGGTAACTTAATAATAAAGATCTAAAAAACGAAAGGAGTTTTTTAACATGACTTACACTCATGAAGTACAAACTATGTGTCCCGTAGCTAAGGGCGCAAAGCATGATCCGGCTCCTATACCTCAGGAAGGACAGTGGACCAAGGTTAAGAAGGTCGAAGAAATCAACGGCTTTACTCACGGTATCGGCTGGTGTGCTCCTCAGCAGGGCGCTTGTAAGCTTACACTTAACGTAAAGAACGGCGTTATCCAGGAAGCTCTTGTAGAGACTATCGGATGCTCAGGTATGACTCATTCAGCAGCTATGGCAGCTGAGATTCTTCCCGGCAAGACCGTTTTAGAGGCTATGAACTCTGACCTTGTTTGTGATGCTATCAACACAGCTATGAGAGAGCTTGCTCTTCAGATCATCTATGGCCGTACACAGTCTGCATTCTCAGATGACGGACTTGCTATAGGTGCAGGTCTTGAGGACCTTGGAAAGGGCCTTAGATCTCAGGTTGGTACTATGTATGGTACCTTAGAAAAGGGACCTCGTTACTTAGAGATGGCAGAAGGCTACGTTACAGGTATCGCTCTTGACGAGAACGATGAGATCATCGGATACCAGTTCGTTTCACTTGGAAAGATGACTGACTTCATCAAGAAGGGTGATGATCCTACAACAGCTTGGGAAAAGGCTAAGGGACAGTACGGACGTGTTGATGACGCAGTTAAGATTATTGACCCTAGAAAAGAATGATAACAGGAGGAGATTAAAATGGCATTATTTGAATCATATGAGAGAAGAATTGACCAGATTAATAAGGTCATTTCACAGTATGGCATCTCCTCTGTAGAGGAATGCGAGAAAATCTGCAAGGATGCAGGTCTTGATGTATATGCAATGGTTAAGAAGATCCAGCCTATCTGCTTTGAGAATGCTTGCTGGGCTTACACCGTTGGTGCTGCTATCGCAATCAAGAAGGGTGCTAAGCGTGCTGCTGACGCAGCTGCAGCTATAGGAGAGGGCCTTCAGGCTTTCTGTATCCCCGGTTCAGTTGCTGATCACCGTAAGGTTGGTCTTGGACATGGTAACCTGGGCAAGATGCTTCTTGAAGAAGAGACTGATTGCTTCTGCTTCTTAGCAGGTCATGAGTCATTCGCAGCAGCTGAGGGTGCTATCGGTATCGCTGAGAAGGCTAACCGTGTTCGTAAGAAGCCCCTTAGAGTTATCCTTAACGGTTTAGGAAAGGATGCTGCTCAGATCATCTCACGTATCAATGGATTTACTTTCGTTGAGACTCAGATGGATTACTTCAGCGGCGAAGTTAAGGAAATCAGCCGTAAGTCATATTCTAACGGACCTCGTGCAAAGGTTAACTGCTATGGTGCAGATGACGTTACTGAGGGTGTTGCTATCATGTGGAAGGAAGGCGTTGACGTTTCTATCACCGGTAACTCAACCAATCCTACCCGTTTCCAGCATCCCGTTGCAGGTACCTACAAGAAGGAATGCAACGAGAAGGGCAAGAAGTACTTCTCAGTAGCTTCAGGCGGTGGTACAGGCCGTACACTTCATCCCGATAACATGGCTGCAGGTCCTGCTTCATACGGTATGACAGATACTATGGGACGTATGCATTCAGACGCTCAGTTTGCTGGTTCTTCATCAGTTCCCGCTCACGTTGAGATGATGGGTCTTATCGGTATGGGTAACAACCCTATGGTTGGTGCTACAGTTTCTGTTGCAGTTGCAGTTCAGGAAGCTTTCGATAATGGCAAGTGTTGAAATAGTTACTATTCACAGCTAATATGAAAATTAAAGTGGCTTGTAAGCTTGCTTACAAAGCCACTTTTTTTCATATTATGCTGTAAAAGCTGGACAAAACACACGAGTAAACATAAGCCGCTGTGCGGCGACTTACGGCGAAGCCGGAAGGTTTATGAGTGCGTTTTGGGCAGCTGGGAATAGTAACTAAGAAACTTTTAAAACGACATGTTTCCCGGTAAGGACTTATAATAATCGACTGCTTCAGGACTTAAAGCGAAATCCTTAGTTAAATATTCTTTATCTATAGATTGATAATAACGGCTCGCAAGGAGCGTTTTTTTATGTCTGTAATATGTAGCTCTGGGGATATTAAGCTCTCGGATGATCTCAGCGTCGTTTTTGGTAAGCAGGAGAGGAACTACATCCGAATACATGAGCTTTTCACCCGAATAAAAGGTCTTTTTGTGGCCATTAAACTCATAGCTTTCATATTCTCCGGATTTGGACATGATCTTGCGCCTGCGTCCGGCATTTCTTTTATGGTATTCATTATAATAAGAAGCCGGGATAAACAGAGACAGTTCGTTTTCGTTAACTGTCAAATTTATATGTATGGAATTAAGTGCCTCTATTATGACCGGGAGGAACTTTTCATTGAATTTCTCAAATCCCGGTGCGTCTTCAACGATATATTTTACAAACGGTGACTCGGTAAGTTTTACTTTAGGCATATTTAGGCTCCTTATTATATGATAATGATGTTATATACAAATTCTATTGTAATATGATGAATTTTTGTAATTCTGAGCGTAGTATAGAATCTATACAGTAATAGGATAGCACATTAACCTCTGATAAACAAGACTCAATTTTAAATTAGATACCCGTATTCCGCCAAATATACATTGTATTATTTATCGTTTTATGATAGAATATAAGTGGTCTAAAGGAAAATGATATGAGAGGACAATTTATGAGGACACACTTTTCTAAACTATTACTTATTTGTTTATGTAGTACTTTTATACTTACAGCTTGTGGTTCAAAGGATGATAATAAGGCCAAGGACGGTAATGACACTACAGTGACATCTTCACCTGACAAATCTGATCCCGGTAATTCATCTACACCGGTTGATTCTGATGGTCCGGCACCTACAGAATTTGGTAAGCAAGAGTTAGATTTAGGTGATCTTGATTCTGAGACATTGACTGTATATCCCAAAGAAAAGACAAACTCAATGTATTTCTACAATGCAAAAGAAATTTCAGATGAGACCTTTTTCCCTGATCAGACAGAAATTTTAGGTGATCCTTATTATTTCAATGGTACCATCTTAGAAGAATATGATTCAATACTTGATTATTTAGTTATTGATGAAGAACATGTTGAAGAATTAAAGCATCTTGATGTATCTTCAAAAGCTTTCAAGGTCATGACTCAGTTAGGTCCTGTTATAGTTATGGACACAACTCCTTATCAGACAAAATTTGTCAAAGATTATTGTAATGGGGATGTTTATCAGTTAAAAGTAAATAAAGGCTGGTATGATGATTTAGCTAACTATAAAGAATTACCTGAAACAGGTGATACCGGAAGATTTTATGGTTTTTATTTCGGATACAGTACTAAAGATGAATGCCCTATATTTACTTATGGTGTAAGGAATCTGTGCCGTGCAGGATTTTTCGATCCTGATTATTTAAAATACAGAAGTGATGAAGTAAAGAAAGGTAAGTATCGTAACCTTATAACATACGAATATCCTGTCGGATGGTCAGATGTCATTGATGATGGTGGAACAAGCGTAATCCTTCTTCCCGGCAATCATGGCAGTGTTAGCATATATGATTATGAAGATCCTGATATGTCTTTGGATGATGTTATAAAGATGTATACAGGCGAAGATATGCAGATGCCTGATGATATTCCTGAAGATGAAGAGATGATGGACTTCAATATTGAAGATTTCTTGAAGATAAATAAGAAAGAAAAGACAACTATCGGTGAAGACAATATCAGTGCATATTTACTTGATATTTCTTATAAAGGAAACGATGGCGAATGGCATGATGAATCAATATGTGCGGTTAAATCTAAACGTTCAGTAGTAATCCTTGAAATGAATGTTTGGGACGGCAGCACAGATGTTTCTGACAGTACTGTATTAAATGACAATACTGATTATGCTGAGAAAAATGATGAAATGCTTCCCAAGGATAAGTTTAAAGCAGTATTATTTGAGGAGCTTGATAAAGTAATTAATTCGATCAAACCTTGCGGTATCTGATTGATTTTTTGAAAATAATATTGTAAAATAATAGTGACGAAGGGTCCTTAGGGATTCTTCGCCACTCTGTGTTTTAAAATAATTTATGTTAGGGGCGATTTAAGATGAACGTTAAATCTGTCGAAGGTATCTGAGTAATCATTTCGGTAGCCGTATCAATTATTGCTTCAGGTTGTTCAAACGGCGATAATCCGGTAAATAAAGATAATTCTAATCCGGTTGTAATATCCAGTGACATAAAGGATAATGCTGATATCACCACCGGAGAAGAAAAGCAACCGGATAGCAACCAGTCTGATAACAACAATTCTAACAATAATACAGATAATGTTACTGTACCTGATGATACAATTTATGATGAGATCATAGATAATGGTGAACCCAAGATGGATTA
>JAEEVK010000163.1 GCA_016287095.1 Lachnospiraceae bacterium
AGTTACCAGACCGTTTTCATCAACCGTTGCAACATTTTCATCCGAAGAAACGTATCTAAAATCTGCCACATGATCAAGCATCTTTTTACTGTTGTTCTTTAAGATCGCTTTAGCCTCGATCAGGAATGTATCTTCCGTTTTCATTTTCTTACTTGAAACATTTAATACGATTTCCTTTACATTTGAATAAACCTTATTCTTGTATCCTGCTATATGAGCTTCTATACTCTTTGCGATCTTCTTAAATTTTTCGTCAACCTTTCGATAAGCTATCGTGTATACCTTTATATTTCTCGATGTATCGATCGGTTTACCGTCAAGCTCCTTTATCACATAAGAAAGAGTATCTCCATCCACAGAAGCGATCTTTACGGCCTTTGAACCCTTCTTACAGTATGCTGCATATACATCATATCTTTCAGCACCTTCAACCTCGCCCCATTTAACAGTTACTTTAGACTTGCCGGCATTGGCCTTAAACCCGGAATTCATATCCAGTTTAGCTTCTGCCTTTTCTTCCTTTGTAATATTACTGCCTGTGAAAATATCATCTGACTTTTCATCTTTTCCGGACTTATCCGTAGTAACTACCAAAGCCTCTGATATATCCGATTCGTAATTGTTGTCAGTGGCTGAAACCTTTGTGATAATGCTGTATTCCGTATTTTCCTCTAGTCCTTTAAATTCACCGTTAAGCTTCCAAAGCTTACCTCCGTCAATGGAGTAAACCTGTCCCTTCACAGTCTTTACCTTGATGCTTGAATTGTCTTTTACATCCAGCTGAGGTGCTTCCGGTTTTTCAGGAACAGCCTTGTTTATTACCGGAACAGCATATGATATCGGTTCAGGCTGCGCAGGAGTAATGGGAGGTGTAGGCATAGGCTCAGGCTGTACAGCATTTTGTCTTATATAATAAAATATAAAATTCAAATCCTCCGGGATATTATCATCCGTATAAAATGCAGTAACAGAGTCTGCCAGCTTGGTCATCGGTTTATCAAGTACGGACTCCGGTAACGATAATCCCAGACTAAATAACTGAAGAACCCTGGTCAGTGTATTTTCAACATTGTTCATGCCGGAGAATACCATGCCAAAAAGAGACAATGTCCAATATGAAGGGTCATCCGGAATTATATTAATAAAGCTCTCATTTTCAGGTGCTAATTCCATACTCCTTAAAATGTTAAACAGTTCAGGATATTCATACTCTTTATACATTGAATCCGACAAATATTCAACAGCCTTATTTATTAAAGCTTTCTTCAGATCTTCATCTGTTATGAACGCTTCAAAAAATTTCTCATATTCTTCTTTAATTTTCTCGGGAACGTATTCCTCATCTCCGTGCCTTGATCCGAGATATATCCTGTTTACATAGCTGATGAGAGTTGAAGCATCGTCATCAGGATTTACCTCATAATTCAGGATATCTTTTGCGGCTCCGTCAACCAGCTCTGATAATTCGGCAAAAATACCAACATTCTCATAATCGGTAGTCCAGTTATCTTCATTATCAAGTATTACAGTCAGCTTATCTTTTAAATATTTGATACATTTAGGTAATCTGGTAAGATCGATAGATATAGTACCTTTTTCTTCTATCTTTGTTTTAATCAAATCCGTAGAAATAGCCGACCCGCTAACCGGAACAGAAGGCGTTGCATCTTCTTCATGACTTAAACATACATCAAGAGTGACAATGCGGTCTTCCATTCCTTTATAGTTTATATCTAAAGTATATACATTGCCTAATGAAAACTGCGTTGAAAATGGCAGCTTTTCCTTAATAAGATCATTAAGCTTCACCAGCAGCTGATCATCGAAATATGAATCGATGGACACTCCCTTTGCAAGCTTTAGCTTATTTCTTATATACCCTTCCGGTCCGTTTCCGTACTCTTCGCTCTCAAATACCTTCATTTCATAAAGATACGGTCTTAAAAGATTCATAGCAGGAGCACTGATTTTATCCGGGTTAAAGCAGCTCTTTTCATATGCATACGACTGAAAATCCTCTATACCCTCTATAGATTCAACAAAATCTGTATTGATCTCAAAAAGATATCTGGTTTCCGTACGCGTTTTTTCGATTGTAATATCAACCGTCCTAAAAGAGCATGGATATTCTACCAGTGAGGAGGTCTCTATATCATATATGGTATTTCCGTTTGGTGATACATATTTTGCAATATCATTACTATGATCATGTCCTGTAAAGAAGGCTGCAAAACCGGCATCCGCCAGGGTCGCCGCAGTACTCTCCCAATTGTCAATAACAAAATTCTTACTAATCGAAGCAGCTAAAGAGTTAGATGTATCATAGTGTGGCATAATACCATGATGTGACATACCAATGACGAGATTTCCTTTTTCTTTAGCCTTTTTAGCCTCGTCAACTGCCCAATTAAGCAGGTCATCGGATATCTCACCCGATGTCAGATGTGCCCGATCAAATAAAGCATCAGTATCATTACTGTACTTAACAGTATCAAGAGCTATAAGTGTTATACCGTCAGCTATCTCAACTGCATAAGAAAGACCGCCATAGTTTTTAACATCTGCTCCCGGCTCAGCCCGGTAAAAGCTGTATGCACTGCTATAGCCAAAGTCATTAAAAATTCCCCTGAAATCATCAGCAGTTGTTCTTCTTGTTCTTTCAAAAGACGTCCCATTAAAAGAAACACCGGATGAATTATTCAGATCATGATTTCCTGGTATAACATATATACCGGTATCCTGGGGCAAATTTGACTTTGCGGCTGATATCTTGTTTGCAAAAGCCAAACAATTATCATACTCACCACCGGATGAAACATCTCCGCAAATAAGCAAAACATCAGGTGATGAAGCATAGACTTTAGAAAGTGCCTCATTTAATATAGCATCACTTTCCCGTATCAAACGCATCTCAGAAGCCTCTAAATAATCAAAGAATTCAGCGGCCCCGGGATCATCGGGACAATCAGCATAATAATGAGTATCAGTCAAGATGGAAAGTCTTACTGTCCTAATCTCGTCTTCAGCATAAATACTGCTAACAGGAAGCATGGTAAAAACCATGATCACACTTAAAATGATACATATTAAACTCTTCTTTTTAACCATAAGATACCTCCTTGTATTGATCAGTGTATGTATCTTATTATTTTATTACATTTTAAATACAGATGCAAGGACTTTTTAAGTATTATGTTGTTCAGTGTATAATAAAAATACGGCAGCCATCACAGGCTGCCAAACATGAATTTATAACTTACTTACACTGCAGGTAGTACATACCTTCATCACCTGCCCTATTTTCCTTATTTGAACCATTGCTTTCATAGTAATACGGTCTTTCCTCTATATTCATAGAGCTGTCCTGAAGCTTTATACCCTTATAATAGTATGTGCTGGTATATCCGAACATATTTGTATATGTATGATCAGTTCCTTTATCGTACATTATATATTTACCCTTTGCATCAAACAGTCCGGCCTTCCTGTAGTTCTCCTTAGTAGGATTCAGACAAAGATTTATATAATCTTTTATATCCTGGCTAATGTTATAATTTAGATACTGACGGAACTGATTCTCGTATTCCTTACAATATTCGACCCATCTTTCATAAGTATCGTTTATAAAAACGAATCCCACATAACTTAAGAAATCCTGAAGAGATGTGTTAGGAAAATGCTGCTTTACATAATCAATAATATACTGGATCTGTTCAGAATTCAGGATCTTATCCATGGGCAGTATATCCTTCAAAGGCATCTTGCCTTTAAATCCGACACAATTCAAATATTCCTGCATCTGGATATTTTTCTGTACACCGTTTGAACGATAATAGAATGTTACAGGACTGGTATTTTCGCGATAATTTGTCACACACCTATTTACTTTATCAATCTGTTCCAAAATCATCTTAACTTTATTAACACAATATTCCGCGTCACAGAGATCATCAACAGTCCCGCGTCTTAAAAGAAAACTTCTTTCAGCCAGGATGCAATTGATAAGCTGAGATGTACCCTCAAGATATACAGCCAATGCATCTGTGATAAATCTGTCAGTCTGGTCCATAGCTTCGCGAGCAAAACATACAGTTTTTGAATAATGGTTCATAACTACAGAATAGATGTCCTTATTATCTGATGTAAGCTTTGTCACACCGCAAAGATAATTTCCAAGTGCATCAAGCTTTGCTACAACGTTATCTGTCAAAGTCCAATTTCCTCTGGGACCTACAAGTTCGGCAAGACGTTTTTCCTTGTCTTCCCTGGTATACTGTTCAAAACCTGAAATATGTGAGATCTGATGATTCATTTCCCTAAATGAATTATTAAATGCATTGAAGGTATTAACAAATTCTGTCATATCATTTGCAGAACTCATAGCATTTATTAATTCTGCCTTTGCACTTTCAAGTTCCTTTGAAAGTGTTTCCATCTGCTTAGAAATATCATCCAGAGTCAGTTCCGGCTTTTCATCAGTATAAAGTGCAGTTAACATCTTAAGGAAAGGTGTAGCAAAAGTCCCGACAGCAGGTATCTGCTTTGCCATCATACCAACTGCTGTCTCAGCCAATGATATGAGATCTTTCAAATCTCCATCGCTCTTTACCAATGTTGAAATCATACTAAATGTTTTTTCAACATTTTGAATATTCCGGTGCGGTGAAACCGCCTGTCCGGAGGACAGGAAACCGTCAGTCCGGACAAACGGAAACCGCTATTGCGAGTTTACTCGCGTAATGCTTTATCTAAGCCGTAT
>JAEEVK010000042.1 GCA_016287095.1 Lachnospiraceae bacterium
CTTCCTTCATCTTCTCCTCAGTAAGTGCATTTTCAGCCTCTACCGGAACAAATCCTGTAAATGTTGAAAATGCAAGTACAATTGCCATAAATGCCGCCAAAAATCTTGCTTTCATACATACCTCCTGTAAGTTGAATGGTTTTATTTTTTGCCATAAAAACTCAAATAAATGAGCATTTCAAATATTAGACGATACAAAAATCAGGCCGGTTCCAAATTTTTTATTAAATATTTTAAAAATTTATTTATTTTTTTCCTGTAAGATAATATACCGCTAAAGCAGTACGATGTGACAGATTCTCTTTTGATAAAATATTTGTGATATAGTTTTTGACCGTACCCTCTGATATGTATAGTTTTTCTGCTATCTGCTTATTGGATAACCCCTCGGCTACGGCTTTTATTATATCAAGCTCACGTTCCGTATAATTTCCGTGTGTCAATGGGGACGCTTCTCCTTGACACACTTTGGGTGTGTCAGAAAGAACCGTCCCCTCTGACACATCCCCATGGTTGATAAAGGTCTCAAGTATATTTTCATCCATAACCCCTGTCCCGTGATACACTGATTTTATCATCTGCTTCAGGTGATCCGGTGTATGGTTTTTTATGAGATATCCCTTTGCTCCGTTTTTTAGTGCTCTTTTTACCAGGTCATCATCATCGAAGGTGGTAAGCATCAGGACCTTGCCCAGGTTATGTTCAACGATATATTTTGTTGCATCTATACCGTCCATCTCAGGCATCTGGATATCCATAAGGAACACATCGGGCTTCTGTTTTTCAGCCAATTCTATGGCTTCACGTCCGTTAGCCGCCGTACCGATCACTTCAAATTCGTCATCCACATCAAGGATAATTTTCATACCATCACGTACAAAGTCACTGTCGTCGGCTATTATTACTTTTATTTTGTCCATGTTTTCTCCAATCTATTTCAAATTACATAAACATATAAAATCCCGCTCCATGTTTGGGAGGCCACCTCATCAGTCAGCTTCGTCTATATCGGCAGCAACATATTTACCGTAAACCCTGCTTCCGACGCAAAATCCAGTGTTCCGTTTACGCTGCGTACACGGCTGCGCATACCGGATATGCCCATACCATCTTTTATATTCTCACAACCCACACCGTCATCCGTTATACTACATCTTACAAACTTGTTCAAAATGTTAATCTTTATCAGGATATTTTTACAACGGGCATATTTCATGGAGTTTGATACTGCTTCAAACGCATTGTCAAGTATTACCTCCCATAGCCTGTCTGTGATCTGGGTTACATCTCCTTCGATTTCAAGATTTGTCTCTACGCCCTTCTGGTTACAGTCCTCACACAGCTTATAAATCTGCAGGAGTGCCAAGTCCTTCTTTTCCGGTCTTTCCTTTCTGAGTATCGCCCTTATCTCATCCATACCTGTACGCAGCTGATCTATGACTGCCTGTGTCATCTGCTTGGATTTTTCAGGATCCTTGTCCATAAGCAATTTTATCGCTTCCAGCTGGTATATCGAGCCGTTTATATTGTGCCCGAGTTTGTCATGCAGCGCCTGTGCAAGGTTCGATCTTTCTTCGAGTATCTGATTGCTTGCAGCCAGCATGTTTTTTTTTAGTTCCGCCTTGGTCGCCTGCTCCCGGGTTTCCATATCGCGCTTCAGCCCCTGCTCGAGTATTGTTTCTTCCTGTATCTGTTTTTTGTACGATGAGACCACAAACTCCTGCTGTATATAACAGCCTGTCATCATCGACAGTATCAGAAACTGCGCCAGAAAGCCTATCGGGGTATCAATAAAAACCAGTCCGAGCGGCAAAAAGAAACAAAAAGCAGGCACTTTGAAAAATATAAAAGCTTCATAGATAAGATAAAAGCCAAGCAATATAAAGCTTTTCCCACCAACCAGCATCATAGCGGTAAACAGACCGGCACCTGTTAAAAGAGAAGCTATCCCTAATATATTTTTTGACTTATCAGACCGGGTGTTATCATAATCAGGATTTTTCTCATTTGTCGCCAGTAAGGACATAGCAGCAATAAAAAACGCAATAAGCAGGAGTATCAGTACAGATACTCCTGTCGTTGCCTTATCCATTTTCAGATAACCGCCTATACCAAAGCTCAGCATAAGGATTATTCTGACTATCATAAAATAGTTCTTTTTTAATTGCTCCCCCATTCGTCTACCCTTTTTACCTTAAGGCACATACTTCCTATACTGCCTATAATGATAAGATATGCTACTGTAACACATAATATCATAATCTGACCCATTTTGTCACCTATTAAAATTAATTCGGTGCCATCCAGGAACCATTTATGGGGCATGATATAAGACAGTGTCTTAATAACCTCCGTGGTACCGTCAATAGGGAAATACAAGCCGCTGAGCAATGCAGACATGCTCCAAAGTGTAAAGGCTGCTACGTTTGAACTCATCACATCTCCGATAAGCAGCCCCATCATCAGGCTCAGGGTACTGAATATAAGGCCCATAAGGGATATAACCAGTAGGAAGTTGGGTACACTCATGCCCATCGCCTCAACATCTATAAACAAGGTGCATATAGCCATGATCCCCGTAAGAACGAATGTAACAAACACCACTGCGAGGATTTTAGAGAAAAAATACTCTGTCATCCCCATTCCAGCCAGCTTGATCCTCGTAAAAACACAGTCCTTCTGTTCGTTAATACATATATGAGCCACAAATATACCGCCAAATACATAGCCTAAAGTAAGGATTGCCAGTGCATATCCCATCCTGGATTTCTGATTGGTCTGTTCCAATGTCAGAGAGTTTTTATCAGCAGTAGACAGAGATACTGCCTTCTTCTCAGGGATAATACTGTCAATAGCTTCTAATGCATTGAGTGTTCCGGTTACATCTCCCAAATGGGACTCAAGTACCGATTCAATTTTGGTAAGTAATGTTTTTATTTCACACTCAAGTATATCTGTTCTGCTGTCTTCTGAAAGTTTATAGATGACAAGCACCTCTTTACTTTCTGCTTTGCCAAGACTTTCCGTAAAACCCGGACGGATAAACAAAGCAGCACCCATCCTGTCATTTGATCCGTCTATTTCGAGCCTTTCTTTTATCAGATCATCAAATTTTCCATCGTCATAATCAGACAGGTAAACCCTGCATACCTGAAAAAGTCCGCTTTGCTGTACTTTATTCAGCATATATTCAGAAAGAGCATCCTTTGAAGCATCATAAACTTTGATAACGCATTTGCCTTTTCCGTTGAAATAGGCAACTTTTTCTTCTGCACCGTCCAGTTCTGTAATCATTTCCGGAGCATCACTGTCATAAAAAGAAAGATAATTTTCTTTTGTTCTTAAGATCAAAGTAGTAAAAAACGGAGTTATCAGGAGAAAAAACCAGAATCCCTTCATTCTCAGCAATAGTTTTAAAGTTGATTTAACTAATGCGGTCATCTTATTTCTTGCCCCCCTTTCTTCGTAAAGCACTTGCCAGAACCGCTATGCCCGAGCAAACAACAGTCATAGCACCGGAACAAATAATGCTCTTTATCACATATTCGCTTTCTCCCATGCAGGAGAGCTCAACAACAGCCCTGTTTTCATAATATATCGGAGAAAGCTTTTTTAGAGTTTCCGAGGTACTGGAGAAAATATACGTTTCGAAACTTCCTCCGATAAATCCCCATGCCCATACAAGCATGAATACAATTATGACTGTCACTACCATGTTATCACAGATTGCATAAACCATAAGTCCCAGTGCAGTTGCAGCCATTATACCCAGAATAACCAGCAGCGCCGAAAGTGCTATATTCCCCCAGTGCACATCGAGCAGCACAATGGATAAGATACCGTATATTGCGAGTCCCCCGCATGCCATAAGTACCATGGGCATAAACTTTGAAAGATATTCCTTAAAATCAGAGATACCCGAAACCATCTGTCTTTTCTCAATGCCGTATTTCTTCTCGGCTGTGAACAGGCCTGCACCGCAGACTATACAGCACCAGCTGAAATAAATCATATATATTATCCCGTAATAATCGGTAGAATCCACAGCAGGTATGAAATCAGCAGTTTCAACCTTCATTTTTGAGGCGATGGTTTCATCCTTGGCATTGTTTTCTGCCACATTCTCGGAGCCTACAGGCATCAACTGCCCTGAAATTGCCAGCGACATATTCTCATAATATGCATGCAGCAGATATTCCAATATCTGACCCTCTGCTGTGTTTTCATCCGTCTTGTATACAGTGTAGCTGTCTTTTCCGAATTCCACAAATCCGGCAAGTTTATAATCAGTCACAGCCTCTTCGGCGCTTGTTTCCTCATACTCAACAAACGAAATCCCCTGATCCTCGGCTATGGATTTTAAACCGTCTATCAGCTGATCCGGTACCTCTTCATGGTTGCAGCTGTATCCTACCTTGAAATCTCCGACTCCATCATACTTTTCCATCATGGCAGAAAATGCACTGATAAGTACGGCGCTTACAATTATTGGAGCCAATGTCAGCACAAGGATATTTATCGCATTCCTGGATATTATTTTAAAATTGTTTTTTATCAAGTATCGTATCATTTTAATAATCCCTCAATTTCTTACCCGTCAGTGTCAGGAATACTTCTTCAAGAGTAATCTTTGAAGTATCCTCAACTACCATCTTCTTTAACTCTTCAACCGTACCGATCGCTATTATCTTGCCGTTATCCATTATAGCTATCCTGGTACAGATGGCTTCTACTTCTTCCATATAATGGCTGGTGTATATTACAGTCGCACCGTTTCGGTTTGATTCCTTGATCTTTTCCATGATGAAATTTCTGGACTGGGCATCTATGCCGACTGTGGGCTCATCAAATATCAAGAGATTTGGATGATGTCCCAATGCACAGGCTATGTTCAGTCTCCTCTTCATACCGCCGGAAAAAGTTTTGGCATAATCATTTCTCTTTTCGGTAAGTCCTACATACTCGAGTGACTCGTCTATCCTTTTCTTTAACTCCGCTCCCTTTATCCCATACAGTGATGTGAAAAGTTCAACATTTTCCCATGCTTTAAGTCTCCCGTGTATCGCCAGGTCCTGTGGTATATAACCAAGCTTTGAAAGAAGTTCTTTACGGTTTTTCTTGAAATCTTTCCCATAAAACTCAACGCTGCCGAGTGTAGGTCTTACTATATCGCAGATCATGTTCATCGTGGTACTTTTACCTGCACCGTTTGGTCCTAAGAGTCCGAATACCTCGCCTTCCTCTATCTCGATATTCAGATTGTCGACCACCACTTTACTTCCATACTTTTTTGTCAGATCCTTTGTTCTTAAAATTGTACCCATTTTTTCTCTCTTCCCTTTTTTTAGTTTATATTTTTCATTTTTTAATCACAGTGAACGAACCTTTTGTCATTCTAAAATTTAAAAAAGAGTGTGCCCCGAACTTGTTCCGTTCATTGACACACTCATTATAAACCGTGATATTTTATTTTTGTAGTGAAAAAAGACACATTGTATCATGACTTTAGTCACATTGTGATTTTAGTCAGTCATATGCTAAAAGTTACATCAGTAGGTTTATCTTACCGTCCTCTCTGACAGTCTTTTATCCTTTGGCCAGGCAACGCTGTATGAAAGTTCCAGCTCGATAGCATTCTGAGGCTCAGCAGAGAGAGTCCAGCTTACTTCACCCTTTTCATCATTAAGCACTCCGTCCGAAAGATTCAGTACATCAACCGTAACCGCCTTGTCAGTAGATACAGGGATCTGGTCTTTTAAGAGTACCTTTACCGTTTCTTTTGAATTATTAACCAGCCTTATCCGTGACGAGCGAACCTGTTTTCTCTGATTCTTTAGCAGCGCCTCCTGAGTCTTTCTCGGGAGTTCTGTCCTAACCACTGTGATCCTTTCATCCTGTCCGAGAGACAACGAGAATTTATCCACATCAGTATCGGGATCCACATATATATCCCCCGCAAACAGGTCTTTTATATATACCGAAGCATATGCTGCAGGTAAAGGCCAGTCAGCTTCATTTATCTCTGCAGTAAGGAAGCTCTTTGTATCCACTCTGGGTATGCTCAGCAGCTGGTAATTTGCAGGTACCTTAAAGCTCTGAAGTACAACGATATTACCATCAGTACCGTTAAGTATATCCTTTAGATCAGGAAGAATAAACGCTGACATAGTCTCTTCTTCCTCGACCTGTGCCTCCTCCATCTTTAACGAAGCCATAGCCAGCTTAGGTGCTCCATTATCTTCAGCCTCAAAAACGGCCTCGTCACAAACTTCTTCATCCATCATGGCAGATTCGCACATTCTGGCACCACCTGCAGCCCCCTTGGCACGTCCTCTGTATACAGGAGGATCCACATATATTGATACATGTACAGGGTCCAGTTCCGGCAGTCCGTGGAATACTGCAGGATTTCCGGAATACAGAGTAACCTTTACCCTTTTCCAATCCTCATCCGAGTTCTGTGTGATCTGAGCCTTCATGCTGACTTCAAGCGGCTCCTCACTGCTCTTATAGCGCACCTCATATTTAGGCTTCCATCTGGCAGATGCTTCCTGATATCTCAGCATAAAAGGCACCGTTCCTTCTGCCTCTGCAAAGATTTCTGCCATTATCAGGGGTTTGCTCTCTTCCTTTACCGCATCAACCTGTTCCTCCACGAGTTTTTCTCTCTGCTCTTCAAGTTCTCCTATCTGTTTATGAAGCTCAAGAAGTCTTGCCGGCAGTGCCACCATATACTGCTCCTGTGCTTCAACCGATACATCGGTCCTTTTTGAAAAATCCCCGTTAGTCTTGCGCAGTTCCATAAGGAGCTTGTCTGTTTCTATCTGATAATCTATCTCGTCTATCTTTTTCTGGATCTTCTCGGATTCTCTCTCTCCAAAATCATCGATGTCATCAATCTTTATAATCTGGATGTTTGCCGCTCTCACATTTTCCGGGAATGAAAGAACAAAATCCTCCTGCTTTGAAGTCAGTGTCATCCCCCCAACATAGATGATATTTCTGCCTTCCTTTAGTGCAACCTCACCGGTCCTTATGACTGATGCACTGTTTCTGTAAACCTGGATCTCTTTTACTGTACTTTTTGCTATCATTTGCCCCTCCTCGTAAATACTTCCTTAATTACACAGCCTATATGTTTTTCAATCATAACAATTGAAAATTGATTGACTGATAAATATTATAACATAGATTTTGTAAAAAAAGAATAATAAAGATAATAAACTTTTTGCAAACTGAGAGCATTCGTTTAACGTACAAAAATAGGAGAACCCAAGAAGATCCTCCTACATAATTGCTTACAAACTATCCTTAACAATACGAGTTACGTCCTGTATACTCATATCTCTTTCTTTAGCAATTTTAGTCATGTCATCATACTCGTATTTTCTGCGTTCCACACCATAACCGGATGACACCTTGCACCTCACGGGTCCGTAAGGAGTTTCAACGGTCTCCACCCTTCTGTTCAAAATGTACCTGTTCATCTTCTCTTCCCTGATGCCGATAGTGGTGGAGTGTTTGAAAAGAGCTTTTATCACTGCGTCCTTTTCCGACTCGGTACAGATAACATTTATCATGGTACCCGGACGGTTTTTCTTCATATATATGGATTCCGTGTAAACATCCCTGGCACCGGCCTCAAAGAGTCTGTCCATGCAGAAGCCTATCTCTTCGCCTGTCATATCATCCACATTGCAGGAGAGATGCAGAATGTAGTCTGTTGAAGATTTAGATATATCTCCAAGCATAATCCTCACGCAGTTTGCTGCATCGAAATCCTTTTTCCCCATACCGTAGCCGATTTTTCTGACTTTCATCATAGGCATAGAGCCAAAGGATACCGCAAAATGCTTAAGAAGGGCTGCCCCTGTCGGAGTACAGAGTTCACCGCGGATGCTGCCTCCATATATCGGTATATCCTGAAGTATATAGCTGACAGCAGGTGCAGGAACGGGCAGTATACCATGGGCACACTTCACCTGTCCCGATCCCACATGGATGGGTGATACTATGATATTCTCCACAAAAAGCCTGTCTATAAGGTAGCATACCGCCGAAATATCAGCTATGGCATCCTTATTTCCTACCTCATGGAAATGGATCTCAGTTACCGGGCAGCCATGTGCCAGACTTTCTGCTTCTGCGATGATATTATAAACTGCGATTATGTCTTTCTTTACACCGGCAGAAACCTTTAGGTGATCATTCACGATATGCTCTATATCATGCATTGAGGTGTGATTATGGGGATGACTGTGGTCATGATCGTGATGATGGTCATGGTCGTGATGGTGTCCATGATCGTGAACATCCTCGCTCACTTCTTCTTCACCGTCAACCAGTACTCTCATATGAGTCCCTACTATACCGCATTTTACAGATTTTTCCATTTCAAATCTGACTCCGGGTACTCCTATAGTATTTAACTCATCTACTATTTTCTCTTTATCAGGAAATAATTCCAACAAAGCTGCTGTCAGCATATCTCCTGCTGCACCCATACTGCAGTCTATATATAAACTTTTCATTACGTATTTCCTTTCCCCATGTGATTTATCATATGTGCCAGATATCCTGCTCCGAAACCGTTATCAATATTTACTACCGAAACCCCGCTGGCACAGGAGTTTAACATTGAAAGCAGCGCTGATAATCCATTAAACGATGCTCCGTATCCAACGCTTGTCGGTACCGCTATCACCGGACAATCCGCCAGTCCTCCGATAACACTGGCAAGTGCTCCCTCCATACCGGCTATAGCTATGATCACACTGGCTCCCATGATATCCTCTATCCTTGCAAGCAGTCTGTGAAGTCCTGCCACACCCACATCATAAAGCCTTACCACTTCATTTCCAAAGGTCTCAGCAGTGATAGCTGCTTCCTCAGCCACAGGTATGTCGCTGGTCCCGCCGGTCGCAACCACTATTTTCCCTATCCCTGATGCTTTAGGCACATCTCCGATGATACCTATCCTAGCATCTGCTCTATAATCGAGAGGCATTTCCTTTTGTATTTCTTCTGCACTTTCTTTAGAAAGCCTGGTAATAAGTATGGTCTTTTGACCGTTTTCCAACATTTTTTGAGCAATACCTAATATCTGCTCAGTCGTTTTCCCTGCTCCATATATAACTTCAGCCACTCCCTGACGGACGGATCTATGAGTATCCACCTTAGCAAATCCAATATCTTCAAAAGGCTTAAGTTTTAGTTTAAGCAAAGCGTCATCCACTGAGATTTCGCCAGCAGCAAGTTTCTCAAGCAGTTCTCTTGTATCGTTCTCCAATTATACTACCCCCATATTTATCACAAATTATTATCTGGATTTTAAACTTAATGAAACTGTTTTAAACATATCCTTCAATCCATTTAAAATTTCTTTTCGATTTTCTGCCACCTTCATCCACTGATCTTCAGGCATTTCCAGTCTGGCATGTCCGTTTATGGTTCTTACCCTAAAATCTGTATACCCCAAAGAAAACAGGAAGTCCTCTGCCTTCTCTATTTTTGCCAGTTTATCCTTATCTATAGGTTCATTTGCAGGTATTCGGGTAGCGAGGCACGCATACGCAGGTTTATCCCATGTGAATAACCCTGCCTCTTTTGAAAGCTTTCGTACCTCATCTTTCGTAAGTCCGCATTCCCTGAGAGGTGATCTTACTTCTAATTCCTTCAATGCTTTCATCCCCGGACGGTCATTTACATCGTCCGAAGCATTTGTTCCATCTAAAATTACGGTATATCCATCTGCCAAAGCATTCTTTTTGATGTTAGAGAATATCAATTGCTTACAATAATAACAACGTTTTTCCGGATTTCTCTTTACATCCTCACTGCTAAGTACATCTGCCTCTATAACGCTAATATCCGCTCCCAGCTCTTCAGCCAGTCTTACAGCATCCCTATATTCAAACTTGGGTTGAAATACGGATTTCACATAATATGCCGTGCAACGTTTTGCATATTGTTTTGCAGCATAGAGCAGATATGAAGAGTCAACTCCACCCGAAAAAGCTAAAGCTACTTCGGGGTATTTTTCAAAAAACTCCTTTATTTCCATCATATTTTCCTTCCACATACCTGATACATCCTGTCATCAGAAATATACATGTCTACTGATAAATACCTAGTAAATATTCCTACCAGTATCCCCACAGGCATTAGTCCATTTGATACATGTGATGCAGAGCCCTTGTGATGAGAGTTAATCTTTTCCCTGCTCATACTGTGTGCTATAGTAAGTATCCCACCGGATTTAAGTTTCTTTGCAAGTCCGGCTATAAGTCTGTCCGGATCCGGGAAGTGTGGAAACGCATTATAAACCACTATACTGTCAAATTGCTGCTCAAAATCATATGTTTCAACATCTCCACAGATGATTGAAACTTCTGTGCTTGAAATATTTTTTCCATCCTTCAGATATTTTTCTCGTGCAATATCTATCATCTTTGGAGAGATGTCTATCGCTGTGACCGATGCCACACCTCTTGATATATAGTCAGGTATCAGCACTCCGGTCCCACAGGCTACATCCAGTATATCCTTACCAGTCTCTACACCTGCATTATTTAGTATAGTCTTTATCACATCTTCATTCCTGACCATGTCGGCATCCCAGTTTGGCGCCAACCGATCGAAGAACTGTATTACTTCATTTGTATTTATCATAATCTATAGTATGCCATTGGCATACTGTCCCCTTCCCGACAAAAAAAGTATATCCTAATATCTGTATTATATAGGATATACTTTTTTAATACAATGGATATTTTTGCTAATCATCTTTCATTCGGTGATTTGGCGCATTTCTGTTCGGTGATTTGGCAAATATATAAAGGAGCTACATGTTTCCACATAGCTCCCTCATTAACTATTCTTATGATGTTTATCTTACAATGATTATCTTTCTCGGGCACTTCTCGGCACACTTGCCGCAGCCTACACACTTCTCGTAATCAATATGTGCCAAGTTGTTTTCTACTGTGATGGCACCTGCCTCACACTGCTTTGCGCAGATACCACAGCCAATACAGCCTGCGGTACAGAATACTCTGGTATCCTTGCCCTTATCTTTTGAGTTACAGCCTACTGCATACTTTGATGTAACAGGTCTGAGCTCGATCAGATGGTTAGGACATGTTCTGGTACAAACACCGCAACCGGTACATTTATCAGTATCAACCACTGCTACACCGTTTACAATATGGATGGCATCAAACTTACATACGCTTACACAGCTGCCATATCCCATACATCCGTATACACATTCCTTCTCGCCGTGACCGGGGATAAGTGCAAGCTTTCGACAATCAGCTATACCCTGATATCTGTATTTTACTGTGGTCTTGTCACAGGTTCCGCTACACTTTACATATGCTGCCATCTTTACGGACTCTGTAGCCTCTGTACCCATGATAGCTGCTATATCTGCATGACGTCCGCCGGGACACTGGTTGATGGCTGCCTCACCCTTTACTATAGCCTCGGCACAGGCATCACAACCTGCAAATCCACAACCGCCGCAGTTACTTCCGGGCAGGCACTCTCTGACAAGTCCGACTCTTTCATCTGTTTCTACGGCAAATTTCTTTGCGGCTATACCAAGCAGAAGTCCGATGATAAGACCTACGGCTCCTACTACACCGCCGGCAACCAATACGCCGTTTATATTAAAAGCTAAAAATATCATTTCTTTGTCCTTTCTTAGATCAGTCCTGCAAATCCGCAGAATGCGATAGCCATAAGGCCTGCGGTGATGAGCAGGATGGGTGATCCTTTAAGTACATGAGGGATATCGTTATTTTCGGTCCTCTCACGGATACCTGACATCAGCACGATGGAGATGCAGAAACCTACCGAGGTACCAAGTCCGTTTATAACGCTCTCTAAGAAATTGTAATTGTTCTGTACGTTAAGGAGTGCTACACCGAGTACACAACAGTTGGTGGTGATCAGAGGAAGATACACACCCAGTGCCTTATACAATGAAGGTATAAACTTCTTTAAGATCATTTCTACCAGCTGTACAAGTGCTGCGATAACTGCAATAAACACGATGGTCTTCATGTATTCGAGCTCGCAGGGTACAAGTATGAAATTGTAGATCAGGCTTGCTACCGCTGAAGCTACAGTTACGACAAATATAACCGCACTGCCCATACCTACGGCAGTTTTTGTTTTCTTTGATACTCCGAGGAAAGGACATATTCCAAGGAACTGGCTAAGTACTACGTTGTTAACAAGAGCAGTACTTACTAAAAGGAGTAACATTTCTTTCATTACTTATTACCTCCTTTTTCTACCTTATCTCCGGCAGTCTCAGGAAAAGCATTTTTAGTATCAGCCTTTACATCAGCCTTTACAGCCTTTGCTTCGTCGAGTTTTTGCTCTATACGGATACGGTTCTGTGTACAAACCTCACCCACACACTCTGTACAGTTTCCGCCGCATGCAAGTGTTGACTGTGATGAAGGTGCATCACCGTTTGTTGCGCTCTTAAGCTTTAACTTATTCTGTACTGCTGTAAGGATAGCAAGTACAAAGAATGCTCCGGGAGCCATAACGAAAATCGAGAAAGGCTCATAAGCATCAGGAAGTACCTGTGCTCCGAAGACAGTACCTGCACCGATCAGCTCACGGATAAGTCCGATAACGGTAAGTGAACAGGTAAATCCAAGACCCATACCGATACCGTCAAAGATTGAAGGAAGTACGGGATTCTTGCTGGCATATGCCTCTGCACGTCCTAAGATGATACAGTTTACAACGATAAGAGGGATGTATATACCGAGTGAATCATTAAGTGAAGGAAGGAATCCCTTTACCAATAACTCAACTATAGTTACGAATGAAGCTACTATTACGATAAATGCAGGCATTCTGACCTTGTCGGGAATGATCTTCCTGAGTGCAGATATCATAAAGTTCGACATAACGAGAACCGCTGTAGTCGAAAGACCCATACCGAGTCCGTTAAATGCAGAAGTAGTAACTGCCAGTGTAGGACACATACCAAGCATTAAGACAAGGGTGGGATTTTCTTTTACTAGTCCGTTATACAGACGTTCTGTACATTTATTCACGTTGAAAATCCTCCTTCCTTAATCTATCGATGCTGCAACCAAGAGGCCTGCGTTTAACATGTTAGTAACTGCGCTTGTTGTAATGGTTGCACTGGATATAGCATCTATTTCTGTGGTTCCGCTCATATTGATATTTCTCTTTGTGAGCTTGTAGCTGCCGGGCTGTACACCTTTAAACTGATCTTTGAAATCGCCATCCTTATCCGGATCATCATCCTTAGCCTTCATACCAAGACCGGGAGTCTCGCTGATGCTCAGGAACTCGATGCCCTTTAAGGTTTCATCATCGGATACACCCATGATGATGGTGATCTGTCCGCCGTAGCCCTTCTTTGAAGTAACAGTGATGATATCTCCGATCTTATTGCCGTTCTCATCAAGTGCCTGTAAAACTTCATCGATTGTTATGGTGTCAAATTCTTTGTTCTTGTTGTTCTGGTCTACTAAAGCCTGTGCTTTTTCTACTTCATCTGCAGGTGCATCAGCAGTTTCTTTCATTTCCGCAAATACTGCCTTTGCGGCTTCAGTCTTTGTCTTTGCTTCTGCCTCTGCGATGGGGTCCTTTGTGATTTCATATACGGCACCTAAAGCAAATGCAGCGATTATTGTTATGGCAAAAAGGATAATAGCGTCTTTTATCAAGGTGCTCTTCTGTTTGTTCTCACTCATTTTGCAGCACCTCCCTTTTTCTTCTTAACAACACCGAAGGCTCTGGGCATTGTAACCTTCTCGATGAAAGGTACGAGCAGGTTGCAGAAGATAATGGCGTATGATACGCCCTCTGCAGAGTTGCCGCAGACCCTTATGATACCTGTAAGGAGTCCCAAAAGTATACCGAATACGATCTGGCCACCCTTGGTGATAGGGCTGGTAACATAATCGGTAGCCATGAACCATGCACCGAGCATCAGACCGCCGCCGCAAAGCTCACATGCAAGATAGCAAAAACCGTCGCTCTCAAAAGCATGTCCGCCAAAGATGTAAACAAATACTGCAAATGTTGCAATGTAAGCAACGGGAATTCTCAAACTGATGATCTTCTTTACAAGCAGATATGCTGCACCGATGAGAATTGCCAAAGTACTTGTCTCACCGATAACACCGCCTGTAAAACCAAAGAACATATCTGAAAGTGATACGTTAGAGCTGATGCTCTGTCCTGCTTCAAGATTCTTAATAATTGCAAGAGGAGTTGCTGAAGAAAGTCCGTCTATCGAAGCTGCCCCGTCCATAAAGTGTGAAGCTGACTGTTCTACTCCGAAGGCTGTCATCCTGCCTGCAAAACAGATAAGCAGGAAGCATCTTGCACCAAGTGCGGGGTTCATGAAGTTCTGTCCAAGACCGCCAAACATTTCCTTTACTACCAGGATGGCAAATGCACTGCCTACTACGGGTATCCAGAGCGGTACGGATGCAGGCAGGTTCATACCGAGCAGTAAACCGGTAACCAAAGCACTGCACTCATAAGGAGTATTCTTTTTAACAACAAACTTCTTCCATAAGAACTCACAAAGACAGGCAGAAGCTATACTTGTAAGAAGTACTAAGAATGCTTTAAATCCAAACTGATATACACCGAATGCACTAGCCGGGATCAGGGCTATAGCCACATCCCTCATTATCGAGCGTGTCGTGACTCCGCTTCTCACATGGGGTGAGGCAGAGACATTATATAAATCTTTCATGATTATCTCCTATTTCTTCTTGCGGTTATCCAGGATGCTGCGTCTGGTCTGCTTTAAGCTCTGTGTGAGCTTACGGCCTGCAGGACATACGAATGTACATGAGCCGCACTCCATACATTCCATACCGCTGATAGCTTCAAATGAAGCATCATCAAAACGCTCAGAAGCCTCCATCATCATCTGGGGAATCAGATTTTCGGGACATGCCTCAACGCATCTGCCGCATCTGATACAAGGTCCCTCGGGTACAAGAAGCATCGGATCCTTAATAAATGCCAGGAGTGCCGAAGAAGTCTTGGTTACCGGGATATTCACATCAAAAAGTCCCATACCCATCATGGTACCGCCGGAGATCAGTTTTTCAGGCTTTACCTTAAATCCGCCCGCTGCCTCAAGTACCTCTGAATATTTAGTACCTGTCTTTACATTAAAGTTCTGGGGATTTACAACCGCATCACCGGAAACTGTTACCACTCTTCTCATAAGAGGTGTGGTTTCCGCAACGGCCATATGTATTGAAATAACCGTATCCACATTGTTTACGATACAGCCCGCATCAGCCGGGAGCATCGAAGAATTGATTTTTCTGCCTGTAACTGCCTTTATCAGCTGACGTTCACTGCCCTCAGGATACTTGGTCCTTACAACCTGCACCCTGATCCTGGTCTCGTCTTTTACAAGCTCGCTGATATGCTCTATAGCCTTCGGCTTATTATCCTCTATTGCGATGACACCCTGTGCATTATCAAAAAGCTGAAGGATGATACGCACACCGTCAACCAGCTTTTCGCCCTCTTCAAGCATCATACGGTAGTCCGATGTAAGATAGGGTTCACATTCCGAACCGTTAACGATGATATAATCTATTGCATTCTCATCCTTAGGAGTAAGCTTTATATGTGTCGGGAATCCGGCTCCGCCCATACCGACGATACCGGCTTCCTTTACTATATCTCTGATCTCCTGTTTTGAAAGTTTGGTATAATCCCTCTTGGTTCCCAAACCCTCTACAGGAGTATATTGTTCATCATTTTCAATATAAATAGCATCAACAATACTTCCCGAAACTGTAAGGGTCGGCTTTATTTCCTTTACTGTACCTGAAACGGATGCTGAAATCGGTACCGATACAAAGCCGCCGGCCTCAGCAATCTTCTGACCCATAAGCACATGATCACCAACTGCAACGATGGGCTTAGAAGGAGCACCGATATGCTGTGACATCGGATATACCAGTTCTTTACCCGGTAGGAGCTTAACTGTGGGCTTGTCCATGGAGAGTTCCTTACCCTCATAGGGATGCACGCCACCCTTGAATGTTCCTTTGGTCATAATGTTTTACTCTAATCCTTCCTAAAAATACTTAAATTATCAACGAGTTTCTACCTATATAAATGTATTTAACCTCAAACAAGCAAGTATTCTACACCTGTTTATTTTTTTTGTCAAGATGCAGTTACTTCTAAACAGCAAAGTAAAGAGGACTGAACTCACAGCCCTCTTACTAAAATACTAACACAATCCAATTGTAACCAAGTCCGGCAGACTAAATAATGTTATTGTCAAGGTTCGATTTTCTCTTTGCCACCCATGTAAGGACGAAGTACCTCAGGGATATTAACAGAACCGTCTGCATTAAGATTGTTCTCAAGGAATGCGATAAGCATACGGGGAGGAGCAACCACGGTATTGTTAAGAGTATGAGCAAAGTACTTGCCACCCTCTCCGACAATCCTGATCCTAAGACGTCTTGCCTGAGCATCTCCTAAGTTCGAGCATGATCCAACCTCGAAATACTTCTTCTGTCTGGGTGACCAAGCCTCTACGTCGCATGATTTAACCTTAAGGTCTGCAAGATCTCCCGAACAGCACTCAAGCTGACGAACCGGGATATCAAGACTTCTAAACAGGTCTACAGTATTCTTCCACAGCTTATCATACCATACCATGCTGTCCTCAGGCTTACAGATAACGATCATCTCCTGCTTTTCAAACTGATGGATACGGTATACACCTCTCTCCTCTATACCGTGAGCACCCTTTTCCTTACGGAAACAAGGAGAATAACTGGTAAGAGTATGAGGCAGAGTCTCCTCGGGTACTATCTGGTCGATATATTTACCTATCATAGAATGCTCACTGGTACCGATAAGATAGAGGTCCTCGCCCTCGATCTTGTACATCATGGCATCCATCTCTGCAAAGCTCATAACGCCGGTAACAACTTCGCTTCTGATCATGAAAGGAGGTACACAGTAAGTAAATCCTCTGTTGATCATGAAATCTCTAGCGTAAGAAATAACTGCAGAATGAAGTCTTGCGATGTCACCCATCAGGTAATAGAAACCGTTACCTGCAACACGTCTTGCAGCATCAAGGTCTATACCATGGAGTTTTTCCATGATCTCTGTATGATAAGGGATCTCAAAATCAGGTACCTTGGGCTCACCGAAACGCTGAACCTCAACGTTTTCGCTGTCATCCTTACCGATAGGCACAGAAGGATCGATGATGTTAGGTATGATCATCATTCTCTTCTTAACTTCTTCCTCAAGCTCAGCCTGCTTTTTATCAAGTGCTGCCAGCTCGTCACCAAACTCAGCAACCTCTTTCTTAGCCTCTTCAGCCTCAGCCTTCTTGCCCTGAGCCATTAAAGCACCGATCTGCTTTGAAATAGAATTTCTCTTCTGCTTTAAGTCATCTGCCTGCTGCTGGGTTGCACGTCTTTCAGCATCCAGTTCTATAACCTCATCAACCAAAGGAAGCTTCTGATCCTGGAACTTATTTCTTATGTTCTGCTTAACAACCTCAGGATTCTCACGTAAAAATTTCAGATCAATCATAATATTCTCCTTTCAAACTTTTCCGCTTTTGCAAAAAATAAAAGCCCCATATCTTAACTAAGACATGGGGCGAAAATGTACATTCCGCGGTACCACCCAAATTACCATAAACCCTATGGTATCTCTCAAACGATATAAAGGTCGTCTCCCTCCGGCTCATCACCGGCAGCTCCGAAATTGGAAGGATTCCTGTATCTTGCGGTTCGCACCGTCCACCGCATCTCTGAAAGACCTTGAGAATCGTATTTTTCATCACAGCCATTAAATTTTTATAAACTATGGATGGTAGTATACAACTATTTATGCCAATTTGCAAGTACTTTTTTAATTTTTTTATTGTCCTTGCTTTTCTTTATATTTCTCTGCACTTATACAGCTGTTATAGGTCTTACCATTCTCCATCTTGACTCCGCGTGCAGCGAACATCTCGCTAACGGAGCATATCTGGTATCCCTGCTCTTTGAGCCACGGTACAACCTTCTTGGTAGCCTCAGCTGTTGTGGAATAAAGGTCATGCATCAGGATGATGGCACCGTCCTTGGTAGCCTTCTTTACTTCCTCAAGTACGGCATCGGGATCCTTGGACTTCCAGTCCAGAGTATCAACCCACCACAGGATCATAGGATGCTCAACCGTTGCCTTTACGGTATCATTTGCATTTCCGTATGGCGGACGAACCAGGTATTTCTTATCGAGACCCAGTGTACTGTTCAGCTTGCTTTGGTTATTTTCGACTTCTTTCCTGATATCCTCTGCAGACAGGGTATTCAGATTCTTATGGTTAACAGTGTGGTTTGCTACCTCGTTTCCGGACTCATAGACCATCTTTACCCAATCGGGATGCATATCTATATTTTCACCAACCATAAAGAAAGTTGCGTGAGCTCCGTACTTTTCGAGTGTCTCCAGGATACTTGCGGTATTTGAACTCGGTCCGTCATCGTAGGAAAGAGCTACGATAGGCTTATTCGGATCAATATTATCCACACTCAAGGGCTCCGGTGTGGGAGTCGGCGTAGGCTCCGGTGTAGGTGACGGAGAAGGTGTAGGACTTGGTGTCGGAGTAGCCTTTAAGGCGACAGAGAGAGCACTCTCCTCGTTGTCTCCGGGGGTTTTGTCACTGTCAGCACTCAATATAATCGCTTTATCCCTTTCTTCGGCACTGTTTGAACTGCCGGTATTGTCTCTGGATATCTTATCAAGTTTTATAAAGAAAAATACAACTGCAATGAGCGCCACACAGGCCGTAACGATCAAAGCAATGTTCAAATAATTCTTTTTCATTCTCAAAAATACAGCCCCCTCATATCAGAAGAGGCTGTAACCTTTCCTTACAATTATAACATATATCTGTCACTCTTCTCGATGACGATCCTGGGCTTGCCGGGCTCACCTGAATAGTTGCTGTTAGGCTTAATGGTATCACGGCTCTCAACAATACAGTTCTCAAGATATGTATTGTCTCCGATGTGAACACCGTTTAAGATGATGGAATTCCTGATGGTACAGTTATTTCCTATATAAACCTGCTTGAATATAATGGAATTCTCAACACGGCCGTTAACAATTGTACCACTTGCTACCAGACTGTTCTTTACTGAAGCACCTGCGTTATACTTTGCGGGAGGCAGATCGTCAACCTTGGTATAGATATCAGGATATTGTCTGAAGAAGTAATCCCTGATCTCGGGCTTTAAGAAATCCATGTTTGCATCATAATAATCACTAACCGAAGCGATATTTCTCCAGTATGCGTTATGCTCAAATGCATAAACCCTCTTAACATCCTTGAATCTGATGATGATGTCGCGTACTAAGTCATATCTTTCTTCTTCGTCGGCACGCTCTAACATCTCTATCAGCTGACGGCGTCTGAATACATAAATGCCTGCGGAAACAAGAGGATCCTCCTCTGAGCAGCCGTTAGGCTTTTCATCAAACGAAACTATCCTGCCGTCTTCGTTGGTACCGATGATACCGTAACGGCTGGTATCCTCGCATCTGCCGAGTCTCTTGCAGACTACGGTGATATCGGCTTTCTTTTCAATATGCTGCTCGAGCACCTTGTTGAAATCAAGCTTATAAATAATGTCACCCGAGGTAAGTACTACATAAGGCTCGTGGCTATCTCTCAAAAATTCTATATTCTGGAAAATGGAATCTGCGGTACCTCTGTACCAGAAACCGTTATCAGCCGTAATGGTAGGTGTGAATACAAACAGACCGCCCTGCTTACGTCCGAAATCCCACCATTTTGAAGAACTCATATGGTCGTTTAATGATCTTGAGTTATACTGGGTAAGCACTGCTACCTTCTGTACTTTTGAATTTGCCAGACTGGAAAGGGCAAAGTCCACAGCTCTGTAGCTGCCTGCGAGAGGCATAGCTGCAACAGCTCTCTTATTGGTAAGCTCCTTCATCCTGGGAGCATTACCTCCTGCAAGTACGATACCTATTGCTCTCATGCGCTCTCACCTACCTTCCTGAGACTTTCTCCGCCGGCCAGCCAGCCGCCGTTATAATCCTCGGGAGTGGTAACTCCTGAAATAACGGTATTTTTTCCGATGCGGACGCCGTCGGGTATGACGGTCTTCTCACCCAAGGTAACGAGCCCGTTACAATAAATATTGGGATGCTCTTTATTTTCTACCTCATCACCGACACCAAGTTCACAGTCGCTGCCGACTACACAGCGCTCAGCGATGATAGCCTTATTAACTTTTGTATTCTTTCCTATATGAGTGCCCTGCATGATGATGGAATCAGATACCACAGCGCCTTCCTCTATTACTACCTCAGGTCCGATAACGGAGTTGTATACACTGCCGTAAATCTCGGTACCTTCACCTACAATACTGCGGGAAAGTACTGCATTCTCGCCCAGATACTGAGCAGTGCTTACATCACTCTTGGTATAGATCTTCCAGAACTCTTCATACAGGTTAAAGTCGGGAACCAGATCGATAAGTTCCATGTTTGACTCCCAGTATGCAGCCAGGGTTCCTACATCCTTCCAGTATCCGTTGTACTCAAAAGCGTAAACGGCAGCACCGTTATTGTGGCAATAAGGTATAACATGCATACCGAAGTCACAGCCGGGCTGATCCTTAAGCTTAATAAGAGCCTCTTTAAGAACTTTCCAGGTAAATATGTAAATACCCATGGAAGCCAGATTACTTCTGGGCTTAGCGGGTTTTTCTTCGAAATCAAGGACCTTCTTGTTTTCATCGGTGATAACAAGACCAAATCTGGACGCATCTTCCCAAGCTACAGGGTATGTAGCCAAAGTGATATCAGCTTTGTTCTGTTTGTGGAAATCAAGAAGAATCTCGTAATCCATCTTATATATATGGTCACCGCCGAGGATGAGCACATACTCAGGATTATAAAGCTCAATGAACTTAAGATTTTGATATATGGCATTAGCAGTACCTGTGTACCACTCAGCATCATCACTCTTCTCATAGGGAGGAAGAATGCTGACACCTCCGATATTCCTGTCAAGGTCCCACGGAATACCAATACCGATATGAGTATTCAGCCTTAAAGGCTGGTACTGTGTAAGGACACCTACTGTGTCTACACCCGAATTAATGCAATTGCTCAAAGGAAAGTCTATTATCCTGTATTTTCCGCCGTAACTTACTGCGGGTTTTGCCATGTCTGCTGTGAGAATACCAAGCCTCGAGCCCTGTCCCCCGGCAAGAAGCATGGCGATCATTTCTTTCCGAATCAAGCAGGTCACCTCCAAATTCATTTATAGTATGGAAAACTTTTGTTTTCCACCTTCTTTGCATGTACCCAAAGGGTACAAATCCCCACTTGTAATATTACCACATCTTGCTCCAATTTGCAACCCACAAACGAATAAAAAAACAATTAAAAATCTTTATTGACATAACCTGCAAAGAGGTAGATAATATAAGCAGTTATTGCCTCGTAACAGGCATATAGGAAAGGACACTGACAATGAGATACATCGACTTTAATAACCCCTGCCATGTACACTTTATCGGCATCGGCGGTATCAGCATGAGCGGTTTTGCCAAGCTCCTGCATAATAAAGGTTTTGTGGTTACAGGCTCAGACATGAAAAAAAGCGAGCTTACAGAAGAACTTGAAGGCCTGGGCATCACCTGCAAATACTCCTGTGCTCCGGAGAATGTTCCCGCAGACTGTGATGTAGTTGTATATACCGCAGCGATCAAAGCTGACAATGCCGAGTTCTTGGAGGCAAAGCGCCGTAATATACCTGCCATCGACCGTGCAGGCATGGTCGGAGACATAATGCTTCATTATAAGAGAAACATCTCTGTAGCAGGAACTCACGGCAAAACCACTACCACCTCTATGATGAGCCTTATACTCCTTGAGGCAGGCCTGGATCCTACCGTATCGGTCGGCGGTGTCTTAAGTGCCATAGGCGGCCAGGTACGTGACGGTGGTTTAGGGAATATGGTTATCGAATCCTGTGAGTATACCGATTCGTTCTTGAAGTTCCATCCTACACATGCCATCATTACCAATATAGAAGCAGAGCATTTAGATTACTTTAAGACACTGGAAAACGAGAGGGCATCCTATAAAAAGTTTACCGATCTGCTGCCGGCGGACGGTATCCTTACCATAGAAAAAGGTATCCCGGACTATGATGCTCTGTTCAAAGATGTAAAATGTCCTTTGATCACCTACTCCGCTAAGGACAGTACAGCTGATTACTATGCAAAAAACATTACATATAATGAGTATGATATGGGAAGCTTTACCCTTATGAAGGGAGAAACTTCTATAGGAAATATATCTCTTTCGGTAGTAGGTGAACACAATGTCAGCAATGCTACAGGTGTAGCTGCTCTGGCTCTTGAACTGGGTATTGCATTTACAGACATACAAAAGGGATTGGCAAAATATACCGGTACTGCGCGCCGTTTCGAGAAAAAAGGCGAATACAACGGAGCCCTTATCATAGATGATTATGCCCACCATCCCACAGAGATGGAGGCAACACTTAAGGCTGCGGTAAAATATCCCCACAAAAAACTCTGGGTTGTATTCCAGCCGCATACCTATTCAAGGACCATTACCTTTAAGGACGAGATCTGCAAAGCTTTGTCCCTGTCCGATGCCGCAATCCTTGTAGATATCTATGCCGCTCGTGAGAAAGATCCGGGGACTATTTCGTCAAAAATGCTGGCAGATGAAATAAGGGTAAAATTCGGTACCGAAGTTTACTATTTTTCAAGCTTCGAAGAGGCAGAAAAATTTTTATCCGAAAATCTTTCAAAGGGTGATTTGTTAATAACAATGGGTGCCGGAAACGTGGTAAATATAGGCGAGGATCTCTTAAAGTAATCATTTTATCCACCTTATCCACAAAAAAGGGATACACATCCGGGTGACCTTATTTTATGGGAAACCTGCCACTTATCCACCTTATCAACAAACACATTCGACAGACTGCTAACCCGGTTAAAGCGATTGCATATTCCTCACTTTGTGTTATAATGTCAACTGTAATTTTTCAAAACCAGTGAGGCAGTCATTATGGACCAGAGCATAACCTTAACCTATGGCTCGAGGGCAACTTCGACCACGGTTTCAAATATATTTATCGACAACTACATGACCGATGCAAGAGGAAGCGACGTAAAGGTTTATCTCTATCTTTTAAGATGTCTGCAGGATCCTTCAATGCCTGTTTCAATAGAGTCCATAGCAGAAGCCCTGGATGAAACCGAGAAGGATATCCGCACATCCCTTAAGTACTGGGATAAGCAGCATGTTCTTTCCGTGCGCTGTTCAAGAGGCGGCAAAATACAGAACATTATTGTTCATGATCTGGATGAAGCCGCAGAGGATTCAAATGAATTCGAAAACTCCGATACAGATATATCTCTTTTTTCTGATGCAAACCAAAGAAGTTCCCGCTCTGTACCGGCTCCGGTCATTTTGAACGGCAAACCCTATGGCAGACGCTCCGATGACAATATCAACGATATCGATGACATTAGGAATAAGAAAACAAAAGTCACCAATGACAAAAAAGTCGATGATGAGCCCAAAGAAATCGAGGAACCCAAGGTAAGACCCAATTATTCAATGGATATGATACAGTCCTTCATGGATGAATATCCCGATTTCGACGAATTGGTTGATTACGTTGAGAAATCATTGGGTAAGACACTTACCACCAGAAATCTTCAGACCGTTTCCTTTATTTTTGAAGAACTGGGATTTCCTACAGACCTTATCCGTTTCCTTTATGATTATTGCCTGGAAAAAGGAAAACGTACCGATGCATATATCGAAAAGGTAGCCCGCGAGTGGCATTCCAAAGGAATAACCACCATAGACGGTGCCTTAAAAGAAAGCGCTGAATTTTCAAATCGTTTTGCCGGAGTTAAAACCGCATTTGGTCTTAATCGTCCGTTACTCGATGCAGAGCTCCCTTACGTTAAGCGCTGGTATTTCGAATTCGGTTTTTCAGATGAAATGGTTAAAGAAGCCTGCGACAGAACAGTGCTCAGCACTTCAAAGACCGACTTCAGATATGCAAACAAGATTTTAAAAAGCTGGCATGACCAGGGTGTAAAGACCCTTGAAGAAGCCAGGACTTTGGATTCTACTCCTGTTATAACTGCCGCAAAGGCGACCAACACCAGGGTTTCAAAGTCAAAAACCCAAGATTTTACACAGAGAGTTTATACAGATGCTGATTATCTGGCTTTCGAAAAGAAAAAGCTCGGAATACAGTAAACGGGGTGAGAAATGAAATTAAGCAACTAC
>JAEEVK010000043.1 GCA_016287095.1 Lachnospiraceae bacterium
AAAAGATATTACATAGTGATCAGGGAGTGTTTTTAACAACTACAGGAGTTCTCTTCAAAGCATACTATGTAGAGGATGATTGCCTAGAAGGTGTCGAGACAGATAGTAAGGACTTAGAACCGGATAGTACAGGTGGTTAAGAGGTGGCTATGAAGGATATACCTATATGGGAAAAGTATTCCCTGAACATTGAAGAAGCAGCTTTGTACTATGGAATTGGGGTAAAAAGGCTGTATAGTCTGATACATGAGCATCCCAATGCAGAATTTCTTATAGAGATAGGCTCTCATTATAGGATTAAAAGGGTTTTATTCGAGAAATTCCTTGATTATACTAGTACGTTATAAAAATATGACAAAATTAACGGTATCCTATGGCAAAGAAGACTATCCTGTGATATAATGGGTTCCATCCAAGATAGTCTTCCTTTGTTTTTTTGTGTGAAAGGAGACTATAATAAATGAGCGAAAAAAGGAGAGATAATAGAGGACGTTTATTACATAACGGAGAGATGCAGATGCCAGATGGGCGTTATAGGTTCAAGTACATAGATGAGAATGGTAAAGCAAATGCCGTTTATAGTTTAAGACTTGATCATAATGACAAGATGCCACCTGGGAAAAAGCGTACCCTTTCCTTAAGGGAGATGGAAAAAAAGATTCAAGCGGATCTTTTTGACCATATCATAACAAATGGTGGAAACTATAGTGTTTTGGAACTAGTGGAAAAGTATATTCAAACAAAAACAGGCGTTAGAGCTACTACGGAAGCAGGATATCAAACAGTAGTAAATATCCTCAAGAAAGATTCTTTTGGTAGAAAAAGAATTGATACCGTAAGAATATCCGATGCTAAGACATGGTTGATCAAGCTTCAGAAGAAGGATGGACGTAGTTTTAGCTCAATTCATTCTATCAGAGGAGTTCTTAGACCGGCATTTCAACTTGCTGTTGATGATGATCTTATAAGGAAGAATCCTTTTGGGTTTCAGCTTGTTGATGTAGTAGTGAATGATAGCGTAAGACGTGAAGCCATTACAAGGGATGAAGAACGTAAGTTCCTTAAGTTTGTGAAAGAGGATAGCCATTTCTGTAGATATTATGAAGGGATTTACATCTTATTCAAGACGGGCATGCGTATATCGGAGTTCTGTGGGCTTACTCTCAAAGATATTGATTTCAAAGGTCATAGGATCAATATAGATCATCAGCTTCAAAAGAGAGCTAAGACGAGTTACTATATAGAAGACACCAAAACGGAAAGTGGAACCAGAGTGATTCCAATGGCACCAGATGTTGAGGAGTGCTTTAAAAAGATCATCAAGAATAGGATAAAACCTAAAGTGGAGCCTGTAGTAGATGGTTATACCGGTTTTTTATACTTTGACAAAGATGGAAAAATCATGTATTCATTACACTGGGAGCATTATTTTAAACACATAGTGGAAAAGTATAATAAAACCTATAAGCTTCAGATGCCTAATGTAACGCCTCATGTTTGTAGGCATACCTATTGTTCTAATATGGCTAAATCCGGTATGAATCCAAAGACACTTCAGTATCTTATGGGGCATTCAGATATCAGTGTAACATTAAATGTTTATACTCATGTGAATTTTGATGATGCTAAAGCGGAACTTGCAAGGATGAAAGTTATGTAAAACGCCCATATTTCCTAGAAAAAACCGAGGTATAAAATGCAAAATTTTATACCTTACTTTATACCTTTTGGTGGCAAAAATATGCCAAAATATGCGTATTTTATGCCATGTGGGAAAATATCAAAAAGGCTGAAAAGCCTTGAAAATACGAGGTTTTAAGACTATGATAAGAGTACTGTTCGTCTGCCACGGCAATATCTGCCGATCAACAATGGCTGAGAGTGTTTTTACGTATATGGTTAAGCAGCGGGGGCTGGAGAAGCAGTTCAAGATCAACTCGGCTGCTACGAGTACCGAGGAGATAGGAAACAGCCCTCACTATGGGACAGTATCAAAGTTAAAGGCCGAGGGGATACCGCTGGTACCGCACAGGGCTGTGCAGATGACCAACTGGGATTATGACGATTACGACTATCTGATAGGTATGGATTCGGCAAATATCAGAAATATGGGACGCATCTGTGGTGGGGATCCCAAGGGAAAGTTTTACAGGATGCTGGAGTTTGCCGGCTCTTTGGATGATGTGGCTGACCCCTGGTATACCCGTGATTATGATACTGCCTACAGGGACATAAGAAAAGGACTCGAAGGCTTTATGAAGTTTTTGGAGGAGCGGGGAGAAATTTAAGTATGAGCGAAATTGAACTTCTGCATGAAGGTGAACGCCTGGATGAGCTCAACCGCAATAATCTGATGATAATACAGGATCCGTCAAGATTCTGCTTTGGGATGGATGCCGTGCTCCTTTCGGGGTTTGCAAAGGTTAAGGCAGGAGAAAAGGCCATAGATCTCGGTACGGGAAACGGGATAATACCGATCCTGTTATCTGCAAAGACTGAGGGAGAACATTTTACGGGACTTGAGATACAGCCTGAGAATGTGGATATAGCCACCCGGAGCATAAAATACAACCATCTTGAAGAAAAGATAGATATAGTTGAAGGAGATATTGTCAGGGCATCGGAGATATTTGGGAGATCAGTCTTTGATGTGGTAACTTCCAATCCGCCTTATATGATTGGGCAGCATGGCCTGACAAATCCTGACTCTGCGAAAGCTATAGCCAGGCATGAGGTAAAATGTACCTTTGAAGATGTGGCAAGAGAGACTGCGGCACTGCTTAAGCCGGGCGGAAGATTTTATCTGGTACACCGTCCGTTCAGACTGGCTGAGCTTATGGTTACTTTGGTAAAATATAAGCTTGAGCCAAAGCGCATGAAAATGGTACATCCGTTTATAGACAAAGAGCCCAATATGGTACTTATGGAGTGCGTAAGAGGCGGTAACTCACGTATGACTGTGGAGGCTCCTCTTATAGTTTATAAGGAGCCGGGAATTTATACTGAGGAAATTTACTCGATATACGGATATTGAGATCTTGTAAATATGATTAAAAATGTCATCATGAACGACAGCGAAGGATCAGGAATTAAGGAGCTCTTTGTAGATTTCCTGCTTGGATACACCTCTGTCTTTGGCGGCGGCCTTCATAGCCTCTTTTTTATCCATACCCTGATCGATATACATATTAACATGTTCTTCTATGGAGAGCTTCTGCCATTCGGCACGGCTCTCCTCTTTTAATTCTCCGAAGGAACGTCCTTCTATCAGGATAACGCATTCACCTTTGGGTTCGTTTTCACGATAGAAAGCTAAGGCATCTTGCAAAGTGGTCAGGAATACAGTTTCATGTTTTTTTGTAAGCTCCCTGCATATGGTGGCACGGCGGTCACCGAGTGTTTCCAACAGCTCTTCCAAAGTCTTTATCAGGTGATGGGGAGCCTCGTACAGGATAATGGTACGTGTTTCATTTTTCAGGACATCGAGGATGTTTTTCCTCTCTTTTTTGTCTGTCGGCAGAAACGCTTCAAAGGCAAATCGTCTCGTGGCAAGTCCTGATACCGTGAGTGCCGTGATACATGCGCATGCGCCTGGAAGGGATGTAACCGTAATACCTGCTTCGTGTGCCATTTTTACCAGCTCTTCCCCCGGATCTGAAATGGCAGGAGTACCCGCATCTGTGATCAGCGCGATATTCTGACCTTCGAGCAGCTTTTCGATGAGAGTATGCCCCTTGTCTATTTTGTTGTACTCATGATAACTGGTCATGGGAGTGCTTATCTCAAAATGATTCAGCAGCTTTATACTGTTTCGGGTATCCTCGGCAGCTATGAGGTCGACCTCTTTTAAGGTCCTTAATACTCGCATGGTTATATCTTCAAGGTTGCCTATGGGAGTAGCGCATAGGTACAGGGTTCCGGCCATGATTTATCTCCTAAATGATTAAATAAATTGATATTTTATGATTTACAGCGAATCAAGTATAACAAAATCTCACCTTCAAGTCAAATCTCTCAAAGATTCAGTCAGATATAAAAATATGTAGAAAAATATTTTACGATAGTTTATAATAATTGCATTAAGTTAATCGGAGAAGTTATATGACTGTCAAAAAATTCTACTTTATTATAAGTATTTTATTGGTGTCTGTTTTGCTGGTGAACTGTTCAAACGAAACTGAACAGGCCGCAGAACCGGGGTTACTCCTGGGGTTTAGCCAGATAGGTACGGAGAGTGCCTGGAGAATAGGGAATACACGTGACATTGAGGAAGCGGCAGAGAACAAGGGCATCAATCTAATGCTCGAAAATGCCAATCAGAAGCAGGAAAACCAGATCGCTGCAATAAGAAGATTTATAGCATACCAGGTGGATGTTATTGCTTTTTCACCTATCGTTGAAGACGGCTGGGATAACGTGCTTGAAGAAGCAAAAAGTGCAGGCATACCCGTTATACTGGTTGACAGGGATATCAGTACGGAGAAGGAAGGTCTTACCTCATGTCTGATAGGTGCTGATTTTTATAAGGAAGGCTTTATGGCGGGAGAATATCTTGTGCGTAAAGCAGACAGCCTTGGACTGGAGCATGTGAATATCGTTGAGATCACAGGCACTACCAATTCGACACCTATGAGACAGCGTCAGGCGGGCTTTATGGATGCCATAGCCGGAGATGAACGTATGACGGTGATGGAAAGCATCGACGGAGATTTCTTAAAAAGCCGCGGGGCTGAAAATATGAGATATCTGCTGGAAACCTACGGTGAGGATATCGATGTCGTTTATTCGCATAATGATGAGATGACATTGGGTGCTCTGCCAGAAATAGAAAATGCCGGATTTGTACCCGGAAAGGATATCATCATTATTTCAATCGACGGCGGACAGGAAGCGATAGATGTATTAAAGAAGGGTAAGATCAACTGCGTGGTTGAATGTACTCCCAAGCTTGGCAAGATACTTATGGAGACAGCGGTTAAGCTGAAGGCAGGTGAATCCGTCCAGGCGGTGATCCATCCTGAAGAGCAGATATTCAGTGACGAGATGGATACTTCTAAGATATCACCAAGAGGATATTGATTATGGAGAAAAACCGGATCAAAAAAGAAAAAAGTATTCTCGGGCGTATAAACGATCTAAGCCATAAGCTTGTTCTGGTGCTGGTTATCCCTATCGTCTTGAGTCTGGTACTGATGCTTGTATATGCGGGGAAATATCACAATGCCATCGAGAGAATGGAGACTATTGCAAGCATTAAGACCATAGTGGCTTCGGATATACCCGGAAGTGCATGGAATATAATCATAGGCCGTGATGATTTTGCAGGCAGTAAGCTGTATCTCAAGATCCACGATGTAGAAAATACCATTGAAAAGATTACCGAGAGCACGGATTCTGAAAACCGTTTGTCCCTGATAGTTGCAGGACGTACCATGAAGACCCTTGAGAGTTATGTGGACCGTATCAGGGATAATATAACAGATCAGGTCCCGGTGGTTGAGAATGAAGCTGTACTCGTCGAGGTAAGGGATGTTGCGTCTCTCGTGGACAGCATGCTGAACGAATATATTGCCCAGGAGATCGATTCAACCGGAAAGATGAGCGGAAGTCTGCAGCTTGTAATTTTGCTCACTGCCATAGCGGAGATAGTGATAGTGGTTATCTCTTTATGGGTCAGAAACAAGTCCGTGAAGAAGACAGCTCTTTTGGTAAGACAGCCCATAGAGCATCTCGAGGAAGTGACTGCCAAGCTTTCAGAAGGTACTCTTGATGCGAGACTGGCAGATACCGATGTAACGGAGCTGAGAAACCTGACCGCTCAGGTTAATACTATGGCTAAGAGGTTAAAGAGCATGATGGAAAAGAGTGCTCTTGATGCCAGGAATCTCAGAAAAGCTGAGCTGCGTACCCTGCAGGCTCAGATCAATCCACACTTTTTGTATAATACCCTTGATGCGATCGTCTGGAAAGCAGAGGCAGGGGAAAAGGATGAGGTTATCCAGCTGACAAGTGCTTTAAGTGATTTCTTCCGTATAAGCCTTTCGTCAGGTGCCGACTGGATACCGATACGTCAGGAGAAAAAGCATATCGAAGGATATCTGAAGATCCAGCAGACAAGGTATCGTGATATCATGGATTATGAGATAGATATCCCGGATACGATCGGTGACTATTTTATATTGAAGCTTTTGGTTCAGCCGCTGGTTGAAAATGCCATATACCATGGTATAAAGATTAAAAGGGGCGGCGGCATGATAAAGGTTTCTGCTAAGGAAGAAGACGGAAAGCTTACGTTTACCGTTAAGGATACAGGTCTCGGAATGACACCGGAACAGCTTGAAGCCCTTAACGACCGTATGATAAAGGAACAGCCGACGGTAAGCCACGGCGGAAGCGGCGGATTCGGACTTGTTAACGTAAACTTGAGGATAAGACTGTATTATAACCAGACAGACGGACTTAAGATCACGAGCGGTCCGGGCGGAACTGAGGTAAGCTTTACCGTTCCGTGCAGAACTGAAAAGGAGATATACGAAAATGAAAGTGTTTCTGGCTGATGACGAGGTAGTTATAAGAGAAGGTATAAGAGAATCCTTTCCCTGGGACGAAACGACCTATACTCTGGTGGGTGAGGCCCCTGATGGTGAAATGGCATTACCTATAATAAGAGATACAAACCCCGACATTGTGATCACAGATATCAGGATGCCTTTTATGGACGGGCTGGAGCTCTGCCGTACCCTGCGCGCACAGATGCCATGGATAGGAATAATAGTACTCAGTGGTTATGATGAATTTGAGTATGCCCGGCAGTGTATCCAGCTGGGTGTTAGGGAATATCTTTTAAAGCCGATAAATGCGGAAAAACTTAAAGAAGTATTGGATAAGGTTAGTGCCCAGATCCTTTCCGAGAGAAAAACCCTGGAGCATGCGGCAAGCCTCAGAGCACGTATGGAAAGTGACGGAAAATTCATCAAAGAGAAGCTGATAGGAGTTTTTTTCAATGATGAATCAACCGAAGAGGATGCCCAGAATGTTTTAAAACAGCTGGGATCGATGGGATGTAATGTTGAGGCTCCCTATTATGCCGTTATAGATGCAGCTTTTTCACCCGAGAGGACAGGACAGGAGGCTGCAGCGGATCTGGCGGCAAACAGCGGGGATATCGTTTTTGCATCGGCGAGCAGAACGGGCAGCAGGCTTTTGGTACTTGGGAATACCATGGAGGAGGCAGAAGAGCGGGCCTATGCGTTTGCCTCTTCTCTGGTACGTGAGCTCGAACGTCTGGAATGCAGTCCTATAAGAGTCGGTATAGGTGACATAGTCGATGAACCCGAAAAGATTTATAACAGCTTTAGGACGGCAAGGCATATCCGTCATCTGATCGTTAAACGGACCGATGAACAGGCGATCATTCTGGGTGCCAGGGAGATGGGGGAGGTTGACGATGATAAAAAGGTTTCCTCTGTCATAAGCGATGCAAAAATGTATATGCTTGACCATTTTTCAGATCCGAGCCTTATGCTTCAGGACGTGGCCAAGGCAGTCGGTATGAGCAACAGCAGGTTTTCAACGGTTTTCTCACAGCAGAACGGGCAGACATTTACAGAATATCTTATCCATCTGAGACTGAGCAAGGCAAAGGAAATGCTGAGGTCGACAGATATAAAAAATACACAGATAGCCCGTGAAGTAGGATATAATGATTCACATTATTTCAGTTATATCTTTAAGAAAAATGTTGGAATTACTCCTACGGAATACCGTGTACAGTATCAGAATATACCCGAATAAAATAATTTTTAACCTGAATAAAATGAAAATTAACCGTTTGGGATATTCCGGGATATATTTGGGATAATATTCAACCAAGTCAAAATCAATATGGATTTACCTCCTTTTATGAATGTGTTAAGATATCAGCAAGTGAACGGCACATACATCGATCTGCCGCTTACTCTATACTTACACCCGTCATATGACGGCCATAATAAGGAGGTAATTTTTTAATGAAAAGAGCAAAAACTTTATTATTAGTGTTTACACTTGTAATGAGCATGGTTATTGCATGTGCATGTGATTCAAAGAAGTCAAATGATGGTAACGGTTCAAACAACAATACCGCTAACACATCAAATACTTCAAGTGCAAAGATTAAGGTAGGCGTTGTTAACAATCCTCCTTCAGAGTCCGGTTACCGTGAGGCTAACGTTAAGGATATGGAGGCAGTTTTCTCTTCAGCTAACGGATATGAGCTTAAGACAGCTTACAGCTTGAAGAATGATGATCAGCTTCAGGCAGCTCAGGGATTTATCACAGAGGGTGTTGATTATCTTCTTATCTCTGCAGCAGAGACAACAGGCTGGGATGAAGTTTTAAAGAAGGCTAAGGAAGCCGGCATTAAGGTATTCCTTTTCGACCGTATGATCGATGTTGATGCAAGCCTTTATGAGGCAGCAGTAGTTTCTGATATGGCTAAGGAAGGCGAGACAGCAGTTAACTGGTTATTAAGCCAGAACCTTCCTGAGTACAAGGTTATCCACATCCAGGGTGCTATGGGTTCAGATGCTCAGATCGGACGTACCGGTGCTCTTGATGAGCAGTTTGCTTCAGGCAAGATGACAAAGGTTGTTCAGCAGACAGCTACATGGGATGAGGCAGAGGCTAAGAAGATCGTTGAGTCAGTTATCAACAGCGGCGAAGATTTCAATGTAATCTACGCAGAGAACGACGGTATGGCAAAGGGTGCTGTTGCAGCACTTGACGAAGCAGGTATCACTCATGGTGTTGACGGTAAGGTTATCGTTATGGGCTTTGACTGCAATAAGTGGGCACTTCGTGAACTCCTTGCAAAGAAGTGGAATTATGATGGACAGTGTTCACCTTTCCAGGCACAGATCATCAGCGATATAATCCAGGGCAAGAAGTCAATCACTGATAAGAAGATCATCAACGAAGAGAAGGGATTTGACGCAAAGACCCTTACTCAGGCTGATATCGACACCTATGGTTTAGGAGAATAATAAAATATTTTAGCTGACCAATTGCGCAGCTGGGCTGTATGCTACTAGCAGCTCAAGCTGCGCTTTTTTAACAGAAGAATATAGACTTCCGTCACAACAGGATTAGAAGGTGATCCTGCAGTGACTAAAAATATGGGAGAAGAGAGCCATGAATGAAGACGTATTACTTACAATGCGCCATATAGAAAAAAGGTTCCCCGGGGTGCTGGCACTTAATAATGTGGATTTTACCTTAAGAAAGGGTGAGATACATGCGCTCATGGGGGAAAACGGCGCAGGTAAATCAACCTTGATAAAAATCCTCACCGGAGTCTATCAGATGGACGGTGGTGAGGTGACTATAGAAGGACAGCCTGTGGTCATACATTCACCTCAGGATGCCCAAAACAGCGGTATCAGCACTGTGTATCAGGAGATTACATTGTGTCCTAATCTGACCGTTGCCGAAAATATGTTTATCGGCAGAGAAGACAGTGCATGGATACGCCAAAAAGAATATGAAAAAAGAGCAGATGAAATATTAGAGAAACTTGGAATACCTACCAGGGGCGTTACACAATTAGGCCGCTGTTCCCTGGCTATCCAGCAGATGGTAGCTATTGCCAGGGCTGTGGATATGAAGTGTAAGGTTTTGATCCTTGACGAGCCCACATCTTCCTTGGACGACAAGGAAGTAAATATGCTGTTTAAGCTCATGAGGGATCTGAAAGCAGAAGGTGTAGGAATCATATTTGTTACTCATTTCTTAGAGCAGGTATATGAGGTAAGTGATCGCATCACGGTCTTAAGGAACGGAGAGCTGGTCGGAGAGTACCCTGTAGAAGAGCTTCCGCAGGTTCAGCTGGTATCCAAGATGCTGGGAGAGAATCTGATAGAAGAGCTTCCGGAAGTTCAGACGGAAACCAAGATGATCGGTACGGATCAGGATGGAGTGAGTGCTGTTGGCGAAATGATCAGGGAAGAGATCAAGAAGAACAGCGATGTATTCTACGAGGCAGAGTCACTTTCGAGTAATCAGGCTCTTCCGTTTGACTTTAAGATACGTAAGGGAGAGGTTAACGGATTTACCGGGCTTTTAGGTTCCGGACGAAGTGAGAGCGTCAGGGCGATCTTCGGTGCGGATAAGGTAACCGGCGGAACGGTAAAGATAAAAGGTGAACAGGTTAAGATCAACCGTCCGATAGATGCCATGAAGCACGGTATAGGGTATCTTGCCGAGGACAGAAAGAGGGACGGTATAATCGCAGACTTAAGTGTACGTGAAAACATAATCCTTGCGCTGCAGGTTATGAACGGATTCTTTAAGCCGATAAGCAGGAGTGAATCCGAGGCTTTTGCCGATGAATATATAAAGGTGCTGAACATTAAGACTGCCAGCCGTGAGACTCCTGTCGGTTCACTGTCCGGAGGAAATCAGCAGAAGGTAATACTTGCCAGATGGCTGCTCACACATCCCGATTATCTGATACTTGACGAGCCGACCAGAGGAATAGATATAGGTACCAAATGGGAGATCCAGAAGCTTGTATTAAAGCTCGCAGAAGACGGTGTGAGCGTTACATTTATTTCCTCAGAGATTGAAGAGATGCTCCGTACATGCAGCAGGCTTATAGTCATGCGAGACAGGCATGTGGTAGGAGAGCTTAAGGGTGACGATCTGAACCAGGCACAGGTTATGAAAACTATTGCGGGAGGTGAGGCTTAAAATGGATACCAAAAAGAAATTTAACTTAAGTCTCGGACAGCTTACCATTCCGATTATAGCTATTCTGATACTTGTAGTATTTAACCTTATAAGAGATCCAAGCTTTTTCAGTATAGGAATTACACAGAACAATGACGGAAACAGCGTGCTTTCCGGTAACCTTATAACAGTTATAAACGGTGCGAGCGAACTGGCAATACTTGCCATGGGTATGACACTTGTTACTGCAGCCTGTGGCGGACAGGATATCAGCGTTGGTGCGGCTGCTGCGATCGCCGGCAGTGCATTTGTAAAGATACTTAAATCCGGAGATTCTATTTCCGTAGGTACCGTTATCCTGGCTTTCCTTTTTGCATGTGTAGTTGCAATGATCTTCGGTGCATTCAACGGCACACTGGTTGCTGTGTTTAAGATACAGCCTATGATAGCTACTCTGATCCTGTACACCTGCGGCCGTTCGATCGCATACTGGATAAACGGAGGAGCTACTCCTACCGTACAGAGTTCGATCATTACGGCTATAGGCGGTTTTATCCCGGGTATCCCGGTACCGACTCCGGTTCTGATAGTTGTGATCGTAGCAATAATATTTAAACTGGTATTCCATTTTACTTCACTTGAGATCTTAACTCAATCGGTTGGTATTAACGGAAGCGCCGCAAGGCTCAACGGTATCAATTCAACATTTATAAAGCTTTTATCCTTTATCGTTCTGGGCGTATGTGTTGCGGTTGCCGGATGTATCGGTGTGAGCCGTCTGGGACTGATCAACCATGAAACTCTGCTCATCGACATAGAAATGGATACCATTTTGGCAGTAGCCATAGGTGGAAACAATCTCGGTGGCGGAAAGTTTAAGATAAGCGGCAGTATAATCGGTGCATATGTTATCCAGATGCTTACGATCACACTTTATGCCATGAAGGTTTCATCAACCGATGTTAAGGCATATAAGGCTATCGTTATCATCCTTCTGGTTGTTATCGGATCACCGGTTGTAAAGGCTAAGTTTGAAAAACTTATGACGAAGCTTCGTTCGGGTAAGGCAAAAGAAACCGTGAAAGGAGCTGAATGATCATGAATAATATCGTTGAAAAAAGAAGAGAACCCCTTTCAGATACCAAGCTCCTGATGACCATAACCATCAGCATATTTATTGTAATGTATCTGTTGGCTATGGGCTTACTCGGAGGCGGTTTCCTGCATCCGCAGCAGATTTTCGATATGCTGAATGATAATGCCAGTCTGATCATCGTTTCATGCGGTCTGACTATCGTTATGATAGGCGGCGGTATCGATATCAGTGTTGGCGCTGTAACCTCTCTGGTTGTAATGAGCTGCGTACTGTACCTGAATAATGGCGGTAATATATTTGTAGCAGTCCTGCTTGCACTGGGAATAGGACTTGCATTTGGTTTAGTTCACGGATATCTGATCAGTTATCTGGAGATACAGCCCTTTATAGTTACACTTGCAGGCATGTTCTTTGCCAGAGGTATGACTACGATACTCTCAGTAAATCCGCAGAAAGTCACACATGAGGGTTTTGCAGCTCTTCGTGATATAAAGATAGAGATTTCCTGGCTGGGATATACCGCAAAGAACGGAAACCTTGTTCCTGCACGTATGGAATTGGGTGTTGTAATTGCTTTTATCTGCGTGATAGCAGTGTTCATACTGCTTAAGTACCTTCGTCTCGGCCGTTGCTTCTATGCGATGGGCGGAAATCAGCAGAGTGCGCTGATGCTGGGTATAAACGTAAAGAGAACCCGCTTTATAAGCTATGTATTAAGCGGATGTTTAAGCGGTATTTCAGGATTTGTATTTATGATGCATACGGGAGCAGGAAATGCAACTAATGCAGCCGGCATGGAAATGAATGCGATCGCTGCAGCCATCATCGGCGGTACACTTCTTACCGGTGGTGTCGGTAATGTTATCGGAACCTTCTTTGGTGTTATGACACTTACTACTATAAAGAAGATCGTAGTTTCATCAGGACTTAACGATCCCTGGTGGCAGAATATTACCACAGGTGGTATGCTTTGCTTCTTTATCCTGCTGCAGAGCGTAGTTTTGAGCAGAAGAAACGGAAAAAAGAAATAGTTTCATAAGTCTTCCCCTTAAAAAGGAGAGCCTGTACCGGTTGGTAGGGTTCTCCTTTTTCTTGATTAAAGTCGGGTTTGGGGAGGGCAAATTGTGAAATTTTTATAAAAATAAAAAAAGTTAGTGACATTTACAAAAAAGTGTGTATAATATATACTCGAAAGTAAATGGGCGTAGTGCAGGCCGGATGGATGTCAGGAGATAAAGCCCGGAAGAAGCTACGCAATATATAAAGAAAAGGAGTATGTATTATGGCACTTGATTTAACAAAGTACGGAATTACCGGTACTACAGAGATCATTTACAATCCTTCATATGAGGATCTGTACAAGGAAGAGATGAAGCCCGAGCTTACCGGCTTCGATAAGGGCGTTGAGACAGAGCTTAAGGCTGTCAACGTTATGACCGGTATCTACACAGGACGTTCACCTAAAGATAAGTACATCGTTATGGATGCTAACTCAAAGGACACTGTTTGGTGGACATCTGATGAGTACAAGAATGATAACCATCCTATGGATGAGAAGACTTGGGGCATCGTTAAGGATCTCGCTAAGAAGCAGCTTTCAGGCAAGAGACTTTTCGTAGTTGATGCTTTCTGTGGTGCAAACAAGGATACCCGTATGGCAGTTCGTTTCATCATGGAAGTAGCTTGGCAGGCTCATTTCGTAACAAATATGTTCATTAAGCCTACCGCTGAGGAGCAGGCTAACTTTGAGCCTAACTTCGTAGTTTACACAGCTTCTAAGGCTAAGGTTGACAACTACAAGGAGCTCGGTCTTAATTCAGAGACATGTGTTGCATTTAACGTTACCAGCCGTGAGCAGGTTATCCTTAATACATGGTATGGCGGCGAGATGAAGAAGGGTATGTTCTCTATGATGAACTATTACCTTCCTCTTCAGGGCATCGCTTCTATGCACTGTTCAGCAAATACCGATATGGATGGCAAGAACACAGCTATCTTCTTCGGCCTTTCAGGTACAGGTAAGACCACTCTTTCTACCGATCCTAAGAGACTTCTTATCGGTGATGATGAGCACGGATGGGATGACAACGGCGTATTCAACTTCGAGGGTGGCTGCTATGCTAAGGTTATCAACCTTGACAAGGATTCAGAGCCTGATATCTACAATGCTATCAAGCGTGATGCTCTCTTAGAGAACGTTACCGTTGATGCTAACGGCAAGATTGATTTTGCTGATAAGAGCGTTACAGAGAATACTCGTGTATCATATCCTATCAACCACATCAAGAACATCGTTCTTAATGTTAATCCTACATCTTCAGGTCCTGCTGCTGAGAACGTTATCTTCTTATCAGCTGATGCATTCGGAGTTCTTCCTCCTGTATCAATCCTTACACCTGAGCAGACACAGTACTACTTCTTAAGTGGTTTCACAGCTAAGCTTGCAGGTACAGAGCGTGGTATCACCGAGCCTACACCTACATTCTCAGCTTGCTTTGGTCAGGCTTTCCTTGAGCTTCATCCTACCAAGTACGGTGAGGAGCTCGTTAAGAAGATGCAGAAGAGCGGAGCTAAGGCTTACCTTGTTAACACCGGTTGGAACGGAACCGGCAAGCGTATCTCTATCAAGGATACTCGTGGTATCATCGATGCTATCCTTAATGGTGATGTTCTTAAGGCTCCTACAAAGAAGATCCCGATCTTCGATTTCGAAGTTCCTACAGCTCTTCCCGGAGTTGATCCCGCAATCCTTGATCCTCGTGATACTTACAAGGATGCAGCTGAGTGGGAGACCAAGGCTAAGGATCTTGCAGAGCGTTTCGTAAAGAACTTCAAGAAGTATGAAGGCAATGACGCTGGTAAGGCTCTTGTTGCTGCCGGCCCTAAGGCTTGAGTTTAAACTTAATACTATTTCATATAAGAATACCGCTGAGTTACTGCTCGGCGGTATTTTTGCGTTGAGGGGGTGGGGGGGAGTTTGCTAGTGCAGGTCAGGGGCAGCAGCTCCGCAGATAAAACCAGAACCGCTCCGCAGGATATGCCTACCATCCACAGCCTCATCTTCACTTCGGACATTCGCAATCGTGCCCCCAGTTGATACTGGGGGCACTTGTGCTTCATTCGGAAAACGATTTGGATAATCGTTTTCCGCCTTGTGAAGATGGGCTGTGAACGGTGGCATATCAGCTGCTTCGCTTTATGGTTTTATCTGCGGAGCCGCTGCCCCTGACCTGTAGTACCCACATAGTAAAAAAGAGTATACTTCCTAAGGGAAAAAGTATTTGAGCCGAAATCTTAAGTCATAATTCATTGACTTGGATTATTTTCTCTGATATACTTTTACCAACATTTGATATAGAAGTAACCTAATAAATAACTCAATTGTATTTACGAACAATAAAGGAAAAACTTATGAGCACTAACAAATCAAAAGTCGTAGTAATCCCATGTGATTCCTATGATGAAGAGAAAGTATATAATAAACTTAAAGCAGGACTTGCAGAGTTAGGTGGGTTTGAAAAAATAGTTTCCCCCGAGGAAAAAATACTCGTAAAGCCTAATTTCCTAAGTGCTGCTCCTCCTGAAAAAGCAGTAACTACACACCCAGCTGTACTCCGTGCAGTCTTAAGACTCCTTTCCGAAAGAGGCTGTAGTAATGTAAAAATCGGAGACTCGCCTGGACATGGCAGCTGCGAAGGTGCTATGAGGATGATCGGATTATCCGAAGACAGAATATACGGAGCTCAGCTAGCTCCCATGTCGGAAAATGTCCATGTGGATTTCCCTGATGGCATTACCTGTAAAGAGTTTGATTTTTGCAAGGAAGTCGTAGAAAGCGATGCTATCATAAATGTCTGTAAGATGAAAACGCATGCGCTTGAGCGTATCACCGGAGCTGTAAAAAATGTATACGGATTTGTATGCGGACATAAAAAGGCAGCCGGACATGTAAAATTTCCGAATGACACCGTCTTTGCCAGGATGCTGGTAGACATACACAGATATACGCATCCCAGAATCCACATAATGGACGGCATTATAGCTATGGAGGGTAACGGACCCGGAGCCGGTACACCTACTCCGATGAATGTCCTGCTCATATCAGAGGATCCCGTAGCTCTGGATACTGTATACTGCTACCTTGTAAACCTTGATCCTGAACTTGTACCGACTAATTCACAAGGATGCAGGATGGGCATAGGTACGGACAAGGAAGATGAAATTGAGATTGTAATTTGCGATGCTGATAATGATGAAAGTTCAATACAGACCATAGCAGCTCAACCAGAAGCAGAGTCTAATATTCAGGCAAACTTCCATATTATATCCAGACAAGAATTGTTTTATAAATATGGTAATTCTTCGTTTGATGTCGGAAGGGAGATACCTAAAAACACCTTCCTTATGAAATATTCAAATTTCATGACAAAGCACGCTAGAAGACCTGTCATCGATGAGGAAAAATGTGTAAAATGCGGTATATGTGTGGAACACTGTCCAGTCCCGGGAAAAGCGGTTGACTTTAAAAACGGAAAGACATCTCCACCGGTTTATGACTATAAAAAATGCATTCGCTGCTATTGTTGTCAGGAGATGTGTCCTCGTCATGCTATAAAACCGGTAAGGGGACTGTTTCGTAAGAAATAATTTGTTTTTTAAGAAATAGACAATTGATTATATCGGTTGGAAGTAGTACTATATAATTGTGGCGGTGTATAGGGTTTACCCTTTTTGTTAAGCGAAAGGAGAAGCATGTACCGGTTTACGAAGTACAGGAAAATAAGGTAATTGTTAAGATAGGAAGTGTTGCACATCCTATGGCAGAGGATCACTATATTGAGTGGGTATCCTTAAAGACGAAGTTTGGTAACCAGCGCAAGGCGTTAAAACCCGGCGATGCTCCTGAGGTTACCTTCTGTATGTGTGATGGTGACGAAGTTGAGGCAGTTTATGCGTACTGCAACCTGCACTCACTGTGGAAGGGCTGAGAAATAATAAACAAATAAATGCATATAAAAACCCATGACCATTGCTTATGAAACACTGGTCATGGTTTTTTTGTTTCTGATTGGAAGGAGTTTGATTGTGCATCAATATCTGGAGTGGCAGAGGCTTTATCAGGGTAATAAGATATAGGGATTATCGATTTATAAAATAAAACTTGAATTGCTTATACTATTGGTATATAATCCTCTTGAATAATCCGGGTTACCGGAGAAAGAAGGAGAGAAAATGAAGAGTTATGGCAATAGCAGACATAAGCTTTTATATCGATTCATAAGACTTGTGTCGGTACTGGTGGTTGCGGCGTTGCTAATTGGAGTTGCCGGAGATTTAGGTGCCCGGGCAGCATCTAAGCCCGGTAAAGTAAAGCTGTCAAAGGTAACAGCTGACGGCAGCAGAATTATTGTGAAATTTAAAAAAATCAGTAATGCTGACGGTTACCAGATCAGTGTGTCTACCAGCTCAAAGTTCAAGAAGGCTGAAAATTATACACTTGAGCAAGGTAAGAAATCTACCATCACCTATACGACCTCTGAATTAAACTCAGGGAAATATTATGTCAGAGTACGAGCCTATAAGTCAGATGGATCGAAAAATGTATATGGGAGCTGGAGCGCCAAGAAAAAGGTCACTTTGAAGGCAACTGCGTCAGTCGATGTCATTGAGGCAGATTTTTTAAATGCCTATGAAGATCTTGGCAATGCTAACGGCGGGATCATCCCGGTTAAGAAAGACGGGCTCTGGGGCACTGTAGATTATAACGGCAAAAAGGTGACTCCCTGCCTCTATAACATTTTCTGGTATGCTCCCGATAATAATGGAAGAACGGTGTTTAAAAATTCCGACGGAACTTATTATCTGGTAGATAAGAAGGGCAAGGTCGTATATAGCGGTAAGGATGAGGTCATGTCTTCGGGCGGTTATTATATCGTTAATCGTCAAACTGATGACGATGAATTTGAGGAAGCAGTACCCATCGCCTCTCAGGATTATTATGATGCTTCCGGGAAGCTGGTTGTCTCAAATGAGATTAATGGGGATTCCGCGAGACTTAATGGTTTTATAGACGGAGTATCTACATCTAAAAAATACAGAACAGAAACAGGTGTTGACGGTTATTATTATGGTTTTTTGAATTTTGTTAATGTAACAAGCTCCGGAAAAACAAAGGCTGTTAAAAATAGCAATTGGGATGAAAACAATAAGCACAGTGATGAGGAGATGAACATAGATCATACTCAGCTTCACGGCGGCGGTGGCGGAACAGGTGGAAGCGGCGAAAGATATACTCTTGGTTCGGAAAACGGAGGCTATTATTTAACCAACGGACCGGTCACAACCGATATTTCCATCTGGAATTCAAAGGGTGAATTCATCGGTATGCTCCCTCAATTTACAAATGAAGAGAATGATTTTAGTTACTCGTGGCCTCAAGCCTTCTTTATAGACGGTAGCTGGCAGTTCAATCTTGGATCCTTGATAGCCGTAAAGAAAATCAATTTCATGGAAGATTTGATCAGCCAATGTGTCCTTGTGGATGCATCAAAGCTTGGAAGCAATGGAAGTAACTATATAGAGAGTCTTCCTAAAAAGGCTGTTCTGTACACCGGGGCCTATGTGGGGATAAATACCGAAAAATACTGGCTTGCAACAAAAGATTATTCCACATGGGATTATATCGATCATAGCGGTAAAGTTGTTAAAACCTATGAGGACGCAACGGATTTCTTTAACGGCTATGCAGTTGTAAAGGAAAACGGAAAAGGATATCTTATAGACGAGAACTTTAATGTTATAAAAGAGCTTGGTAAAATCGAAGGAGCGTACTGTTATTCATCAGTTTTCAAAATCGAAAAAAATGATGGCAGCTTTAAGTTCTACATTGTAAACAAAACTGAAGAAGGTAAGGAAAACAAATCTGAAGCCTTTAGCTTAGACAGTAATGGTGTATTTATTGTGGATACAGAGCTATTCGGAGCTACTCCGGAGGAGGTTGAGAAAAAAATCGGACAGGATATTCCTGATCCTGTAAAGTGGGAGTACGATGGACCAAACCTTGAGGTATCATGGCTTGATGGATACAATGGGATTAATATCGGTCTTTTCTTCCAGAAAGGCAAACTGAAATGGTGTGCATATTCACCTGAGGGCCTGTATTGGGATAATAAATTATGGCAGAATGCTCAGAAATTATATGGTAAGGGATATAAGGACGGAGATTATGCGTATATCATGATCGGGAAGAATAAATATGATATCGTAGCATATTCTTACGAAACGGAATCCGGTGAAACAAGAAATGTATTAAGACAGTCTGTTTATGCATCCGATTTTATAGGAAATTGATTTCAAGCGTATATTTTATAGGTAATAACCCATGACTGATGTAAAAGAAACATTGGTCATGGGTTTTTGAATTAACAGTCACATGATAAAACTGACTTTCGGGATTCAAATAAGAGTCCATGTTATTTGGTCTTGACAAATAAGATATAATACGATAAAATGATTTAACCGAAATTGATTTCGGCGAAATTAATTTCGGTTAAAACGATTTCGGTGAAATCGTTTTGGATAAACCGCATTCGCAGAAGAAAAGTATATTACTTGGGAGAGTTTACGATGATGAATTTTAGGGGAAGAAAAAAAGAATTGGACATTCTACAAAAGAAATATGATAGGGATGGATTCTGCTTGTCGATAATATATGGAAGAAGGCGCATAGGAAAGACAACATTGGTCAATGAGTTTATTAAGAGACAGGAGTGTAAAAAAATCTCATTTGTTGCAGTGGAACAAGGCGAAAAAGAATTACTTAGCATGATGAAGAATGAGGTGCTAAATGCATTGGCACCAGAGATGGCGGATATTATCGATTTTCAGGATTTTGGGAATTTATTCGAATTTATCGGTAAATTTGCTCAGAAAGAAAGAGTTATTTTTTTCATAGATGAATATCCTTATCTGGCAAAACAGTGTCCGTATATTCAGTCACTTCTCCAAAAACAGATTGACTCAAATTGGAAAGATAGCAAGATGTTCTTTATTATATGTGGCTCTCTGGTAGGCTTTATGAAGGATGAGGTATTGGCTGAGTCAGCGCCACTACATGGCAGAAGTGATTTGGAAATGAGGCTTCGGCCGTTTGGATATGAGGATACAGCACTTTTTTTGAACGGATATACATACGAGGAAAAGGCAATTGTTTATGGGCTGACCGGTGGAGTAGCAAAATATGTTGATCAGTTTGATAGTAAAATATCGCTTGATGAAAATATAAAAGAGCAGTTCTATTCTTTGGGGGGCTATTTCTCGGAAGAGCAGGTGAAAACAGTACTTTCAAGTGATAGGCAAAATCCTGCTTTATATAACTCGATAATATCAGCGATAGCTACTGGTCATACAAAACATAATGAGATATCAGGCTGCGTGGGGATGGATGATATCACCTATCCATTAAAGGTGCTGACAAAAGCAGAAATCATAGAAAAAAGGTTTTCTCCGAAGCCTTATTATGTGTTGAATGACAGTATGCTTGAATTTTGGTTCAGGTATGTAAATCAGGCATCCAGTCTGATAAACTCCGGAAATGGAGAAAAATATTATGACTTGAATGTAAAGAATAAGCTCCATGATTTTATGGGAAAAATTTTTGAAAAGATGGCGAAGGAATTCCTAATGAAAAACGCAGGAATGAACGGAATCCCATTAATATCAGAAATAACTGACTACCAGAATACTTTCCTGGATGAGAATAGAAAACCTGTAAATGTGGAATTGGATTTGCTTGGAAAGCTTGATCAAAAATATGTTCTTGTTGGCGAATGCAAGTTTAAGAATGAGAAATTTGACAAGAGTGAACTTGAAAAAGTTATGGACAAAATTAAATATTTGCCTACAAAGGAACTTATGGTTTGTCTGTTCTCATTATCAGGCTTTACGGATTATGTACAGACGAATGCGGAAAATTGTTTGTTGTTTTCTATTCAGGATATGTATCAACCAGGGTAAAAACTATGGCGGGGTCAGATTAGCCGTTGTCGATTTTCTATTCTGAGAGATTTAAGATGTGTTGGTTGGTTCCACTGTTAGGAAATGGTTAATTTGAATGGAGATTGTTTTTATGAAAGTTTTGGTAATACCGGATATACATTTGAAAACATGGATATTTGATCAGGCGGAAGCAATACTTAAATCCGGTAAAGCGGACAGGGCAGTATGTCTAATGGACATGCCGGATGATTGGGATATGGAATTTCAAATAGGAAAGTATGAAAATACTTTCAATCGGGCAATAGAGTTTTCAAAAAATCACCCTGATACATTGTGGTGCTATGGTAATCATGATATCAGTTATGTATGGGGAAAACTGGAAACAGGGTATTCACCGTATGCGGAAAGTACCGTCATATCTAAACTTAATGAACTGGAGCATGCATTGAAAGATTCATCTCAGATTGCCTTTGTTCAAAGAATAGACAATGTTCTTTTTTCGCATGGGGGACTTTCTAAAAATTTTGTCCGTCAGTTAGATAGGAAATTGCTCGATGCAGACATAGATGGAGTGCTGGCGGTTATAAACAGTGCATCTCCCGAATATCTGTGGAATGATGAGTCACCGTTGTGGCTTAGACCGCAATACAGAAATGTGGAATCTTTTAGACATGATAAATATATTCAAGTAGTAGGTCATACTCCGGTTGACAGTATATATGAAAAGGATGGATATATTTCAACAGATGTTTTTTCAACATACCGTGATGGGCGGCAAATCGGAGAATCTGCAATGATAGTGATAGATTCAGAAACAGGCAAGTATGAGAAAATAGGAGTACCAGGAAAAAGGATTGAGGACGGTGTCCTTAAGCTCGATATTCCTAAGAAGGAAGCTCCGAAGGTTCCCGAGAAGAAGACCATAATGATCGAAGGATGATAATTTGGACATCCCGATATAAGCGAGTAATACCGCAGCCGGTGCGTCAGCACCGGCTGTTTTGATTTCACTTATATATATATCTTCCCAAAATCACGATTTTTTTGAACACATCTATCATATTTTGTATCTGAGCAAAACCAACAGCGATGCATCTACTTCGGATACTTTCGCAAATCCTGTCGAACTCATTATAAACCGTAATTCGTTACCGACAGATCTTATGAACTTCTCCACTCCCAAAGCGCCGTCCTTTTCCAAAGCCGGAAGCATGGATCTTCCAACTGCGGCGGCATCCGCACCGAGAGCAAGCGCTTTGTAAACATCCGCGCCGCTTGATATACCGCAATCAACGATGATCTTAACATCTTTGCCCTGTAAGGCAGCCTTAATATCGGGAAGCACCATCATGGGTGGAACGGCATAAGGAAGACGTCCGTGATGATGACTTACTATGATCGCCTTTGCTCCGATATCTGCGCACTTCAATGCATCACTGACACTTAAAACACCTTTTACAACAAACGGAAGTTTGGTAGACGTTACATATGAATGTAGCATTTCAGAAGTCTGATACGTCATTTCTTCTCCGATAACAACATCATATCCGTTTTCTCCGAAAATATGATCAATATCCATACCTATACCGAAAGCTCCGACACTTTCGGCAAACTGCATCTGATCCCTGACCTTCCCGTTATCCGCATAGGGTTTTACTATCCTGACTGTTTTGGCGCCGGTATCAACGATTTTTTGGAACATATCGTTTTCCATCATCCCGCAGAAATTTAAAGCATTGCAATTCTTTGCGGCAACAGAATACTCTTCGAGTCCCGTAAGTTCTCTTCCGTTGTATTTCCCCAGATGGGAAAACGCAGGCGTCATTACCGGGGTATCAAACCTTTCACCAAAAAATTCTGTTGATATATCCGCAGTAACCGAATCGATAAGCCTTTCCTGTATAAGGATTGAATCCATATATCTTGCAGTGATCTCATTTGCATCAGACAGTCTTGTATAAGCCATTGAGCGCCTCCTTTAGATATCCGAGATATTTTAAATAATCCTCATCGGAACTTAAATGCTCCAGTATTACAGGCATATCCGGATCTATACCGTTTATTTTTTCAGCATAATACCTTAACGGGAATTCGCCTTTTCCCGGAGCACATTCCTCAAGCCTTAAAGTATACTTTTCGCTTAAGTGCACATCCTTAATATGACAGCTCCTGATCTTTTCTCCGAGAAGCTCGAAACATTTGTCCACAAACTCTTCGGCATTGAAATATCTGTCAGCTGAATTGATCATATTTATAATATCCATATGGATAGCAAATCTATCTCTGTTAACAGCTTCCAACAGCTTAAGATACTCTTCAGGACCGGTTGGTATCATCCACGGCATGGGTTCAATTGTAAAATAAGTGTTTTTAACGTCTGCCGAGTCTATTATCGTCTGAATGGTTTTTACTGTTTTATCCCATGCTTCGGGAGTAAAATTCTCCCTGTAAGCTCCGTCCCATACCGGACCGAATGAGCCTGCAACATTAACGGCGCACCGTGCATGAAGATAATCTGCCAGGCGAAGCTGATCTATGCAGTAATCGGTATCCGTAAAAGGATTTCTCCATATCCCTACTTCGGCTATGGTAAGTCCTGCGTTTTCGGCGGCTTCCTTGTAGGCGTCTATCTTATTCTTTGACTCATTACTCTGAACCGGAAAAACCACAGCCAGACACCCAAGCTTTCTCTGGTTTTCGGCCCACTCCTTCGGATCTCCGTGTTTAAGCGGTGACGATGTTCCAAGTCTCATCTTTTATCCTCCTTGTTCAAACGGTCTATTCTATCCATATAAAATTGTACGATATATCCTAAAGAATATTTTGTAATATGAATGTAAAATGTTGTCATTCGGTGAAATGGCGGATTTCCATTCGGTGATTTGGCACAGCACATAACATGCTTGATTTTTCGCTAATGCTCAGGGTGCCAAGCGGTAGTTAATAAAATTTTTATAATTGTATAATAAAATGATTAGCACTCACCTCTTGACAGTGCTAACAATTGGTGCTATACTGTGTGCAGAACAAGGGAAAGAGAGATAATTCAAGGGGAACGAAGAAAGAAGTTCCCGGAATCCGATCCTATATCCCCTGCTCGATAACATATCAATATTAAATGTTTAGAGTGAAGGAGGAATGACCTATGTTGTACCCTAGTATTTTTAACAAAAACTTATTTGATGATTTTGTGGATTTTGATTTTCCGGCATTCGGAGAGTTTGGAGACGTTGACAAGAAGCTTTACGGAAAGCATGCGCCTCATGTCATGAAGACAGATGTCAAGGAACATGATGACAAGTTTGAAGTAGCCATCGATCTGCCGGGCTTCAAGAAAGATGAGATACAGCTTGAGCTGCAGAACGGTTACCTTTCAATAGCCGCTTCAAAGGGTGTTGATAAGGAAGAGAAGGATAAGAAGGGCAAACTTATCAGACAGGAGCGTTACTC
>JAEEVK010000164.1 GCA_016287095.1 Lachnospiraceae bacterium
TATCCTAACTTAAGGTCCCTCATAACCTCAGAACAATCTTACATCTGTAAGCTACCATATATATACTCGTAAAAAAGTCCTTAGGTTACAAATTATCCGGCATGATTCAGGTTACTGAAAAGTGCATCTATTACAGTGCCATACGGGTTTTCTTTCTTTGCTTTTGCAAAAGCTTCCGTATCGCAGACATACGATTCTATGTCAGCCAGGTCTAACCAGCCGGAGAGTCCTGCATTTTCACCCTCGTCTACTGCACGCATTCCGTCTGTCATATATCTGATGTGGATCTTACTTTTTGCATCGGTTTTGTCTATCACGACATATCCGGGAGGCATATGGGTTTTAGGAGATGAAGCATCCGGTTCTGCGGAAACATTCAGATCAAGTTCGAGTTTGAGGTAAATTTCTCTGTATAAGTCCTCCGGATCAGTCTCCATTACTTCTTCCCAGTGTTCTATGCTCCATGCGGTTACAAGACTGTCCATAAACTCTTTTTCATTTTCGTATAGAACGGGTATATCGAATATATCTTCTATCGGTTCAATATCTCCATCTGCATCCATCCGCCAGGTTATATAATCAGAGTACAACCTGTAATATCCAAAATCACCACCTATGGATACATCTCCACCACCTGAAAAAGTACCATCTCTATGAAAATCAGCCTTTAGTTTTGATTCCGGATGATAAACCGGTCCATGACCTCCTTCATAAACATAAGCATTATATATGACTTGAAGAATATCTCCATTAAATGTCTTAGGTTCACTAAGATGTCCATTTTTCCATATATAGAAATAATCTCCTACCTGATGTTCACTGGAATATGTTAACAGTATTTCATATCTTCCATCCTTCCTATCTATATCAGTTATCGCAAATTCATATGGCAGTTTTACCTCATCAGCAATCATGTAATCCTCATTTTGCAGCTCACCGTTTATATATATCAACGATTTGGGATAGTTACCGAAGTAGGTATCATAATCAGTTCCGTAATGACCTTGGAAATTTACAAAACCGCCCACGTTTTCAGGCTCCGGCTGATTAATCCATCCACAGCTTGCAATAAATATTTTTTCTCTTTCTCCATCGCCATCAAGATCTATATGATATCCCCTGTTATAATTATACACCCCGGGTTCTGTTATGTAGTTTTCATAATCACAGTTCTGAACATATATATCATACATATCCTTGTTGAACAGTATACGTCTGATGCTGTACATATTGGGCTGATATCCGTCTTTAAGCCTTGCTGACCACATATACTCATCAGTCTGTGGATTATAGGAGCTCCTCATCTGGTACGGGCTACGATAATCAATTTCGTCTACATATTCTTCTTTAGATTTATCCACAGAGAAGAGATGTATATATTCGTCCTTTATAAATATTTTGTATCCATAGCGGCTATCCTCATATCCATTATTGGTCGCAAGGACAAGATATCCGTTAGTAGATTCTCTGGTCTCTCTCCATGGCTTGGTCAAACCCTCATCATGTATTATTCCGTCAAAATCATTCCACAGTTTGCAATATTCCCTAAAATCCATACCTGCGGTATATCCGAACTCTGTACCAAATTCTGTACCATTCGGCATGACGTAGATGAAATCAAAGTCATGGACTACGCTGTATCTGTATTTCATGGACATTGTATTGAGGAGTTCATAAACAGACCTGTCATTTTGTCCTGTTTTTAAAGTCTGCATTAACTCATCCTCGTCTTCATCCCCCAGGACTATAAAATCTACCATATGTGCATCTGACCAGGGGATTTTATCTTCCGTCTTTGTACTCGAAAAATCTTTCCATGCACGCTCAAAGGATATCTCACCAATATTGCTCAAGTATACAAATTTAACTTCTTTTCCTCTATAACCATCATAAAAACTGTTATCGTTAGCCACATCAGGAACAGTTCCCGATATTTCATATTGATCATCAAAGAAATATCCACTAAACTTGTATCTTCCATCCTTTAGCTTATAATATGCTGTAACTATGGAAGAGCTAAATGTCTCTTCAAGTTCGTCAGGATCAACCTTTATCTTTAGCAAAGTTGACTTGCCATCAACCAGACAATCAACAAATTTAGCCACATCAGGTGTAAAATGATACTTGACAGCACTCAACGCATTAGAACGTTGAACTTCACTGAGTGACAATTCCTCTTTATTACTCAGGTAAACCCATACAGATTTTTGGTCAGATTCAGCAATAGGAACCTCTACTTCTATTTTGTACTTATATATATAATCGCTCCATCTGTACATGCCGTTTTTTAATTTATAGTACTTGTCGTCACCCGCTTCATACTCCTCTTCAATCTCAGAGTTTAAAGAAGGATCTATATCAGGTATTACAAGGCACACACATCTGGCCTCCAATACCGAGAAGAAGTCGTTACTGTTACTGCTTATCATTGACCAGAAAGCACTTTCAAATGTCAAGTCATCTTTATTGCATAGATAAATCATTGTCATATCGTGGGCTGCTCCGGGCCATCTTCCGGTTAATATCTTCTTATATTTATATGTATATCCATCATAGAAATATGAGCCATCCTTCAGTTCGTAATATTTTACTCCCCATACAGTTGTATAAGTATCCTTTACTTCTGACTGGTCGAGCTTATCTTTTTCAAGAGAATCCTCGTCATATTTTTCCTCTATCAGATATATCGATTCAGCTTTTATCACTGCCTCTGATGAATCTGTATAATTGTCGTATTCAACTCTTACACTGTCACCGATTTTAAGTTGATAAGGAGCAGCTTCAAGCATTTCTTTATCATATTTTTTTTGAACCATAATCTCGGCCCCATTCTTAAGCCTGCCGGATAGGTCCTCTTTTACCTCAACAATATAGTTGATTGTTTCTTCTGAAAGATTAATAACCGATCTGTCCTCGCTCAGGTCTTTGGTAAAGTCATCAAATACTCCTACAAGCACCCCATCAAAATAGTTCACAGAAAGAACCCCATTATTATCCTTAATATCCTCTGTAATCTTTGTTTTCGGTTTTGCGAAGAAAAAGATGCCTGCTGTTATAAGCAATACAAACACAAGCAAAATCACCCAAAACAAGGGCTTTTTGTAATTCAACGCAGCCTTCACCCTGTCCTTTACGGCTATCTCACCGAAAGCAAGCGGGCACCCATACATAAAGTGCATGTTGGTGCTGCAGTATAGAAGTGTTTCCGAATATCTCTTTACCTCATCCGTACTCATACCCGAGATCACCTGCTCATCGCAAGCAAACTCGATGTCTCTGCAAAGAAAGGCATAAGCAAGCCATACCAGAGGGTTGAACCAATATACCGCGAGCATCAGGAATCCGATAAGCTTCCATATATAGTCTCGGCGCATAATATGAACATGCTCATGTGCTATGACATTTTCTATCTGAGTCTCATCAAGGTTGCTGGGCAAATATATCCTCGGATGTATGATTCCAAAGATAAACGCAGTGTCCAAACGGTCACAGATATATACATTTTCGAGTTTAATCTTAAATCTGGAGACAACACTTTCTGACAGGATCAAATCTTCCAGCTTCATAGATGCAGCAGTTATCTGCTTCATATGTATATACCCTACCAGGGCATAACCCATGATAGCCACTACGCCAAACAACCAGAGATATGCTAATACCCCCCAGAAGTGCTTAGCCGGGTACCCAAAAACGTTATTTGAAGAGGATATATAGTAGTCCTCTGATGTGCTCTTGTCAGTACTATTTCTCTGTACATTATCATTATTATTGCTCTGTGTCTTTACAGTATCACTTGGCATCTGAGTAGGCAGTGCTATCTTGATATCATTATTTTGTTCTGTGTAATCCTGTTCTATTGCATTTTTTATATTATTGCTCTGCTCTATATTGTCATTCTCTATACTACTCTGTTCTGCATCATTCTTTGAATTATTTAAGCCTTTTTCAAAATCATTAGTCTGCGCAGAGTCAATATAGTAATCGATCTCGCTATCGTCATCTGTTGTTGTATCATATAATGTGATTTTATGCGATTGACCCCCGATATTATTTTCGTTGCCTGTATACGCCACTTCAACTGCCTCAGGAGCAGTTTCCAGTTTCACAAAATCTCCCGACGGCATGATTGACAGGCTGCTCTCAAATGAAAATGGTATCACAAGACGCAGTCCTACTACTACCCAGAGCAGGCATGTAGCTCTCCTGGATGTCCTCTTTAGTATAAATCTGAGCACAAAAACAAGAAGTATAAGCATACCGGCTGATATGCTTAAGTTCAATAATTTTATGAATAAGGAAGTCATATTTCTCACCCCCGAAGTCCTTTATGACTATAGCAACATTATCAAAACATCCAGTTTTTCTACTCTTCCGGTTTATAGTCATCGATCATCTTACGGATCTCATCTATTTCCTTTTTTGAAAGTTTCTTGCGTTTCGTAAATGCTGCTATAAATGCAGGCAATGATCCATTAAAGGACTCCTCTACGAAGCTCTCGCTTTTTGCACTGTAAAAATTCTCCCTGGATATAAGAGATGTCACGGTTGAGTTCTCCAATTTGAATACTCCGCCTTCGCATAGTCTTTTCAGTACCGTATATGTTGTAGTCCTCTTCCAGTTGAACTTTTCCTTACATATCTCTATAAGCTCCGAAGTCGAGAGCGGCTCCCTCTCCCATACTATGTCTGCAAAATACGATTC
>JAEEVK010000044.1 GCA_016287095.1 Lachnospiraceae bacterium
TCGTAGCCGTATGCCTGGCAAGCCTTTCTGGTCATATTAAGTCCACCAAAGGGGTTTACTCCACGTCTTAAAGGACGGTCAGTCTGGAGACCTACGATAAGCTCCTTGTCTTTATCAAGATATCCGGGCTTATAGTTTAAAAGTGAGGTTACGTGCTGTGTATCAATATCCAGCACTCCTCCGAAGCGCTGCTCCAGTTCAAACAAGCCTGAGAGCTTGTGCATAAGCTCTTTTGTTCTTTCGGTAGCTTCCGCCAGAAAACTTTCGTCCCCCTCATAAGGAGTATAATTCTGCTGGATAAAATCCCTTACATTGATCTCATTCTTCCATGTTTCACCCTTAAATCCTGCCCAAGCTTCCATGTCTGCCTCCATTCTTTAAATAAGTTTAAACTTTAATTTTCAAGCTAACACTGACAGCTTCACCTTAGAGGCGAAGCCAATTATATACATCACTTCTATAACACTTTATAGTGATAAAGAGGATATAAAAAGGGCAGTGCTTTCAAAGAAAACACTGCCCAGACGGTCGGCTTCAATAATACCAAACAGGCTCACCGTAGTTAAATCTACGAATACTCATCCGTCAGAGTCCTGTTCTGTTTATAAAGATAACATAACCATGATTTTAAGTCAATATACAAAATAGACAAATTTATGTATTTTTATCACATATTAATTCTCTGTTTGTTTTTACATAGATCTTCAAAATACTTAAACCTGTATGGTTCATCTATATCTTTTTTCCGGATATTTCTTATAATACTCCTCTTTGTCCTCATACATCCTGGCATCAGCAAGGCTCATACATGCCCTGATATCTATCACACCTTCTTCAAAGCTGTATCCGATAGCGAAATTAACCTCCTTGTCGGCATCACAGATTTCGCGAAGACGTAAAACCTTATCCGCAATTTCTTTCTCGGTACAGTTTTCGGAAATGATCATAAACTCATCTCCGCCTGCTCGGTAAACATCCTCATCTACAAATGCCTGATGAAGAATGGCGGCACATTTTTTCAACAAGCGGTCGCCTGCTTCATGACCTTTTTTGTCATTTGTCTGTTTCAATCCGTTCAGGTCGGCAAATATCACACCGATACTCTTCGGAAATTCAAATCCGGGATTATCATATTCTGCCACTCTGTTATTCATGGCATTTCTGTTTTTAGTTCCTGTCAGAGCATCCATGGTACTGAGCTTTTCAAGACGCTGAACCAGCTGATAATTTGCGATCCTTGAAGCTATAAAGAAGGTTGCCAGTTCCAGAACACCCTTTATCATAACTGCATTTTCCACTGCAAAATTGGAAGCCCAGATATAACCTACCAGTTTCCCGTTATATTTTAAAGGAAAAAGCACCAGAGTATCTACTGTATTTCTTTTAAGTGACTCATACCAGGAAGGATTTCTTTCCTTTATCACCTGCATATCCTGTTCATTCTTTACTATCAGGCTGGTACTTCCGGCCAAAGTATCCTCCCAACCTTCAACCGTACTGTAGAAGCCCTTATTCATCATTTCACCCGTACGGGTAGCAACATATTCAGGACGAAGTGAATCTGCCAGTACCTTAGATTCCCTGGCTTCCTTATCCACCAGTATAATGCAGCATCTTCTTGCACCGCATATATCCCTGATATCCCCGATCACCTCAGATATGCATTCCTCAAATTTTTTCTCCCCATGCAGCTTGATGCATGAGGTAAGTACTGCAGAGGAAACCTCCGGTGACACATCAGTCATAATGCTGGCATTTGCATTAGGAGTGATATTGTAGGAATAAAGGCAATATCCTGTACCGTCCTTATCGGAGTTTAAGGGCAGAAGATACATCTCCAGCCACAGATGCATTTCGTATATTTCAACATAAGAATGCAGCGGCTGATGTTCAATCGCACATCTGTAGCAGAAGTCCTCAAAGTTCATGTTCTCCGGGAAACACATCTGATATGGTACATCATCAGAATAAGGGTGTCCTGTCACCCTCTCTATTTCCTCTATATGCGCCCGGTTTCCTGTAACCACCCTGATATTTCCATACGTTCCATCAGGAAATCTTTCTACGGACATTATACATGTTTTACATTTGTAATTTTCCAGTATACTTTTATAATCCATATTAATACCTGTTATTATTTGTATTTATGAAATCTGAATGTAATCCTGATCCATACCATAGTTTGTAAAGCGTACTATAATGTAATATATTACTACCAAATTGCTTATTTGTAAATAAAAACAGTCATTATCCCGGTAAATAAAAAATAGTCGTCAATCTTAAATAAGAAACGACTATTTTAATCTTTAGATCAACATCTTTCCATATCCTTTACCCGGCATCTCTTAACCTTAATAAATATATCCAGACAGAATATCAAAACATCACGACCAGTAAGGCTTCTGCTCACTGTTTGAAACACCCTTAAGCTTTTCCTTGAACTCATCCAAGATCTCGGTATAATCTTCAGCCTTGTAATCCTTGATTTTCTTATTTTCCACAAGGTTTTTAAGCGTCTCCTCAAACTTTGCAACATCCTGAAGAGCCGTATCCTTATAGTTATTTGAAATATTCATTTTTATCTTCTCAATAAGAAGATCAAGCTGATTTTCCTCTTTGCTCTTGAAAAAAAGTCCCATGACACACCTCCGGTCAACTTTTATTTATCTGATCTAACGCATACCGCTTTCCGTGCGGTACGATCTCATAATCTTTATAATGTTCATCCATCCAGGCAACCGCTTCTGCATATCCCGTATCACTGAACTCAAACTCCTGTTTCAGTTTTTTCTCATCCGGTGTGGCATCAAACCCAAACGGTCCGGGATAGAGATACGCCTCAAGTTTATCTTCTTTCTTTATCAATGCGAAAGAAGTGCCGTTATAACTTCCAAAATATGGCTGAAGCTTTAGATAATTGATTGATATCGGTTTTTCAAACATAACTCACATTAATCCTTTGCAAAATAAGCAACCCTTTGCATTTACGATTATATCAAATATTTGCAATTAAAAAACTGTACTTTTTTTACACAAAGTACAGTTATGATTATTCATATTTTTACTACAGTTATAGAATGTGCTATATGTAACTCTTAGTTAAGCTTAAGATCGTTCTCCTTAATCCAGTTCATTTTACGGAGTATCAGGCAGAATACTACCGAAAGGATAGCCGGAAGCACAAAACAAACAAGTCCGAGTCCAACCCAGTCAAACGCAGATACTGCAACTGTATCTATTATTTCGCCATCAGCGTTCTTTATAAGCTGTGCAGCCCAGCCATTATCAGCCCAACCAGAAATAACACCTATCTGACCAACAAAGCCGCAGGTACCCATACCTGATGAAATCGGAGCTCCGTTCATCTGCAACTTAAAGATGCATGTAGCTATAGGACCCGTTATGGCACTGGCAAGTGTAGGCGGGATCCAGATACGGGGGTTCTTTACTATGTTGCCCATTTGAAGCATACTTGTTCCAATTCCCTGTGAAATCAGACCACCGACTTTATTCTCGCGGTAGCTCATGAATGCAAAGCCGATCATCTGGGCACAGCAGCCTGCTACTGCTGCTCCGCCGGCAAGTCCGTCAAGGCTTAATGCCATACATATAGCTGCCGAACTGATAGGAAGCGTAAGAACCATACCAACTACTACAGAAACAACTATACCCATAAGGAAAGGCTGCTGATCGGTAGCCCACTTTATGATCTCACCTATTGAATTGGCTGCATCACCGATAGTCGGTGCTGTAGCTACTGAAAGTGATACGCCTGAACCTATGGCTACAAGTGGAGTTACCAATATATCTATTTTTGTCTGCTTAGAGACAAGTTTTCCAAGTTCAGTAGAAATGATTGCTATAAAAAATACTGCCAGCGGACCGCCTGCCCCACCCAATGTATTTGCAGCATGTCCTACTGCAAGCATTGAGAATAAAACAAGGGGTGATGCCTTAAGAGCATATGCTATAGCTACTGCCATGGCCGGACCTGCCATCGCCTTTGCATAGTTTCCCATGTCCACAAGAAAGTCAAATTTTAGCTGTTGACCCAATGTTCCTATGATGGTTCCTACAAGCAATGAAGCGAATAGTCCTTGTGCCATAGCACTCATTGCGTCAACGAAATACGTTTTTGCAGAAATATTGATGTTCTGCTTTTTCAGAAATGCCTTTAGCTTACTGTCCTGCTGATCAGCCTGCTTTTTTTCTTCTGTTGCCATTTTGTTGTCCTTTCTTTGTATACTCACACTGTAACATACTTCCCATAAAGGTGAAATCGTAAAAGGCAGGGAATGCTTTATGCAACCCCTGCCCCACAGTGTTTTCTAACTGGTGATAAAGTTATCTGTGCTAATGCTTATAGTTGCATTTGCACTATACTATAACCTCTCTCCCCTATAAATGTCAAGGAAATATTTATAAGTATCTACTTTTAATTCTCCACATGCCTGCTCATCGCATGCAATAATAGCATTATTATGGAGCTGAAGTGCACTTAATGTCCACATCTGTGATACTCCGCCCTCTACTACTGCTGCTAAAGCTCTAGCCTTATTATGGCCGTTGATCAGGATCATAACTTCCTTAGAATCGGTAACTGTACCAACACCAACAGATAATGCTTTTGCAGGAACCTGGTTAGGATCATTGTCAAAGAATCTGGAGTTTACTATACGGGTATCCTCTGTAAGATCTCTAACGCCTGTACGGGAATTGAGTGATGTGAAGGGCTCGTTGAATGCGATATGTCCGTCTACACCGCAGCCACCCATAAAGAGGTCGATGCCGCCGTAGGACTTGATCTTCTCTTCATATCTTGCGCACTCTGCCTCAGGATCTTCAGCCAATCCGTTTAAGATATTGATATTCTCTCTCGGGATATCAATATGGTTAAAAAGATTGTCATGCATGAAATACCAGTAGCTCTCATGATGCTCCTTAGGAAGTCCTACATACTCATCCATGTTGAAGGTTACAACATTCTTAAAAGTAACACGGCCTGCTTTGTTAGCCTCTACAAGATTCTTGTATACACCGATGGGTGATGAACCTGTAGGAAGGCCTAAGATAAAGGGTCTGTTCTCTTTGTGGTTGTTGATAGCCTTGATGATGTACTCAGCTGCCCACTTACTCATTTTCTCGTAGTTTTCCTGGATGATTACCTTCATTGTTTTTTCCTCTTTTCTTCATTTTATCAACGTATTTTTTAAAGTCGGAATGCGAAAATATCGCCCCTTATGTACTGCCTTGATGTGTGGAGGGGGCGCCCCTTTTTGTCATATATCACTTCATGCAGGAACATAACTGCCGTCTCCGGCTCCACCTTTAATAGTCTTGCGACATTCGGTGATGCTTTTTTCAGTGATATGACATGTGTTGCCTGGGCCGGCTCTGTACCGCATTCCTCAAGCAAATTGTACAGAGAGCCGTTTAAATCACTTTCAAGCAGGTAAGAATATGCCATGGAAAAGTGGTTTTCCTCTAAGATAACCGGTACTCCGTCAGCATAGTGTATTCGGATGGTTTCCACTACTCTGCTGCCGGGTGCCACTCCAAGCTCTTCCTCATCTATCGAGGAGGATGGGATTGTTTTCTGATCAAGTACCTTGGTTGAAGGCTTTTTGCCGTTCATCCTGCACGTATCATGAAAACTGTTTACTTCATGGAGTTTTCTCCTGATGGCAGGCACTGTGACGAATGTGCCCTTTCCCTGCTTTTTCTCCAGAATACCCTGTTTTTCAAGCTCTGTGATCGCTTTTCTGACAGTGATACGGCTAACTCCGTATGAAGAGCACATCTCCTGTTCCGCAGGGATACGTGTTCCTACCTGAAGTTCTCCGTTACTGATGCTGTTTTTTATCTTTTGCATCAGCTGCTCATACAGAGGCTTGGAAGCGTCGCTATTAAGTTTTGAGTCATTCTGTTTTTTTTCCATATATTATCTAATCTTCTGCAGATGTCCTGATACCTTCATGGATTCAATTATAGCATCAACCTGCTTCTCGCACTCTTCTATGGTTCCTGCTTCTGACATAACACGGAGTACAGGCTCTGTACCTGATTTTCTGAGAAGTACGCGGCCGTCATCTCCAAGATCGGCTGTAGCCTTCTCTACTGCTGCCTTAACTGCTTCGTCGTTTAAGGTGTCGTCCTTGTCATCTACCTCTACGTTCTTTAATACCTGCGGGAACATCTGGCAGCCTGCAGCAAGTGCCGAAAGAGGAAGCTTGGTGTCGATAAGTACTGACATAAGCATGATAGCTGTGATAAGACCGTCACCGGTATGAGCGTATTTACGGAATATAACATGTCCGGACTGCTCACCGCCGATCATATGATCGAACTCTTTCATGTTTTCATAAACATATCTGTCGCCAACCGCTGTCTTCTCGTACTCGATGCCCTCCTTGTCAAGTGCCTTGTACAGACCGAAGTTTGACATAATGGTGGTTACTACAGTATTTGAAGGAAGCAGGCCATTCTTCTTCATCCACTTTGAGCAGATGTACATTATCTTGTCGCCGTTAACCTCTTCACCGTTTTCATCTACTGCAAGACATCTGTCGGCATCTCCGTCGAATGCAAATCCGACATCCATCTTGTTTTCCTTTACATATGCCTTAAGTGACTCCATATGGGTTGAACCGCAGTTCATGTTTATATTAAGTCCGTCGGGAGTATCATTTATAACATAGGTCTTTGCTCCGAGTGCGTTGAATACAGCGGGTCCGATCATCCATGATGCACCGTTTGAGCAGTCAAGAGCTATCTTATAGTTTTCAAATGAACGTGTTGCAAGTCCGGTAAGGTATCCGATATAACGGTTTCTGCCGGTATAGAAATCTATAGTGCGTCCGATAGCATCATCTACTGCATTCTCAAGCTCTGCAGGCTCTCCGTCTATGAACTTCTCAAGTTCATTCTGAAGATCGTCATCCATCTTCTCGCCTTCGCTGTTCATAAGCTTGATACCGTTATCAAAATAAGGATTGTGTGATGCAGATATCATAACTCCACAGTCAAAACCCTCTGTACGGGTGATATAGCTGACACAGGGAGTAGTGGTTACATGCAGGAGATATGCATCCGAACCAGTGGATGTGATACCTGCTGCAAGTGCATTTTCATACATATAGGAAGATCTTCTGGTATCCTTTCCTATAACAATCTTTGCAGGCTCTCCGTTATGCTTGTTCTTGTAATACCAACCTAAAAACTGACCTGTTTTAAATGCATGCTCTGCTCTTAAAACCTTTCCTGCTTTTCCTCTGAATCCATCTGTTCCAAAATACTTTCCCATGAGCGTCTCCTTCTTAGTTTTTTCTCCTCGTATAATATGTATTGCCTATGGCAGTCCTTGAAAAGGACGTCACTGCCGGAATCCGATACAGAATTCCGTCTGATTAATTAACACAAGTAAAATTATAAAGAATTAAAATTCTTTGTCAATATAATGTTATATAACATCATATATTTTTTATATTATTTTTATAAATGAATGCTTCCGTGCCCGAAACAAAAAAAGACAGAGAACGTGTCCCTGTCTTTCAATACCGATTGTGTAAACGGTTCTTTATTTCAATATTTTCCTGGTTGCTCTGTTGCTTTCCTTCATTTCGTACATCCGGTCGTCGGACTTGGTAAGCCACTCGGTCAATGTTATGCCGGCGTTTGGCGTGCATATGCAATATCCGTAGCTGGCGCGTACATTATATGGCTTTTTTGAGGTTTTATTAAACTCTTCAAGATATCCGGCAAAACGCTTTAAGAATTTGGCAACCGAGTTTTCGGAATAATCAAGTGCCAGTACCTGGAATTCATCACCGCCTACTCTGAAGCCTATCTCGTCACTGAATGAGGCCTCCCTTATAGCATCAGCCAGAGTACACAGAGCAAAATCTCCTTCAGGATGTCCATATTTATCATTTATAACCTTAAGCCCATCCATATCGATGCCTATGATAACCATGGTCCTGTGCTCTGTCTGTATTATGTTGTACATACGATGTGTTTCCAGTTCAAAGCCGTGTCGGTTTTTAAGTCCTGTAAGAACATCGGTAATGTACATCGTCGAAAGCTTGTCGATAAGAGCCGCATTTCTCTTTCCTGCTCTCATATGTTCCATAGCATTACAAATGGAAATATGCATAAACTCATAAAATCCGGATATTATCCCGCCCGGATAAAAGTCTATCATAGTGTATCCAAAGCTGGCACCCTGGAAATGGAGTGGTATTATAAAGTAGGCTTTTGGCTCATCGCTTATAAATTCATCGGGCAGCAGTTCTCTTTTAGGTATGACTATATCCACTTTTTTCTGGAGTTCTTTATTAATGAATGCCGTCCTCACATGCATATTTTCAGTGTATCCGCGCATTTCTTCGTTTTCTATACTTTCCCATGGATAATCGTTTATCACCACAAAGAAATCCTGATAATCTGCATTTGTCTCTATATACTTAGACAGATAATAATTCAGTTCTTCAAAATTCTGTGCAACTCCGGTATCAAGGCTCAAAAAACAGCATTCAAAGTACTCATGTCTCTGCGTTGTCCATGCTGAGAAATAATTGCGTACCGCATCTGTCAGAGATTTATTCGAGCTTTCTGCACATCCACAGCTTTGTCTGGGTACCATAACAGCAGGGACATAATCATATTTCTCTGTTTTTTGCCCATCTCTAAGCGAGAAAAACATCTTGGCAGCACTTAAAGCCATTTCTTTAATATCAATCCTGACGGATGATATGGAAGGAATGGTATACCTGACTTCATCGATATCGTCAAAGCCGGTCACCACAACATCCCGCGGAATCTCAAACCCTCTCTTCTGCAGAGAATGACAAACTGCGATTGCCATATAGTCATTAGCACAGACTATAGCCTCGGGCAATTTGCCTTTACGTCTTTCCAGGATGGTTTCTACTATCATATCACCCTGATTACGCCAAAAGTCACCATGTACGATATCCTCATCCTTAAGTACCATACCATATTCGGTCAATACCCTTTTAACACAGGCAAGTCTCTTAACAGCATCGGGATGTCCTTCTATACCGCTCACATAAAACAGATCCTTAAAATGATGATGATCTATTAAGTGCCTGATCATGCATTCCATAGCATTTTCATCATCTATAAGGACGGTATGGTAATTATCAGCCTCTCGCCTGATGCTTATAACCGGGCAGTGGCTGTTCTTTTTTACCATATTTAATACTTCTTCGGCTGCATCCGGGTTACTGAATGTATCAAGGCAAAGGAAAATACCGTCATAATCTCCATACTCGGGCAAAAAGGCCGCATTAACTTCACCTGCCTCAAAATCCTCGGTATTACCGTATCCTCCGAACCAGTTATAGACCAATGAATAATATCCGTTTTTGGCCATTTCATCCGTTAGATGGCTGACTATGTTAACCTGATAGTCAGATGTACTGCCACAGATGAAAATGGCTACTTTTTTTCGTTTAGAAAAACCCATAAAATTATCCCTTTACCAGGTACTGCATTTCTTGGCTATTTCTTCGTAACTCATGCCCTTCTTAAGCTTGAACTCGCCAATCTGAAGCTGATATGCATATCCGCTGTCAAGCAGGTATTTATTGAAATCGTTTCTGTCGTCTATTACTCCTGCTTCTTCACATGCCTTTGCAAACAGCTCTGAAGTCATACCCTTTGTAATGGTAATCGTTACTGCTTTCACCTTTCCGGGCTTCTCTGTAGGAGTGGGCTCAGGAGTAGCAGTAGGCTTCTCCGGTGCCTTTGTAGGCTTAGGTGTGGCCGTGGGCTCAGGTGTTGCTGTAGGAGCTGGTGTAGCCGTGGGCTTAGGAGTAGCTGTAGGCTCCGGTGTTGCTGTAGGAGCAGGTGTTGCCGTAGGCTTGGGAGTAGGTGTAGGCTCAGGTGTTGCTGTAGGAGCTGGTGTTGCCGTAGGCACGGGTGTTGCTGTAGCCGTGGGCTCCGGTGTCGCTGTTGCTGTGGGTTCGGGTGTAGCCGTAGGTGTAGGAGTAGCCTCTTCAGTAGGTGTAACTGTTTCTGTAGGTGTAGCTTCAGGAGTTGCAGTTACATCCTCAGTAGGAGTCACAGCCTCAGTAGCCTTGGTCTCCTCGGTAGGCTTGGGTGTGGTAGCATCAGGACCTACCAGTTTTCCAATGTTGTCATTTGAACTCTGATCATTGGTTGCTTCAGTACTTGTATCTATTTTATTTTTCAGTTCAAGATTAGGAATAATGATCACAACAAAAACGAAAAGTGTAAACAGTATTCCTATCCCGACACCTCTCATGTAGTATTTCAGTTTCATTTTATATATGTCTCCCAAATGTTATATTTCTTATTTACAATACAGCTCAATAATCAGTTTAACCTCTCCCTGTCCCATGTTAAGGAGCTTAGAGATTTCAAGAACGGATTTGTTCTTCTTGTACAGATTAATGACCTCATTTGTTTTCTCGTTTTTTTCGGGAGCATTCTTTTTCATATCCTGCTTCACATCATTTGAAACATATGAAATCCTCTGCTTTGCACGGTCCTTGGATTTCATCTTCTTCAAATTTTTGTCATCTTCCATAGGCTCAGGATCATTGTCATCGTCGAAACTAAAATCCTCCATACCTATATCAAGCTTACGTGGCGCATCTTCTGAAACCACAGGAGCAGCCTGGCTCGATACAGCCGCACCGCTGCCGCCCATGCCCTGCTTTTCCAGTTCTATACGAAGTGATTCTATCCTGTTTACTGTTTCTTTGAGTTCCTTTTCCTTATCCTGAAGCATCTGATAAAGGAATACCGTTTCCTTATGATTTGTGTCAATCTTTGCAAGGACCTGATCGGAATATTCATTTACCGCCATGATCTTATCGTTCGAGATTTCCTCCAGCTGATCCTGGGTACTCTCTAAAAGCTTATTGGCGTTTGTATTCATATCCCTGATAGCTCTTTCGCTTATGACATTCAGCTGTTTCATATCAGGTACCGGAACCGTGTTCTCAGTCGCACCCTGGTTTTTATCTACCAGGAAAAAGCTGACGATAATAAGTATCAAACCAAAAATTAGCAATGCGATTTCTAATGCGCTCATAATCTCAAATCCTTATGTCAAAGCCATGATGTGTGCTGCTATCAGCTCCGTTTTCATTTTGCTCTGACTCATTTTCCTTCTTTTTCTTTTTTTTCTCTTTTTCAGAGTAACTTCCGTTTCCCTTTTCCTTTGCATCGTACCTGTACTCCGGATTTTCGGCCGAAGTAGTCTGTACTACCTGTTGTTCATGCACCCTGGCTTCATGCGCTATCTCTTGCATACCGCTCTGCTGCTGTGCAACCTGCTTGGCATTTGCGGCGCTGTGAACCATGGATGCTTCCTGTGATTTTGGTACCATTGTGTACATCTCTATAGGTGTAATCATAATATGCACCTCCAATCTTGGAACATTACTTGTACGCAGTGACCCTTATATCCGCTCCATCCCTTATCAGCCTGCAATGCTTGGTTTCGGCCCTGATGTATGTGGAAATATTTGATATCGTCACCTTACATCCGGGATAAATAACATCATCAACCAGCACATAGCCCTTGGTAGAATTTTCAAGCATAATATCGAGTTCTTCCAGTCTTGCGTTAATCTCCTCTATACGCTTTTTAAATTCCTTATTGCTGACAGAGAGCTGTTGGAACTGGAGTATCTTTTCCTTTGGCAGCTGTTCACGGTCCTTTATCTTTTTAGAAATAAAGAACAGTATCTTTTCGGACTTATCAATGTTCTCGCGAAGGTTTCTTTTTTCATTTAAGAGTTCTCTTTCTTCCTCTACGAGATTCATGTTTTCACCGACTTCAATAATGGTTGTCGTCCCCATGACAGAACCTGCGGTCTTGGCTTCGATGTACTTGCCTGCCCGGATAACGCCACCGGTGATAAAGCCTTTTTTACCCCTGACTATTATCTCCGAGCCTGCCGTAACCTTACTGTGCATAATGGACTCAGTCTGAATAAATCCGCCGGCCCTGACTTCTGCACTCTCGATAAATTTCGCAACAATATTTGCACCGGCATTAAGGATTCCCTTACTCATACCCTGTATACCGCGCTTTAATACTATCTGACCGCCGGCTATGATCTCGGCACCCTCTACTATGCCTTCCACTATGACATCCCCGTCGGCATGTACCTTGTAACCCGAATTTACATTTCCGGCAATCTTAACGGTACCGTTGTATTCAACATCGCCTGTTGCCACATCCACATTTCCCGGGATTTCATAAGTATCGGAAACAAATACCTGCTTATCAGTTACTACGGCATGTCCGTTAACATTACTGATGAGCTGGAGTCCGTCCGGTGAAAGTCTGGCATTTTTCGACTGCTTAAGGAACAGTACATTTACTTTCCTGGGCTGGATAGGTCTGCCCAATACATCAACTCCCGGTTTACCATGAACTGCGGGAGTAAGTACTGCCAGAACCTGATCCTTTTCAACCTTACTTAAGTTGTCCAATTGATGGAAATCAACTGAGCCGTCCTCATTCATCTTAGGTTTCTTTGTCAGATCGGTATTGAAAAAATATTCTATCTTTGCATCAGAACCCTCAACAGGAGGCTGAGCCTCAGCTATAACATAAGAAGTACAGTAAAATCTTTCAAGTAAAAACTGATCTATTACATCCTCCCTGATACCTGACTTAATACCCCTTTTGTTGAGCAGCCAGATAATTTCATCCTTAGAGAGTTTTTTCCCGCCCTCAACCTCAGGATAAAACCTTGCAGTAACAGAAGAAAAGTTTTCTCCTATTTCAAAATCCATGGTCTCATCAAAAGCCGATACCTTTGTAACAGAGATGCGCAGTTCTTTCTGACTTGTCAGATTCCTAAAAAGATTATATATGGCTATCTTATCATAAGCCACATTGTAAATATCCAGATAATTCAGTACTTCATTTGGGTCGCACAGTGACCCGCCCGGCTCAGGAGGATATACTATCAGATATGTTCCGTCATTTCTGACCTCTAATCGGAAATAGCCATTAGTCAATGCTGTTTCTCCTTTCCTTATCCTCTAAATGATCTTTATCCTAAAAACAGTTTCATGTTGTTGCCAAGTCTCTGTTTCATCTTTACGAGAGCTTTTGAATGTAACTGGGAAACCCTGGACTCGGAAACATCCATGACATTTGCTATTTCTTTCAAGGTCATGTCCTCATAATAATATAGCAGTACTACCTTCTTTTCCTTATCGGTAAGTGTTTCCAGGACTTCCATAAGCAGTTTTTTGAGTTCATCCTTTTCCACAACCTTGTCCGGCTGCAGATAATCCTTTGTCTCAACAGGCTCTACCTTGGAATCTCCCTGCTCCATATACTCGTCAAGTGAGATGATATTGCTGACCTTGGTCTCATTCTGCATATCCATAAGATCATCCATGGATATGCCGAGTTCTTCTGCCAGCTCCTCATCGGTTGCCAGCTTTCCGGTTCTTTCCTCGATCTTCCTGTAAGCCATATCAAGCTGTTTCTGCTTTTGTCTGACAGTCCTGGGTATCCAGTCCATACGTCTTATCTGGTCAAGGATTTCTCCTCTGATCCTGAGAGATGCATATGTCTCAAACTTAATACCCTTACCGTAATCAAACTTATCTATGGCATCAATAAGTCCGAAAACGCCATAACCTACCATGTCGTCGTACTCAACATTATAGCCGAAATACATGCTGAGTTTACCCGCAACTATCTTTACCAGCCCCGAGTATTCAATGATCAGTTTTTCCCTGAGCTCAGGAGTCTTTTGTTTGGAATAGTCGCTCCAAAGTTTGTCTCTGTCCACTACTGCCATTTGATAATCCCCCTATAACTATCATTTACTGTCGGATTCCTCTTTTGACTTACTCTCGTTTTCCTCTTCTTCCTTTATCCGCTCCTTCAAGGCCTCTTCTTCCAGTTTCTGTTTCTCATCCTTTAATCTTTTTTCTGCTTCCTTGTTTTGCTTCGCAAATATAGAATTTACTATCTGCCCGATGATCAAAAATACGATCAGGGAAATGAGAACAGTAAGGAGTGTAGCCAGCAGTCCCGCATGATTTAAGATACAGCATACACATGCTATAAGTCCTGCTGTAAGTGTGATAATAATAACTATCGGCTTGTCCTTCACCACATAACTCCTTTGTCAGATTGCTTTTTCCGGTTTACCGATGGCTCTGATATGGAGCCTGTATGTCACCGGATCAAATTCTATGGTCCTTCCGTATGTCCCTCCGCAATCCGAGGCTATTATCGGAATACCTTTCTTATCGAGTATGGTTTTTACGGCTTCCGCATTGCGCTCTCCGATTTTCAGGAAATCTCCGCCTCCCTGAAAAGCGAACATTCTGGCCCCCCCTGCCATCTTAGCCATAAGAGACCGGGACGGAACTCCGTTTTTCCTTAACTCTTCTATTAATTTATCCACTCCCGTATCTGCAAACTTTGCAGGGTTATCTGTCTTTTTTGATATCGAACTGTCAGGGAGCATAACATGCAGCATTCCACAGACAGATGTTTTAATATCAAAAAGTACCAGTCCCACACACGACCCGAGTCCCAGGGTAGTAATCCTGTCGGGAGCTCTGCAGATGTTCATGTCGGCCATGCCGACCCGTATCAGTTTGCCCATCTTTTTCCCTTTTATAGTCCTAGTTTCTCGAAAATCGTGTCAAATGCTCTGAGTGTCGGCACAAGGATAAAGAAACCCTCTGCCTTTTTATTGTTATATTCAAATACCGATTGTATAAGAAGTACTTTATCGCTTACCTTTCCAAACTCTATAGCCGGTACGGACAGTACCGCACCTGCCATATCATGTGACAGTGCCGGTACACTCGGTGAACATACAAGTCCAGTGAGTTTGGCAACAGCCGAAAGATACGAACCTGCAACTATGTTTCCGAATTCTGCAAGTGCAGATTTAACCATATCATTGCACTCCAGCTTTTCTTCCTCGTTTTCCTTCATCAAGAGGTGGTTTACGACAATGGTGGCAGAATGCGTATCCATAACAAACATCATCATTCCGTCTATATCTTCATTTAAAGTTACCAGTATTCCGATCACTTCATTTTCAGCTCCGCCTATTATCTCACTAAGCTCTGAAAAGTTAAGGAATTTTATTACAGGGACTTCTATTCCTACCTGTCCGCCCAGCATGGTTGAGATCGCTGTAGCGGCATTTCCTGTTCCGATATTTGATATTTCTTTTAAAACATCAAACTCTAACTCCGAAAGTTCTTCTATTTTTCTATCGGGCATATAGTCATCCCCTTTCACATGGTTAATCCTGCTCTTTATCCTGCAGGACTGCTGAAATATTTAATATGGATACCAGTCCTTTTGTATGTTTTCCTACTCCGGCAATAAAAGTATTCTTATCATCTGAGGTAACAACCCTGTCTATTTCTTCTTCTTTGATATTAATAACTTCCTTTACCTCATCAACTATAAAGCCAATGCTGGCCTGAGGCTCAGGCTTTAAGATTAGTATCCTTGTTTTGGGAGTAAAAACATCATCCTCAAACCCAAACCTGCGTCTTAAGCTCATGACGGGGATTATCTCACCGCGAAGGTTAATAACTCCCGGGAAATAGTCCTGTGCCTTGGGTACTCGAGTGATACGCTGCATTCTGACTATATTATCTATGAAATTTATGTCTATTCCGTACTGCTCGTTATTGATCATAACATCTATATACTGCTTTGATTCAACAACATTACTTACATCAGTGCCGTCTGCCATATTTTCCTCCTTTTGACTTATACTAAAGCATTTGCGTCAAGGATAAGTGCAATCTCTCCATCACCAAGTACCGTAGCCCCGCTGATTATCTTAGAGTTATTGATATATTTTCCTATGGACTTGATAACTATTTCCAGCTGTCCTATAAGGTCGTCCACTATGAGGCCTGCCTTCTTTTCTCCCTTGGCTACCACGACCATGGTCACGGTATTCTTCTCAGGCTTCTTAACGGGTACTTCAAGTATATCCGCCATGCGCACAAGAGGTATAACGCTGCCTCTTAAGTTTACAACCTCTTTCTTTTCTACTTTCTTTATCTCTTCTATCGGGATATCCTCGATTGTATCTATGCTGCCCAAAGGTATCGCATATTTCTCATCACCTATGATAACCATCAGTGACTGGATGATCGCAAGTGTCAAAGGAAGCCTGATGGTAAAGGTGGTACCCTGTCCCAATGCGGTCCTGCACTCTACGGTACCGCTTAAGGATTCAATCTTGGATTTAACAACATCAAGGCCTACACCACGTCCCGAAACGTCCGAAATCTTATCGGCTGTAGAGAAGCTGGGCTTAAACAGCAGGTCGATGAAATCCTTTTCTGTCATAGTTTCTGCCTGCTCTTCGGTAATGGTACCTTTTTCGATAGCCTTTGCCTTTACCTTTTCGGTATTAATTCCGCCACCGTCATCACTACATTCGATAACTACGCTGTTTCCTTCCTGGTATGCATTGAGGAAAATCGAACCAACCTCAGGCTTACCCAGGCTCTTTCTGACCTCGGCACTCTCTAAGCCGTGATCGGCAGAGTTACGAAGGATATGCATCAGAGGATCGCCGATTTCATCGATAACCGTACGGTCAAGCTCTGTTTCCTCACCTGACATGTAAAGCTCCATGGGCTTATCAAGCTTTTTGGAAAGATCCCTTATCATTCTCGGGAAACGGTTTACAACACTTTCGATAGGCACCATCCTGACCTTCATAACACTCTGGTGGATGTTACCGGTTATTCTTTCAAGATATTCTATCTGCTCGTTAAACGCACTGCGTTTTTCTTTTCCTGCATAATCATCGGGAGAAATTGATGCAAGTCCGTTTTTTGCTATGATCAGCTCGCTGACAAGATTCATCAGATCATCAAGTTTTTCTATATCCACACGAACCGAACGGTTAACCACAGCCTTCTTTTGTGTGGTCTGGCCGGCAGGCTTCTGTGTGGATGCTGTAGCTGCTGCTGAAGCGGTAGGAGCCTGGGGTACAGGCTTTTTCTCCTCTTCCTTCTTTTCTGTCTCGGCAGTCTCAGCAACCTGAACATTGTCAAAGGTCACTTTTTCAACCGTAACTTCCTTTACTTCCGAAACATTAAGCACACGCTTTCTTAAATCTTCGGGAGTGGCTTTTGACAGTACACATACCACAAAGCTTAAGTCAAACTTCTCGTCCTCTATCATCTGGGCATCGGGTACGGATTTGATGATCTCGCCAAACTCCTCCACTGCCTTAAATACCAGGTATGCTCTGGCTGCTTTGAGCAGACAGGACTCCTGCAGATCCACATGTATTTCATATGTGGTAAGTCCTTGTGCTGCAGCCTCCTTTATGGCCATTTTTTCATGGTCGGCGTAAACTACGCTGCTTGCCTTCGGAGCTGCTGCAGGCTCTGGCGCAGGTGCTGTCTCTGCTTTAACTTCGGGTGCAGGTGCGGCAGCTGCGGCATCACCCTTTAATCCCACTTCAAGCTCATGTGCAAGCGTGTCAATAAGGGGCTGATTGTCATTCGTCCCCTCATCCTGTGTATTTATAATATTATCCACATATTCCTGAAGAGCATCAAGACCTTCAAAAAGGCAGTCGGTAAGTTCCGGCCTGACCTTCATCTTTCCGCTTCTGATCTCCTGGAAAACATTCTCCATATCATGGGTCAGCTTCTGCATTCTCTTATAACCCATGGTACCTGCCATACCCTTTAGGGAATGAGCAGCTCGGAATATTTCATTAATGGTATTTTCGTTCTCAGGCTCTTTTTCCAAAATAAGCAAATGCTCATTTAATGCCTGTAGATGCTCTTTGGCTTCTTCAATAAATACCTCCAGATATTGGCTAACGTCCATCAGATTCCTCCTCTTTTAGTCTGTGGATATTCTAATACCCGTGACCCTGACAATAGCATCAGCAATGGAGTCGACCGGCAGTACCTCATCTGCAAGCCCTGCCTTTCTTACCATGCCCGGCATCCCATCTACCGCGCTGGTCTTCTCATCCTGAGCTATAACATATACATTTTTCTTCTCGCACAATTCCCCTATGCCTCTAGTCCCGTCTGACCCCATGCCTGTAAGTACCACACATATGATCTCATCAAGCTCCACATTCATCAGAGACTCGAACATTATATCCGCACAGGGCCTGAGTCCGCTTCTCGGCGGTGTATCAAGCAGTGAAATATACATTCCGCTCTTGCGGCCTGTAATACTCAGATGCGTTCCGCCTTTGGCGATATACATACAGCCTTTTTTCAGTTTAATACCATTCTCGGCCTCAGCTACGTTTATCTCTGATTTTTCATCGAGACGTTTGGCCATAGAACCGGTAAAACCGCTGGGCATATGCTGCACCATGATAATAGGAGCGTTTAACTCAGCCGGAAGCTTGGGGATAATCTTTGACAAAGCATTCGGTCCGCCGGTGGATGCACATATCGCTACAAGCTTTTTGGAAGACAAAGGAACTGTCTTATGAGGGATTTTGGTAAACTCCCTCTTCAGCATGTATGACATCGGGCCAAAACCTGCTGTGTCTGTATGCTCATTTTCCATTATATCAGATTGTGTGCTACTCATGAGTGCAGAGTCATTTTTTCCTGATATTTTTTTATTCATGCTAACCCGTTTTCCTTCTGCCTCTGTTTTCTTTCTTCGCTGAATATGTATCTGACTATATTTTCCCTTATTTCCTTCTTTATCTTTTTAAACTCACAACGGTATTCCATCTTTCCCTTTTGATTCATTACTTCATTGATACCGATGATCTTGGCCTCGGCTTCCACATTTATTTCCTCGTCGAGACTGAACTTTACTATCAGCATGGTACCGTTTTCATGCTTTTCAAAGGAACTGAATTTAAGACCGCCTCCGCTGACATTTACTATGGTCCCTTCCAGGCTCATGCCTTCGAGCTGCTCGAGTTTTTCGGTGACAAGCCTCTTTTCCCTGTCATCCTTATATGCTTTTTTCTCCATATAGTACCGGAGTCTCATCTCCAGCTCGCTTATAACCCTGTAGCTTAACGGTATGATCTTTTCAAGTCGGAAATACTGCCTGCGCTGGTCACGCTTGAATTCAGAGATAATGTCCAAAACAAGATAAAAAACATTGTTTGATTTAAGCCTGTTTTTTACCTCACATTTGCACATATACACACCATTATTGGTAAGGAAGCTCAGTTCATACCTGCTCCCTATCTCCAAAGGCACAAGATGCCCGGACTCTATCGGCACAGCCACGTTCATTCTGTAGTCATCGAGAATATCGAGTACCTGGCTCTGATAGACCTTTGCATCCGTATCTGTAATTCTGGCCTGATATATGCTTTTTAATTCTATACGGTCTCCGACCTTTAATATGTTTTTGAGCATATTGTCGTCATCCTTCCGGGTTACTTTTTCTGATTGTCAGACTCCTGATCCTGTTGCGGTTTCTTCTTTTTATACAGACTCTTCATCCAGCGGCTGAAAAGTCCTGCGATACCCTTTTTATCGGTTTCCGAAGTGCTCGATACAAGCTTCTCGGCTATGGACTGTATAGCCTTTACCGAGGCCGAACGGGGTTCAGCAAGGGTTATGGGCTGCTGCTGCATAATAGCCTTTCCGCAGTTGATATCATCGGGTATGGCTCCTACCAGCTCCAGCTTAAGACTAAGAAACTTTTCTACTACAAGACTCAGCTTTTCGTAGAGTGCGTCTCCCTCTTCCTTGGTCTTTATACGGTTTGCAACCATCCTGATAATCGTATCGTCTTTTGAAAAACCGTTTCTTCTGTTTAATGTTTTAAGCAATGCATACGCATCCGTTATGGATGTGGGCTCCGGAGTAGCAACCAGCAGTACTTCATTGCTGGCGGATACAAATTCTAGTACCGAGTCAGAGATGCCGGCACCGGTGTCTACCAGGATTATATCTGCCAGCTCATCCAGTTCGTAAAGCTTCTGTACCAGGTATACCACCTGCTCCCTTGTAAGTCTTGAGAGCTCCTGTATACCCGAGCCTCCGGATATAAAGCCTATACCTTCCGGTCCCTGTATGATGATGTCCTTTAATTCTTTTCCTCTGAACATCAGGTCCGCCAGATTATACTCAGGTCTGATGCCAAGCATTACTTCAATATTTGCCAATCCGAAATCGGCATCGAGTATTATTACTTTTTTCCCTAAACGGGAAAGGTGTATTGCTAAATTCACGGTAAGGGTTGATTTTCCGACTCCTCCCTTTCCGCTCGTGACCGTTATTACCCTTGAGGTTTTGCGTTCCTTTTTCTTCTGTTCCTGCTGCTTGGTGACTAAGAGCCTCAGCTGTTCGGCCTGATCCATTAATCACTGCCTCCTAATAGCTGTTTTGCGATCATCTGTGCATCAAGCCTTGATATATCATTAGGAACCTTCTGTCCAAAGGTTGCATAGGATAACGGAGCTCCGGTCAAAAGCTTCACGTTAAATACATTTCCAAGGGTTTCCGTTTCATCAAGCTTAGTAAATATAAGCCTGTACTTTGTAATCTCCGAGTATGCCTCGGTAATCCTGATCAGATCCTTATACTTTGTGGTAATGCTGAGTACCAGGAATATATCGCGCTGCTCCTCAGGGATGGCATTGATCAGTTTTTCGATATCCTCTCTCTGCTGCTTGTCACGATGCGAACGTCCTGCGGTATCGATCATCACGATATCGTAGTTCTTCATTTCCTCGTAGGCATCCTTTAGCTCTGTGTCGGAATATACAACCTTAAGCGGCACATTTAATATCTCAGCGTAGGTTTTCAACTGATCTACAGCTGCTATCCTGTATGTATCTGAAGTCAGCAGTGCCACATTCAGTTTCCTGTCAAGTTTAAGCTTCGATGCAAGCTTTGCGATGGTAGTGGTTTTTCCTACACCGGTGGGTCCGATAAAGAACACAAACCTTGCTTTTCCGCTGGTTACACCCATAACCTCAGTCTTTCCGAGCTTAAGAACTATCTTTTGATAAATGCCGGAAAGCATGTTTTCTATGGAAGCGTCCTTTTTCAGGGTTGGCTCTATCTCGCTTATGAGCTGGGTGATATATTTTTCGTCCACCTCATTTGAAAGAAGCTGTTCCTTTACAAGTGCAAGACACTCGTTTTTATTATCTTCTTCCTTGTTCTCTTCCTTTTTATCCTCAGCCTTGTCTTCAGAGGTCTCTATCTTATTTTCCTTTGCTGCTTTTATCTGTTTTTCAAGCAGACTTGCTATATTGGAAATACGTTCTTCAAGCTGCTTAGCATTTTCTACAGAAGAATCGGATTTATCTTTTTCCAAAAGTCCCTTTGAATCGTCCTTGTCATCAAGGATGATCTCGGGGTTATCCTTAAACATAGCCCTGATGCTCTCGCGTCTTGAAAGCTCCGTCTTTGGCGGTGTCTCGTCAAGAGCCGCCGTTATCTCATATATGGGCTTTTTAAAGAGACGCGCAAGTCCTTTCGGCTTTATCACCTTCACGTTGGTGACAATGGCTTCCTTACCCAGCTCGTCTTTAGCGAGCAGGATAGCCTCTGTTTCCGTATTCCCTTGAAATTTTTTTATTATCAATTAACCGTCACCATCCCAACTGACTGAAGTTCTACATCCGAATCAATTTCGGAATATGATATTACTATTAAATCAGGGAAATAATCCCTGGACAATCTCTTGAAATACATCCTGACTATGGGCGATGTAATGATTATCGGATTCTTTCCCATATCCTCCAGTGTCTTTACCTGCTCCTCTATGGAGTCCATAAGCTTCCTGGTCTTTTCAGGATCATAGTTTATATATGTGGTCTGTTCCGTAGTCTTTACGGATGCCATTATCTCCTGCTCTACCTTAGGATCAAGCGTTACTACCAGATTCTTCTCTCCCTTAGGGAAGTACTTTGTGGATATGGCACGCTTCAGGCTCTGTCTTACATATTCGGTAAGCACATCCGTATCATGTGTGGTTGTTGCATAATCCGCAAGTGTTTCAAATATCGTAACAAGATCCCTGATGGATATACCTTCTCTAAGCAGGTTCTGGAGTACCTTCTGTATCTCTCCGACTCCTAAGAGCTTAGGCACAAGCTCGGATACCAGGGTATCGTTTGCATCCTTGATATTGTTGATGAGGTTCTGTACATCCTGACGTGTAAGCAGTTCATCAAGATGCCTTCTTATAACCTCTGTAAGGTGTGTTGCAATGATCGAAGGCGGATCTACTACGGTATAGCCGTATGACTCGGCACGCTCTCTCTGGCTTTCTGTGATCCATATAGCCGGCAGATGGAATGATGGCTCAAATGTAGGTATACCAGTAATCTCTTCCTCTACGTAGCCGGGATTCATGGCCATATAGTGGTCAAACAGTATCTCGCCGTCCGATACCGGTACACCCTTTATCTTTATTACATACTGGTTAGGGTTGAGCTGAATATTATCCCTAAGTCTGATCGTAGGTACTACACAGCCCAGTTCAAGTGCTATCTGACGCCTGATAAGTACTACACGGTCAAGCAGGTCACCACCCTGGTTGGCATCTGCCAAAGGTATGATACCATAACCGAATTCCAGTTCGATCTGATCGACCTGCAGGAGCTGTGTAACGTTTTCCGGCCGCCTGATTTCTTCTGCTGCCGTCTCCTCGGTCGTGACTTCTTTTTCGACTTCTTTTGTCTTTACCTTCTTTTCTATGCTCCTGCCAGCCGCCAAAAACATTGCGCCGAACGGGATAAAGATAAGTGAAGGAAGGGGTGTAAGTCCCAAAACTATCAGTGCTACCCCAACCATATAAAGTACTTTTGGGATGGAGAACAGCTGTGATACGAGGATATCTCCGATATCCGAATCCTTTGATACCTTGGTTACCAGCATACCTGTTGCCAGTGATATCATAAGTGAGGGCATCGAGCTTACAAGTCCGTCACCGATGGTAAGCATTCCGTATTTCTGAAGTGCATCACCTGCTGACAGTCCCTGTGATGTAACGCCCATGGCGATACCGCCGCCGAAGTTTATCAGTGTTATGATAAGGCCTGCTACCGCATCTCCTTTTACGTACTTGGTAGCACCGTCCATGGAACCGAAGAATGTGGATTCTTCCTGTATTTTCTCTCTTCTTTTTCTGGCTTCTTCGTCCGTTATGGCACCGGTATTTAAGTCTGCATCGATAGCCATCTGTTTACCGGGCATCGCATCGAGTGTGAATCTTGCGGTTACTTCGGATACACGCTCCGAACCTTTGTTGATTACCAGGAACTGGACAATAATAAGAATTATAAAGACGATGATACCTACGATAAGATCGCCGCCTCCGACGAAATTACCGAATGTCTGAATGACATTTCCGGCATATCCCTGTCGAAGGATAAGTCTTGTCGACGAAGCGTTAAGACCGATCCTGAATACGGTCGTAAAGAGGAGCATGGTCGGGAAGAAGTTCATATCCAGAACTTCGGGAGCAAACATACACCCGAACATGATCGTCATTGAAAGTGCAAAGTCAAATGCAAGAAGAATATCAAGGAGGAGCGCCGGCATCGGAATGATGAGCATTACGATCGCTGCGACGATGTATAATGCAACGGCGAAATCCTTGAACGGTATTTTCTTTAACATTCCGCGGCCTCCTTTCCCTGCTTATTTTTATCTGTTTAAATCTTTCCCTGTAAATGGTATACGAATGCGAGAACTTCGGCCACTGCCTGATACAGTTCCGGGGGAATGACCTGGCCGATGTCGACATTGTGGTAAAGCATTCGTGCAAGCGGTTTGTTTTCGACTATATGGATTGAGTTTTCCTTCGCAACATCCTTGATACGCTGCGCCAGATATCCTTCTCCTTTAGCGATGACAACCGGTGCGTCTACCTCCGAGGGCTCATACCTTATAGCTACCGCATAATGCGTAGGGTTTGTGATGACAACATCCGCCTTGGGCAGTTCCTTCATCATACGCCTGCGGGAAGCTTCCATCATCTTCTGTCTGATCTTTCCCTTGATCTGGGGATCACCTTCGGACTGTTTGTACTCGTCCTTGATCTCCTGTTTGGTCATCATCATATCCTTATGGAATTTCCATCTCTGATAGATGAGGTCAAGGATAGATACCAGCAGATATATTATACTGATCCGAAAGCCCAGATCCACTACTATCTTGCACACCTGTCCGAC
>JAEEVK010000165.1 GCA_016287095.1 Lachnospiraceae bacterium
TACCATAGAGCCACTGGCAGCAAACCTTACAGGCGTAAATCATGAACACAGCACCGGCAGGCTGAAAAAGGAAATAGTACGACTCTATGCTGCGATTATGGGGTGTCCTTTTGATGCACTCTGGCAGAGGGAAAAAAGGCAGAGACTTCATAGAATTCTGGCACTGGTCAGTGTTTTGGCAGCAGTAGCAATTGTGTATGGCATAACACTTTTTATCAAGGATCAGAAGATCAAGGAACAGAATGAAAAACTGGAAACGATAAACAGAGAACTGGATACAGCAAATATTATTTTGGAAGGTAAAAATGCAGAACTTGACAAGACCAATGCAGAGCTAAAGACAATCAATGACGAGCTGGATAAGACCAATAAAGATCTTGATATAGCATACAAAGATCTGGCTGAGAAAAAGAACAGACTGGCAAAGGAAAGTACCGAAGTATCATTAAGTGAAGGAGAACTTCATCTTGAAAATGGTGAACTAAAGAAGGTGATTAAGAGTTCTATAGATGCTCTTAATTCATGTGAGGAAATAGATTTTGAAGAAGAAAGAAATAAATACAACGATCAGGCAGAATACCTTCTTTCTCAGGCACTTGGAGCAGGACAGTACGACAACTATTTGCATACAGTATTTGCTATAGAGCAGGAAAGTGCTGTGGATGGCATCATGATTTCCGAGGATGGTGAGAAGCTCTATACCATGGATAAAAACGGGTATGTGAGATGTTTCTCTACTGAAAATGGGCAGCTTTTCTGGAAGGCAAGTACGGGAACGAAATATATTTTTCATGTAACAAACAGACAACGCATGGTAGAACTAAAGGAGTATGGACTGCTTATCTGCATGGGACAGGATAAGGTGACGGCATTGTCACTTTCGGATGGCATGATCCGATGGAGCAGGGAGCTTGGTACAATCGATTATGCAGATTTCTATGTTTTTAACAAGGATAAAAGCAAGCTTGCAGTCTGGTATAAGAGAAGTTTTAGTACAGATCCGGAGGATGTAGAAAAATTACTTATATTAAATACTAATAACGGAGAAAGTGAAAAAGAGATAATTGTCGGGGAGGCCTTTGATGGTGAATATATTACCAGTTTCGGAGATTGTCCAGGAGTATTTACCGATGATGGAAAAACTCTGTATGCCATGTGCTACTATTCTGTAGGAATCGGTGCTGAGGGTGCGTGTCTTTTTAAGGTGGATATCGAAGAAGAAAGCATTTCAGTAATTAGGACTGAACATAAGGGTGAAGGACTTGATCTGGAAGGGAAATATCCATTCGTGATCGGAATGGGTTATGACCCGGAAGAACAAAAGCTGGTATTTGCACACTATGACGGATGGGACGGTGTCATCGTGACCGAGGAGTATTCTGAAAGGGACGGAACCTTCAGGGATATTGTTTACGGAGTTGATGGGCCGGAAACAGATATCGAATCTGAAGAAGCAGACACTGCGGTTAAACACCGGGGTGTAAGTTTCCAGATACCTAAACGAGAAAGCTATTCCAAATATCAGACTACTTTTGTAAGGGATGAACATCTTCTGCTGTATTCTGTGGAATCCTTTGGATTTGTATACAGTTTTGATAATGGAAAAATGGTAATGGAATTTCGAAATTCCGATGCCAGAATATATAATTTTGTGAGACTTAGTCCAAAATATGGCGGTCTGGCAATGCTTACCGATGACGGATACCAGAACGTATATTGGGTGAAAAATGGGATTTCATTGGCACCTTTCTGCGATAGAGCCAGGATACGGCAGTTGGCAATAACACCCGGTTATGTTACAAATTTAGAAGGGGGTAAGGGGCTTACCCTCTCTGAGAACCTTGTAGAAGCATTAGTGACCGATTCAGGCTTTGGAAAGGAAGCAAAAACCGTTTACATCTTAAAACCGAATAAAGATTATGAATATAAGCCGGTTGACTGGTTTGAAGTCTCTGAGTCCGAAGACTCTATACAACACGATTTTGCACTGAAATATATATCTGAAGGCCGGATGGCTTTGTGGCAATATAATGACAAAGAGGATATTTCACTTAGGATTATTGATGCAAAGAACGGAGAAGATATATTTAAGTATAAGCTTGAGCTCTCAGAAGGCATAAAAAAGTCAATAGGGACATTAGCACGAAACGCGCTTTTGTGGCACGATGGGAAACATTTTAGTTATTTAACATCTGGTTCGAATGTCATTATTTATGATTTAGAAACCAATAAGGAAGAGACTGTATTTGTCAATGATGACGGGAAACCGATTTCGGGCAAGGTAGCTGCAAGCTCAATGGTTGCGGACGGGAATGTTCTTAGTGCTTTATTGTGTGATACGAAGGATTCAGATTATTTCAATCCTGACCACGAGCTTCGATATACAATAGGAAATGGGGAAATAATTACAGTAAATGCCCCTACTGACAGATATTTCTGTTTTAAAGGAGATATTTTTTACAAGGGAATCCTGAAAATAGGTGGTTCGGGACTCGTGCTTTCTGCACTTTCCAAAGACAGAAAAAGTATAGATGGATTTTTTATCTGTGATACAGGAAAGGGTGAATCGGTAGTAATTGATACGGAAGAAGCCTTTGGACCGGATGATATTTCAATATTTATGAGTGACATCAAACCAAGGTTCATGACAGTCACGGATGATAAATCATCCTATGGATCAGTAATGAGGATTTATGACGCATCTTTAAAAAAAGAGATCAACAGCATCAAATTGGATGAAATCAGGGATGAGATTGTTTCTACTCTTTTCTTAAATGAAGATAACGTTGTAGCAGTCTGGACAAAGAGCAGGATTATTTCAGTATATGATGTCCAAACAGGTAAGCAGTTAAATAAGGTGGTATTTGAAGGTCTTGATAATAGCTCGAACTCAGCTCTTTATCTGGGGAAAGCAGAGGATCCTGAAAGAGACAGGGTATTTCTTTATACCTATGATGGGGGGGACATTGGGCTAAATGCCTTGGTACTGAGTACAACCACATGGGAGAAAAAGGCTAACTTTAGGGGTTTTACAGCATTTTGTCCGGAAACGAATGAAATATATAAATTTAAGAATACCTATATGGACTTTGTCGATGAAAAGGATGAAATCCTAAAAGGAAAGGCATATACACTGGAAGATCTGGTAGAAAAAGCCCATAAGTACATTGACTGACTTTAAGAAAACAGAAATTAGAATTTTTTGAAAAAATTTAATTTTTTATTGACAAAGCTTTATCAAGTGGCTATAATACTTTTTGTTCGTTGAAAAATATCTTTTTAGTATATTCGGAGATAAAAATGAGAAATCTTAGCCTCGCAAACCTATTATTACTCCTACTCTTTACTTATAAACATGAGTAAGGTCGGTTTGTGATGCGCAAAATGAATCAGTATTTTTATAAGCGGCACAGATTGATCTGGGCCGCTTTTTGTATTATATAGGAGGTTATCATGAAAATCAGTTTCTCTACAATTGCAACCCCGGATTTTGGATGGGTAGACATTTACTCCATGGCAAAGGACCTGGGCTTTGACGGTATCGAGATCCGCGGAATAGGAGACGAAATCTCAGCCGTTAACGCTAATGTATTCAGCCCCTCAAAGATTGAGTCAACCAAGAAAAAGCTAAAGGAGCTACGCCTTGAAATTCCCTGCCTTGATACAGGCTGTGTATTAAAGGAAGAAGAGAATCATGATCTATGTATAAAGGAAGTATCTGACTATATAGAACTTGCAGACAAACTGAACACTCCTTACATCAGACTGCTTGCAGATAGGGATCCCGAGCCGGTTACTGATGTTGATGACGAGTATGTGGCAGGAGTATTAAAGGAGCTTGCCGCAATTGTTGAAAAATATGAGAATATAACCCTGCTTGTTGAGACAAACGGTGTATACAGCGACACTATGCGTATGAAGCGTCTTATAGAAAAGGTAGGCAGCCCCAGAGTTGCAGTACTTTGGGATATACATCATCCCTACAGATACATGGAGGAATCCCCTGAGGAGACTGTTAAGAATATAGGCAGCTATATCAAGCATGTGCACGTAAAAGACAGTGTCATGGTTGACGGAAAGCCCAAGTATAAGCTTATGGGACAGGGCGACATGCCTTTAAAGAGTATCTTTGCATCACTTGCAGAGATAGGCTACTCCGGTTATGCTTCATTAGAATGGGTAAAGCGCTGGGATAAGAATCTTCAGAATGCAGGTATAGCTTTCCCTCACTTTGCTCATTATATGGCTGAGTATCGTCAGGAAAAGGAAGAGCTTCTTCAGGATAACAAGACTCACACAGGAAAATACGTATGGCCTAAGGAGACACTTATTGACTGTACATTCCCGGATGTCCTTGACCGTATGTGTAAGGAATTCCCTGACCAGTACGCATTCAGATATACAGAGCTGGACTATACCAGGACTTATATAGAGTTCAGAAATGATGTGGATACCTTTGCCAGATCGCTTATAGCCATGGGAGTCAGAAAAGGTGACCATGTAGCCATCTGGGCCACAAATGTACCCCAGTGGTATATAACATTCTGGGCAACAACCAAGATCGGTGCAGTTTTGGTTACTGTAAATACTGCATACCGCGTACACGAGATAGAGTATTTGCTTCGTCAGTCTGATACCCATACTCTGGTAATG
>JAEEVK010000045.1 GCA_016287095.1 Lachnospiraceae bacterium
ATAAACAATATCAAGTTGCTTTATGAGTCAGACCTTAGAGTCCTTGAGCAGCTTGATGACTAAATCAATCAGAGGGACGGTTCTGTGATTGAAAATGCAATCTGTGGAAACGCCCTTATAATCGGGACTTTGGAGGTTACAAAAATCAATCAGAGAACCGTCCCGGTGATCGAAAAAAATTAGGAGGATAAAAACATGTTAGTACCCATTAGTTGGTTAAAAGACTATGTAGATATAGATGTAACCATGGATGAGCTCGAGAAGAAGATGTTCGACTGTGGTTTCGAAGTTGAAGAAAAATACGAGGTAGGTAAGGATATCTCTAAGGTAGTGGTAGGCGAAGTAGTAGAGTGCGAGCCCATCCCCGAGACCCACCTTCATGTATGTAAAGTAAATGTTGGCACAGGTGAAAACCTGCAGATCTGCTGTGGTGCAGATAATGTATGTACCGGCAAGAAATTCCCCGTAGCACTTGAGGGAGCTCAGGTTTATGCTACAGCAAAAGACCATGTGACCATCGAAGGGGTTATGACCATAAAGAAGGGCAAGCTCCGCGGCTATGAGTCATTCGGCATGCTCTGCTCAGGTACAGAGCTCGGTGTAACAGAAGATATGTATCCCGGCGCAGGCTACAACGGACTTCTGGTATTACCCGATGACGCAGCACCCGGTGCAGATGTAAAGCCCATCTTAGGACTTGATGATTATATTTTCGACGTATCCATTACAGCAAACCGTCCTGACTGCCAGAGCATCTTTGGCTTAGCCAGAGAAGTAGCAGCAGTACTTGAAAAGCCTGTAAAGGAACCCGCACTTAACTATACCGAAAACGGAAAGGCAAAAGACGGCTTCAAGGTAACAGTAGAAGCACAGGATCTTTGCCCTCGTTATATCGGACATTACGTATCTGATGTAACTATCGGTGAGTCACCTGCATGGATGAAGAGAAGACTTGCACTTGTAGGACTCAAGGCTATTTCAAACATCGTAGATATCACAAACTATGTATTAAAAGAAATCGGCCAGCCCATGCATGCATTCGACGAGAATTACCTTGAGGGAAATGCCATCAATGTCAGACGTGCAAAAGACGGTGAGAAAATCCAGACACTGGATGAGAAAGAATTTGCACTTAATAATTCAAACCTTGTAATCTGTGACGGCGTAAAGCCCGTAGCACTTGCGGGTATCATGGGCGGTCTCAATTCCGAGATCAGAGATACCACAAGCGGAGTTGTATTTGAGTCGGCAAAATTCGCTCGTGACAATATCAGAAAGAGCTCAAGAGCATTAGGACAGAGCTCAGATTCCAGCGCACGTTTCGCAAAGGGTGTTGATGAATATTCAACAGTTATGGCTATGAAGAGAGCGCTTCACTTAGTAGAGGAGCTAGGATGCGGAAAAGTATCTCCCACACATGTAGAGGTAACATCCGGCAACTCCGTAGAGCCCACTGAGATGAAGGCTAAGATCAGCAAGGTAAACAAGGTACTCGGTATCGATGTACCCGCAGCTGATATCGAGAGAATCCTTAAGAACCTTAATTTCTCACCCGTTATAAACGGTGATGACCTGACCATACAGGTACCTGCTTACAGAGAGGACATGGAGTCCTATCCCGATATCGCTGAGGAAGTTATCAGAATGTACGGTTACGATCATGTAACACCTACATTCCTTGATACAGCAAAGGTAACTGCCGGTGGTATGAATAAGACACAGAAGGCAGAGCTTAAGTTAAAGAAGGCATTATGTGCTACAGGCGCATCAGAAGGCATCCATTATTCATTCTTCTCACCTGCTGACCTTGATCTCCTTGGATACGCAGCAGATGCACCTGAGAGAAATGTAATAAAGATCCTTAATCCTATAAACGAAGACCTTTCCATCATGAGGACAACCTTAGCAGCTCAGATGATCCGTGCTATGGCTCGTAACCAAAAGAAGGGCAGATTTGACGGCAGGATTTATGAGATCGGAAACCGTTTCTTCCCGAAGGCACTGCCCATTACAGAGTATCCTTATGAAAAGAAGACTTTATGTGTAGGTGTATTTGGCAAGGACGAGAGCTTCTTCACATTAAAGGGTATCGCAGAAACAGTAGCCGAGACCTTCTGTTTAGAGTTCAAGTTCAAGGAAGGACAGAAGCCTTACCTTCATCCTTACCAGACAGCATTCATCTATCTGGGTGAGGAAGAGATAGGATACTTAGGAAAAGTAACCTACGAGATCATGGACGAGCTCGATGCCAGAGAGGCAATGTATGTAATGGAGATCGACCTCGACAAGATCAGTGCATACTACGGCACAGTACCGAAGTTCACTCCTATACCTAAGTTCGCTGATGAACTGAGAGACCTTGCACTCGTTATGGACAAGAAGGTAACCTGTGGCGAAGTAGAGGATGCCATCAAGGAAGCCTGCAAGTACGTAAAGGAAGTAAAACTTTTCGACGTATACGAAGGCAAGCAGATAGGCGAAGACAAGAAGTCCATGGCGTTTACCGTAAGATTCGTACCCGAGGATGAAGAATTCACCGGTGAAATGATCGACGGCTACGTAAAGAAAATCTTAAAGAACCTCAAGAATAAACTCGAGGTTGAGCTCAGAAGCTGATATTTAATGTACAATAATATGAGAGGATCGGATATCCGGCAATACAGATATCCGGTCCTTTTTTGATTAGTAAATTTAATAAAATTTGTCGGTCTGCAAGATTTGCAATTTACATGTATGTTATAAAATGCTATGATATAAGGGAAACGAAGCACATTTAACATAACAATAGGATATAAAACACATACATAATGTTCGAGGAAATAAGAATGAAGAAAACAATAATGGGGGTAATCATTTTCATGAGTATACTATCTTTACTTACCGGCTGCGGAGGCTTGGGAGAAAAGGGCTCAAACGGAAAGGGCAGCAGAGCCAAGGATAATGAGAGCGGTATTTCGGGTTTTGAATACTACTATAATGGGAGCATTGGCGCAAACAGCTATTCTTATAAGGTCGAGGAAAAAGACAGCAAGGTAATGTTTACATATACAGCCATGCAGCACGAGGAATTCGGTGATATGATCCTGGAATGCGAGCCTGAAATCCTGGACCGCCTGTATAAAGTATATAAAGAACAGCGCATAGCAGAATGGGACGGGTATGATAAATACAATCCCCAAGTTCTTGACGGAGACGGTTTTTCAGTAAATATAAAATTTAAAGACGGGGGATCAATGTCGGCATCCGGAAGCAATGCATTTCCTGTGCGATATGCTGATTTCAAATCTGATATGTATGAGATACTTAAACCCTTGGAAGAAAAGGTATTGGAACAGAATCGTGCTGAGCTCATTGCAAAAGGAATAAACGGAAATCTGACATCCATTATGGTACATTTCATACAGCACGGCACCTCAGGTAAGGACGAATACGACTTCTTTATAATAGATGATAAATACCGCGAGAATAACTGCGAAATAACGATAAAGTCATATAGCGAGAGATATTTCCCGAAGTGCGAGAGACATTGTTATCTGCATGTACCATACTCGGAGATAGACTTTACTCCGGTGAGACAGATGATAGATGATTACGAGATACTCAAATGGTATGATTATGACAAAGCGGCAGAAGATTATAATAATGAAGAGTGGTTCCAGATTGCTTTCAGTTTCGATGACAATTTGCGTATAAACGCTTGCGGTACCGAGCATCCCGAACACTATGACGAATTCAGAAATGCATTTATCCCGTGGATGATCAGAGTATATGATCAATATCAGGATGAAAAAAATATAGACTGATACGAAAAATCAGATATATAAAAAATCGAGGTGTAACTGACCTCGATTTTTTTGAATATAAAACCAAAACTAAATCTCCAATGACAAATTGTTGAGTCCCAGGGAATTCACATATTGCACATTCTTAACCATCTTCAAAGTCATTCTGATACCGATGTGACTGCCGGGATCACCTATCTGTTCCTGGTTCATTTTCATGTATTTTACAGGATCAAAATCCTTGCAGTTATCCCTGATACGGATAAGCATGGAATCATTTTTCTTAACAAGTCTGATATCAATCCTGTTTTTACCGTTACCCTCAAAACCATGCTCGATAATGTTATTGCCCATCTCTTCGATACAAAGACCGGTGTACATACATTTCCTGCGAGTAAGACCTTTCTGAGCACAGAAAACGGAAGCGGCGGATGAAGCAGCATTTATACCTGCCTTGTCATATATAGCAAACTCAATGGTATCCTCGGGCTTGCTGCCGAAATCATAGGGTAGGCAGATAAAACTATCGAGTGAAAAGAAACGCTTTTTGCTTATCAGCATAACCATAATTGTGATATAAGTAAGAGCCAGCGTTTCGCCTATCAGATAAAACCACCAGACAGCATTCTCGCCAAAAAGATTTCCAAACAATATAACTATTATAGCCGGGAAAAGGAAATTCTGTGCGATGGAAATAGTCTCCGAAAATTTAATCCTGCCGATTGCCTGGTAATACTTCTTAAATGCCGCATTCAAAGTACTGGGGATGAGGCAGAGTGAAAAAACTCTGAGACCCCATATTGCCATGCTTTCGGCATCGGGGTTCGTATCAAGGAAAAGCCTTACCAGCGGATTTGCAAATATCATCAACAGAGCTGTAGTAGCTCCGCCGAGTATGATCGAATAAAATGTCTGAGCCTTGAAAATATCCCTTAAGGAATGCCCGTCCTCCTCGGTGTGATAAATACTGGCCAGCATCAGCGAAACCTCTGATACTCCTGTACCGACACAATATCCGAGATTTGCGATGGTGGAAACTATGGAATAAGCAGCCACAGCCAGATTACCGCCGGTTTTCATCATAACCTTGTTTACGCTAAACACAAGCAGTACCAAACTTATCTGATTGATAACGGTAGGTACACCGCCCGCAGCGATCTCGCCCAGGGATTTGAAACTGAACAGAGCCCTTTGGAATTTATAAATGCATTTCTTACTTAAGAAATAAATGACACCGATGCCTACAGCAATATAATAACTGATTGTCGAAGCAAGTCCCATACCGAACATTTCCTGCTTAAACACATAAACATTGAGCAGGTCAAGAGCAACATCGGCTATAGTCATACAGAGCACCGCGAGCACAAGTCTTAAGCGCTGGCCTGCCATCTGCAGATAAGGGACCAGCATCTGTGCAGCGATAAATGCGGGAGCTCCGAAAACAAATCCCTTCAAATAATCCTTGGTCAGTCTGAATACCTCAGTACCCGGTTCAGCACCGAGCATCTCACACAGAGGATTTATAAAAATCAAAACCAGAGCTACACCGATTAATGAAAAGACAATAGCCACGATAATGGATATGGTGTAATACTTGTGTATGCTTTCCTCGTCACCGTTACCCATGGCCTTACTGCAGACCACCTGGATACCGGATGAGAGCAATGCTCCGAAAGCAGCGAAGATTAGCAGGACAGGATTAGCCAGTCCGTAAGCTGCCATCGAATCAACACCCAGAAACCGTCCTATCATGATACTGTCGACCAGCAGACACAGGGTCACAGCCATCGAAGAAACAATCTGGGATATGATCATCTGTTGAAAAAGTTTCTTTATCATAATATAACCTTTATATTTGTTACATGAATGCCTTGTTAATGGTCACTGATTTTAATTATACATAATTTAGTATAAATTAACAATAACAAAATTTCACAAAGATATTTGTATTTATACTATATATAGTATATAATATTAACTAAATATGATTTTGTCATTCTGAGCTATGACTTGGTTGTTCTTACAGTCGAGTCTTTGTATATAGTCATATTGTAGTATGAATAAAATTGAAAGAAGGAGAAAACATATGCCCATCACATATCTCGACAAAACAAAAACCTTCAAACTTGATACACCCAACACTACATACATGTTCCGCATAGTTGACGATGAGGGATTTATCCTGCATCTTTATTATGGCAGACGTCTGACAGACGAAAATATCGACGATCTGGCGAGGATAGAAGAGCCTCCGTTTGTACCTTCCAAAAACAACAGGGACAGAGGCTCATTTATGGACTGTGCTCCTTTTGAGTACCCCGGACATGGGCTCGGAGACTACAGGGATGACGCATTTTCTGTAATCAATGAAGAAGGATATTCAGCAACATCCATAAATTATAAATCATATAAAATCCTGCCGGGAAAGCCCAAACTGCCAGGACTTCCGGCAACATTTGCCAATACAAATAAAAACATAGAGCAATCATCCGATAAACAAAACAGCATTTGTAATACGTTGGAGATTACAGCAGAAGACAGTGCAAACGGTCTTGAGATAATCCTGTCATACAGTGTGTTTGAAGATGTTGATGCCATCGCCAGGAGTGTCAGGGTACGCAACACCGGAAAATATCAAAACATAAAGCTGACAAAAGTCCTCTCGGCATCGTATGAGTTTTATGGAGACGACTACGATACCATATTCATGCATGGAACATGGGCGAGGGAGCGCAACATAGACCGCGAGCATCTGGGATACGGAAAGCATTATGTATCCTCAACCAGAGGAGAGTCCAGCCATCAGGAGCATCCCTTCATCGCTCTTTTATCAAGTGATGCAAACGAAGACTATGGTGATGTCTATGGTTTCAGCTTTGTATACTCGGGTAACTTCATAGCACAGGCAGAGCGTTCGCAGTTTGATAATGTAAGGGTAACCATGGGCATCAGTCCCGTCGACTTCTGCTGGAATCTGAAAGCGGGAGAGGAGTTCTGTACTCCTGAAGTGATCAGCGTTTATTCAGATGCAGGTCTCGGCAAAATGAGCAGAAACTTCCATGACCTTTATAGGAATCACCTTATCAGGAGTCCTTACAAAGATATGAAGCGCCCCATCCTGATAAATAACTGGGAGGCTACATATTTCAACTTTGATACAGAAAAACTGATATCCATCGCACAAAAAGCGAGCCAGCTCGGCATCGAGCTCCTGGTTATGGACGATGGCTGGTTTGGACACAGAGACAATGATTCGAGCTCCTTGGGAGACTGGTACGTAAACGAAAACAAACTAAAGGGTGGCCTCAAATATCTGGTAGATGAAGTAAACAAACTCGGTATGAAATTCGGCATATGGATGGAACCCGAGATGATAAGCCCTGACTCAGACCTGTACAGAGCGCATCCTGACTGGGCTATACAGATACCAGGCCGTACACCCGTCATGAGCAGGGAGCAGTATGTCCTCGACCTGACCAGACAGGATGTCAGGGATTATACCTTCTCACAGATGGAGAAAATCTTAAAGAGTGCCAATATAGAGTATCTTAAGTGGGATATGAACAGACAGCTTACAGACCTTGGCAGCGCATTGCTCGGAGCAGAATCCATGGGAGAACTCTACCATAGATATTGCCTCGGAGTTTACGAACTCCAGGAGAGACTCATTACAGAGTTCCCTAACCTGTTACTTGAAAACTGCTCCGGCGGAGGAGCAAGATTCGATCCCGGTATGCTGTATTACAGCCCTCAGATATGGACCTCGGATGACATGGACCCTGTAGAGAGACTGAAAATTCACGAAGGTACAGCGCTTGTATATCCGCTTTCAACCATGGGAGCGCACGTATGTGACTGTCCTAACCACTCCACAGGCAGGACCACACCCTTTGAGACCAGAGGATATGTAGCACTGTCAGGAACATTTGGATACGAGCTCGATGTAACCCGTATTCCTGAAGCAGACAGAAACATGATACCGTCCCAGATAAAGATGTACCACAGATACAACGACCTGGTAAGATCCGGAGACTATTACAGAGTAGCCTCATATCGTGAAAATCATGAGTGGGACTGCTGGGAGGTAGTATCAAAGGATAAGAGCGAGGCACTGGTCACTGTCATAAATGTGATCGGCAGAGTAAACTACAAGTCCCGCCTGGTAAAACTTAAAGGACTCGACCCTGATAAGATATACTCACTTAAGGTTTTCAATATGGAGACCGCAGCAGAAGATGAAGAGTTCCTGAGACTCCGCGGCGATGCCCTCATGTACGCAGGCATCAATGTAAAAGGCATCTACCATGGGGACTTCAAAGGAAGGTTGATTCATTTGAATGAAGTTACGGTGCAGTGACGACAGATAATTCCGTCGCACGCAATTGCTGGAATTTGTGAAGTCTGTTGCTTATTAAGTGTATGGGTTATCCATTTATTTAAACGACGGCACACAAATTCCAGTTGGCATTTTCGCAGCGTGCAAACCCGGCACGCTATACATGCGAAAACACCAATTGGAAAGCGTGCGCCGAAACAACCTGTCGCCCCTGCCCCTGTTTATGTCCATTGATATATGAGGGACAAGCCCACTCCTTCGATTAGAAGGAGTGTTATTTGAATGATTAATAATACGTTATATAACATCATTGACAAGTTTTGAATTGTAATATAAAATTCAAGATGAAATTGATGTTTTGTCATCTTTAGTTATAACTTGACTGCTTTAATAGTTGAGTCTTTACGAAGAATCTTAGTAATAGGATCATAGAAGATGACAGATAAATCGTTTATAAGAATCAGAAACAACAATGGAGGAGAATTTAAAATGGCAGACTACAATGAAATGACGATCAAAGAAATGTATGACCTTACTCAGACCATAGCAGCAGAGCTTTTCGAAGGAAAGACATATCCTTGGGAAGTATTACCTGAGATAGGTGATTTTATAGTAAAACTTGGTGCAACACTCGATCCTAATGAGTATGAGAAAAAGGGCGAGAATGTATGGATTGCAAAATCAGCTAAGGTAGCACCTACAGCCAGCATCACCGGACCTTGCATCATAGGAAAAGACACAGAAGTTAGACAGTGCGCATTCATCCGTGGCAAGGCCATCGTAGGAGAGGGCTGTGTAGTAGGAAACTCAACAGAGCTTAAGAATGTAGTACTCTTCAATAAGGTACAGGTACCTCATTACAACTATGTAGGCGATTCAGTACTCGGCTTCAAGGCACATACCGGAGCAGGCGCAATCACCTCAAACGTAAAGCAGGACAAGACACTTGTAACTGTAAACTACAAGGGCACAAAGGTAGAGACAGGCCTTAAGAAATTCGGAGCAATGCTCGCAGACAATGTAGAAGTAGGCTGTAACTCAGTACTTAATCCCGGCACAGTAGTCGGAAGACATTCAAACGTATATCCCCTTTCAATGGTACGTGGCTTCATCCCCGCTGAATCCATCTTAAAGACCGGCGGAGTTGTAGTATCTAAAAGAGAAGATGTTTGAATATTAGATTAACTAAACAATTAACTAAATAATAATTTACGAAAAGGCGTAATGATAGTATAAATCGTTACGCCTTATACTTATATTGTTCAACATAAGCCATAAAAAGAGCGTAGCGTAAATGAAGGGAAAAAGATCATTACGCTACGCTCTAAAAATATAAAGTTTACGAAGAGAATTGTTATATTGATGTACTAACGAGCAGGTGTGTGAGGGGCCAGTGTTTTTCCCTCATGCTCTCAATTCGATGTTTTCGCGGTTAGCGTGCCGGTTTTGCACGCTGCGAAAATGTCGAGAAGGATTTTGCTTTATATACATAAAGTAAGTCAAAAACTACTGACTATAAAAATACAGGACCTTAGCAAAATCCGCTCCGTGCATGAGGGAGAAATATTGGCCCCTCACACACCGATAGAAGTACCACCCAAACTCTACCTATATTTGCCCAGGTAGAACAGCGCTATAGTTCCGGGCCCTGCATGTGATCCGATAGTAGGACACAGATGCGAGATCATAAAGTTCTTGTACCCAAACCTCTTCTGAATCTCATCCCTTACAAATTCGGCATCCTCAACACAATCGCCGTGAGTGATGTAGATCAGCTCATTCTTATCAGCATAAGACCCGAGATGCTCCTCCATCTGGTCAACCAGAGAGAGCAGAGACTTCTTACGGCCCCTGACATTCATAACAGGCACCAGCTTGCCCTCGTTGTCAACATGGAGCACAGGCTTGATATTGAGCAGAGTACCGAACACCTTAACAGTCTTGGAAATCCTGCCGCCCCTATGCAGATAAGCCAGATCCTCAACAGTAAAGGTATGGCAGAGATTAAGCTTATAATCATTCAGCCACTTGATGATCTCATCCATGGACTTGCCTTCTTTTTGCATCTTCAGTGCATACCATACATAAAGGCCCTGTCCGCCTGAAGCACATAAGGAATCGATAACCTCAATCCTGCCATCAGGGAAATCAGCAAGAACCTCCTTAGCAGCAGTAGCGGAATTGCTGTATGCTGAACTAAGACCTGAAGAAAAACCGATGTGAAGGATATCATAACCCTCAGAAAGCTGCTTGCGGAAAATCTCCTTAGACTTATCGGGGTTAGTAGCGAAAGTGGAAACAGTAGCACCGTTTCTCATACGGTTAAAGAAATCCTTGATATCCAGATTCTTATCATCACCATAGGTCTCACCGTCTACTATATAATGAAGATAGTGGATCGGGATATTGTTTTCCTTGATAAACTCGTCCGGAAAATCAGCAGTGTTATCAGTAGAAATGATAAATGGTCTTTTACTCTCTGACATGTCTCTTTTGCACGTCTGTTCGTGCGGGTCCTTTCTTATTATAATAATGGATACAAATAAGTTTTGAAACTCTAAAGAATATGGTATCCATAAACGAACGATGTAGTTTTTGAAACTACATCTATAATAGCACAACTTTATTTTTCCGTCAATTAAAAAAATATAAACTTTTAATCTTTGACATATTAAAATATTTGTGTTATATTAGAAAAGTTGTAGGCTGTCTTTCGGCCGAAACAAGTAATATAAGTTTTTTTGGAGGATTTTATGAAGGGTAAAGGTTTTTTACATTTACTGATCGCTTTACTTGTTATTGCAGGCATCGCATTTGTCGCAATAAGAGGATTCGGCGATGACAAAAAAGGTAGTGCCTCTGATGTCAAGCTCGGACTTGACTTGGCAGGCGGCGTAAGTATCACATACGAGACAGTAAAAGAGGATCCCACCTCTGATGAATTAAGTGATACAGTTTATAAGATGCAGAAGCGTGCCGAAGGTTTCAGTACCGAGGCTGAGGTTTATCCTGAGGGCGACAACAGAATCACAGTAGCCATCCCCGATGTTACCGATGCAGACTCAGTACTTGAGAGATTAGGCAGCGCCGGAAATATTTACTTTGTATATGGACAGGGACCTGACGGTGTAGCAAATATCGCTTATACATCTGAAGGCAATTACGTACTTACCAGAACAATGGACGAGATCATCGCAGACGGTGATGTAGTAGTAGACGGTAAGGATATCTATTCTGCAGAAGCAAAGACATACCAGGACCAGTACAGCGGTGTTATGTATGTCGTATCACTCGGTTTTAACACCGAGGGCGCAGTAAAGTTTGCTGATGCTACCAGATATGCATACGGAAAAACCTATGGTAGCTTAGAAAATATGATCGCTATCATTTATGATAATGAAGTAGTATCAGCACCCTGCGTTTCATCAGTTATCGAAAACGGTGAGGCACAGATCCAGGGACAGAAGGATATGGACGAGAGCCGTGCTCTTGCAACCACCATCAGAGTTGGTGCACTTCCTTTGGAGCTTTCAGTACTTCGTTATTATGTAGAAGGTGCTCAGCTTGGTGCAAACGCACTTGAGACCAGCTTGATCGCAGGCGGTATCGGCATCCTTCTCATCATCATTTTCATGTGCATCATGTACAGGATCCCCGGTGTTGCATCATCACTTGCCCTTCTTTTCTATATCGGACTCATGGTTATCTGCCTCAACCTGTTCGAGGTAACACTTACCCTGCCCGGTATCGCAGGTATCATCCTTTCAGTAGGTATGGCGGTTGATGCGAATGTCATTATATTCACACGTATCCAGGAAGAGATCGGTACAGGCAAGACCATCCGTTCAAGCGTTAAACTCGGATTCAGCAAGGCTTTATCAGCTATCGTAGACGGTAACGTTACAACCATTATTGCAGCTATCGTTCTTTACTTCTTAGGTTCAGGTACAGTAAAGGGCTTTGCACAGACACTTGCAATCGGTATCATCCTTTCCATGATCACCGCATTGTTCGTTACAAAATTCATCCTCAATGCCTTTGTAAACTTAGGAGCTGACAAGGTTGGCTGCTTCGGTGAGAAGAAGGGCTACAAGAAGATGAGAATTATTGAGAACTTCCCTAAGTTCGCTTGTATCTCGGGTGTAGTAATCCTTGCAGGTATCGTAGCCATCATCATCAATACAAAGACCATTGATGCACCTTTCAACTACGGCCTTGATTTCTCAGGCGGTACAGCTACCACCTTTACCATGGATGAAGCACTTCCTTCTGATATAAATACATCACTTGATGCAAAGATCAATGCAGAGCTCGGTACCAGCGCAGTTATTTCAACCATCGAGGATTCAAAGATGGTTACAGTCAGGACCAAAGAGCTTTCAACAGAAGACAGAGCAAAGCTTATCAATATCATTACATCAAATTACTCTGTAAAACAGGAAAACATCACAACAGAGAGCGTTGGTGCAACAGTCAGCGGCGAGATGAAGAAGGATGCTTTGATCGCGGTTATAGTAGCAACAATCTGTATGCTTATCTATATCTGGTTCAGATTTAAGAACATCTTCTTTGGTTTCTCATCAGTTATCGCACTTATCCATGACGTGCTCGTAGTTATCACTGTTTACGCTATAGCAAAGGATGTAATCTCAGTAGGCAACACATTCATAGCATGTCTGCTTACCATCGTAGGTTACTCGATCAACGCTACCATCGTTATCTTCGACAGAATTCGTGAGAACATGGCAGAAAAGCTTGCTAAGGAAACAGTAACAGATGTAGTAAACAAGAGTATTTCACAGACCTTTACCAGAAGTATATATACATCACTTACAACACTCATCACCGTAGTACTCCTTGCAATCCTCGGAGTATCTTCAGTACGTGAGTTCGCTATCCCGCTTATCGCAGGTATTTTAGCCGGTGGATTCTCATCAGTATGTATCGCAGGCGGTGTATGGCATACATTCCAGAAAAAGGCTTCAGCTAAAGCAAAAGAATGATATAAACAGGTATGAAAAACGAGAAATGGTCGATAAAATGTAAAAAAGGCGACTTCGAATTTATAATGAATACCTTCGGCGTCACCGCCTGTACGGCGAGGCTTCTTATCAACAGAGGAAAGACAGAAGAGCGGGATATCAAGGAGTTCCTGTATCCCGACGAAAGTATGCTGTATCCCCAGAGTCTGATGAGAAACCTGCCCGAGGCGGCTGACGTCATAGATGAAAAGCTTTCGTCCCATGCAAGGTTCAGGGTTATAGGGGATTATGACGCAGATGGTATCATGTCCACCTATATATTGACTGATGCACTGAAAAAAATAGGGGCGGAAGCTGATTTCTATATTCCGGACAGATTAAAGGACGGATATGGGATAAATGCTGAAATGATCGATGCTGCAAAACTTGACGGCATCGACACCATCATCACCTGTGACAACGGCATAGCGGCTGTTGAAGCAGCCGATGAGGCAAAAAAACTGGGTATAACGCTGATAGTCACAGACCATCACGAACTGCCCGAGGTACTGCCTGACGCACGTATCATAGTGGACGCAAAACATCCGGAAGACACTTACCCGTGTAAGGATATATGCGGAGCGGTAGTAGCTGCAAAGCTGGCAGCAGAACTGCTCGAACGCAGAAATATGGCTCCAAAAGGAAAAGGAGTTTTACCTTATCTCGAGTTTATGGCTATCGCCACGATATGTGACGTAGTGCCGTTGGACGGAGAAAACAGGACCATAGCATCCATGGGACTTAAAAAGTTAAATACTGAATATTTAGGCTCGGTGGATGATACGTATTTCTCAAGTAGTATTACAAATACTTTGGGAGAAAAAGGTAATACTTCACATATAAATCTCGGATTGAAAGCACTGATCGACACCTGCGAATTAAAAGACAGGATATCCGATTACAACATCGGATTTGTCATCGGTCCCTGCCTCAATGCAACCGGCAGACTTGACCTGGCAGCACGTGCCATGAAGCTTTTATGCTCCAATGACATGAAAGAAGCACTTGCACTCGCTACAGAATGCAGGGAGCTCAACCAGGAACGTAAGGACATGACCTTCAAGGAGACCGAAAAGGCGTTCCAAATACTTGAAAATTCAGCAAATATTGAAAACCAAGATGAGAGTGCGGTTCTGGAGATTACAGGAAATGCAAATCTTAGCGAAAAAGTGCTCGTAGTAGTACTTCCTACTTGTCACGAAAGCTTGGCTGGTATCATTGCCGGCAGGATCCGTGAGAAATATAACAAACCCACATTTGTACTCACAGGTGCAAAGGAGGGTATGAAGGGCTCGGGCCGTTCCATCCCCGGTTACAACATGTTCGGTGAGCTTCAGAAATGTGCCGACCTGTTCACCAAATTCGGTGGACATCCGATGGCAGCAGGGCTTAGCCTTGCTACTGAAAATGTTGCAGAATTCAGACATAGGATAAACGAAAACTGCGAGATGACGGACGAAGACATGATGAGACGTGTCGAGTTGGACGCAGCAGTTACATTAGGATGCTTTGACGAAAAAAGCGTGGAAGAGTTAAACCTCTTTTATCCGTGCGGACAAGGGAATCCTACTCCGATATTTGGCGACATGAATGTTAAGCCCACCCGTATCAGGCGTATCGGTAAAAACAATAACTTCCTGCGGTTTAACTTTGAGGACTCAAAAGGATGTCGTTTCCAGGCAGTTTACTTCAAAGACCCCGAGGAGCTGATTGACTGCATAGCTGAAAAATACGGCAGAGACCAGGTAGACCTCGCATTTGAAGGCAGTCCCAACAACATAAAACTTACATTAAGCTACGTACCCGAGATCAACGAATACAACGGCCAACGCAGCATCCAGATGAAAGTACAGGGATTCCTTTTCTAAAATCAATCATAGGGGGTTCTCTGATTGAAAATTGTTGGTTTTAGAGACATTCAACATAAATATTATATAACGAAAAATATAAGAAACACGAGAGGAAAACAATATGTCAGATCGTGAATATATCAAGGACAAAAAAAGAATAGTCATAAAAATAGGATCATCATCGCTCGTGCATCCTGAGACAGGAAACCTAAACCTTGTGCGCATAGAAAAGCTGGTACGTATCATAACCAACCAGTGCAACGAAGGAAAAGAAGTAGTCCTCGTCTCATCAGGTGCTATCGCAGTAGGCGTAAAAGCACTGGGACTTGCAAAGAGACCTGATCATAAAGCAGGAGAGCAGGCATGTGCGGCAGTGGGCCAGGCCAGACTGATGATGGTATACCAGAAGCTCTTTGCAGAATACCTCCGCAATGCAGCTCAGATCCTTATGACCAAAAACACCATGATCGATCCTGAGAGCCGTCACAATGCACGCAGCACATTTGATGAACTTCTCAAGATGGGCGTTGTACCGATAGTAAACGAGAATGATACCGTAGCTACGGACGAAATCGAATTCGGTGACAATGATACCCTTTCTGCAATAGTTGCAGCACTTGTCCATGCAGATCTGCTGATACTTCTGACTGACAAAGACGGTCTCTATACAGACGATCCCGGCAAAAATCCTGAAGCAAAATTCATCGATACAGTAGACGTAATAAATGATGAGATCCTCTCCATGGGCAAGGGACCCGGCTCAGGCGTAGGCAAGGGCGGTATGTACACCAAGATATCCGCAGCCCGCATCGCCACTGACTCCGGCGCAGACATGGTCATAACCAACGCCGAAGATATCTCAAAACTCGAAGACGTCCTCGAAGGCAAGCATGTCGGTACCCTCTTCAAAGCCCACAAGAATTCAGACTTCCACCTCATCGACTACATATCACAGAAGTGATTTACAAAATAACAGAACCCGCTCAAAATCTCTACAGAGGAGACTTTGAGCGGGTTTCTTCTTTTCGCTGAGATCATATACACCATATATCCCCATATAAACCAACACAGAGGAGACTTTGAGCACCCCACCTACACTTTTCACTGATAGCGTAATACACCATGATTATGAACTCCCAAAATAAAAAAAGACCCCATAAAATGAGGAGAAGCCCAACAGAGGGGGGAGGAGACTGTTGAGCTTTAAAGTTTATGAAAAAAATATTTTTGAAACCCTGACGGGTTTTGCTTTTCACTGATAACAATATACACCATGATTATGAACTCCGTATGTTAAAAATATGAACATTTCGTTAATAATTTGATAATTTAGAAAAAAATCTTGTTCAAAAATAGAAAATGATAAAAAATAATTTAGAGGTTGAATAAATCAGCGTTATAGGTTATAATAACTATAACTGTGTATACAGTTAACAGATTGAAAATTGGAGCATATATGAATTCAGAAATAAAAGATATAAACCTCGCCGAGTCAGGTCTGAGGAAGATCGAGTGGGTTAGGCGCAACTGCCCCTTGCTCACCGGCATAAAGAAAGACTTTGAAAAAGAAAAGCCCTTTGCAGGAAAGAAGATAGCACTTTCAGTACATCTTGAGGCAAAGACAGCATACCTCTGCGAAGTATTAAAGAGCGGCGGCGCTGAAATGTACATCACCGGCAGCAACCCTCTGTCCACACAGGACGACGTAGCCGCAGCGCTTGTATCAGAGGGACTCGAGGTACATGCATGGCATGGCACCACAGAAGCAGAGTACAACACTCACATAAACCACGTGCTTAGCAACGATTGTAACATTATCATAGATGATGGCGGCGATCTGGTAAATACACTTCACACCTCTCTGCGTGACAAATTAAAATATGTCATCGGCGGATGCGAAGAGACCACCACAGGCATCATCAGACTTAAAGCCATGGCAGAGAAAAATGAACTTGAGTTCCCCATGGTCCTGGTAAATGATGCGGACTGCAAGCACCTGTTTGATAACAGATACGGTACTGGCCAGTCAGTATGGGACGGCATCAACCGCACGACCAACCTGATCGTAGCAGGCAAGATCGTAGTCGTAGCAGGATACGGCTGGTGTGGCAAGGGCGTAGCTATGCGTGCAAAAGGCATGGGCGCCAGAGTCATCGTCACCGAGGTAAATCCTGTACGTGCGATAGAAGCAGTCATGGACGGCTTTGATGTAATGCCTATGAGCGAAGCAGCACCTCTCGGAGACTTCTTCGTTACAGTTACAGGCTGCAGCGGTGTAGTCAGAGCTGAGGACTTCCCCAGGATGAAAGACGGAGCCATCTGTTGCAACGCCGGACATTTCGACGTAGAAGTAGATGTGGCATCGCTTCGCAAGATGGCAGTAGAGACCGCTGAGATGAGAAACAACATCATGGGTTACCGCCTTGAAAACGGTAACTGGATATACATTCTCGCAGAAGGCCGTCTCGTAAACCTTGCAGCAGGCGACGGGCATCCCGCAGAGATCATGGACATGAGCTTTGCCATCCAGGCACTCAGCGCAGAGTATCTCATAAAGAATGCCGGCAACATCAAGGAAAAACTGATAAAAGTACCCGAAGAGGTAGACAGGGCGGTAGCATTCAGAAAATTAAAGTACTTAGGTAAAAACATAGACACCCTGACACCTGAGCAGGTAGCATATCTCTCACAAGGTCTGTAAAGATTTTCTTTAATCGAAATAAAACATTGAAAGGACACCAACATGAATTTCAACAAAGTATTACAGGTGATGCCGTTTGTCTTAGCCGGACTTATCGTAATTCTTATCTGCCTCATCATCATAGGCGGCATAGAAAACAAGTCCAAGGACAACAACACCGACATCGTAGTTGATTCCGGCAAGAAAGACGATACCGGTGCCAAGGTTGACTGGGAAGCAGAAAACAAAGTGCCTACTCAGTCAGAAGTTACACCCGAGCCCACAGAAGAGCCCAACGTAACCATCGTACCCGATGAGGACGATGTTACCCCTACACCTGACGATTCACAGGCAGGCGACAGCGGCCAGAAGGGTAACGCTGACAAAGAATACGGCTATACATTTACAGAAAAAGCAGACTTCGTAGATACCAAAAACGGTGTAAACTTAAGAGAAGGATGCTCAACAGATACAGAAATCGTGGCACATCTTGAGATCGGAAAGAGACTTGAGAGAACCGGTTACAACTCAGAGTGGACCAGAGTTATTTACAACGGTATGGAGTGCTATATCTCTACACCCCTCGTAGTCAGAGTAGTAGAGACCATCGACCAGAAAGTACCCGATGAGGAAACAGACAACACAACCGATAACGGTACTACCACCACTGACAATGAGTTCGGACTTAAGTTCGAAGCAAAGAACGATTACGTTGACACAAAGGGTGATGTAAACCTCAGAGCCGGTGCTTCAACCGATACCGACAAGGTAGCATACCTCGAAAACAGCACAAGACTTAAGCGTACAGGTTACAATGCAGAGTGGACCAGAGTAGAGTATAACGGAAAGACCGCATACATCGCTACATGGCTTATCTTAAATGTATCTGCTACAGCAGAGGATCCCAAGCCTACAGAGGCACCTAAGCCCACTGAGACCCAGGACAACGGCACTACCGATAACGGTACCATAGACAATGGCACCGATGACAATGGAACCACAGATAACGGTACAACCGACAACGGCACCGACGACAATGGAACCACAGATAACGGTACAACAGACAACGGAACCGATGATAATGCCACAACCGATAACGGCACCACAGACGACGGTAACACCGACAACAACACAGAAGACAACGGTACCACGGACAATGGCACCGATGATAATGGTACAACCGATACTACAGAAAACAACACAACTGATAATACCGGAGACGACACCGGAAGCACTTTAGCTTCCGGTGGTATCTTTTATGGGTCAGGATCAGGAAAACTCATATGCATAGACCCCGGACATCAGACACACGGAAATTATAATACAGAGCCTATCGCACCCGGATCTTCCGAAAAGAAAGCAAAGGTATCTTCCGGCACAAGCGGTAAAGCCACAGGACTTCCTGAGTACAAGCTGAACTTGACAGTTGCTATGCAATTGAAGGATGAGCTGGTAGCCAGGGGGTATCGTGTTGTCATGACACGTACAACCAACGACGTAGACATCTCAAATATCGAGAGAGCAAACATCGCAAATTCCAACAAAGTAGACGCATTTATCAGGGTACATGCCAACGGCAGTGATAACACATCCGTAAGCGGTATCGAGACCATCTGCCAGACAAAGAGTAACAAGTACAACTCAAACATCTATTCACAGTGCAAGAAGCTTTCTGAGTGCGTGCTTGATGGTATGGTAAATGCCACCGGCGGGAAAAAGCGTTATGTATGGGAGACTGACACCATGAGCGGCATAAACTGGTCGCAGGTACCCGTAACCATAGTAGAGATGGGCTATATGACAAACACTGAAGAAGATAAAAAGCTCTCCGACAAAGACTACCAGAAAAAAATCGTAGATGGCATCGCAAACGGCTTGGACGAGTATTTCAAAAAATAATATATCAGAAAAGGAAATAACCATGAAATTTACAAAAATGCAGGGCTGCGGCAACGACTATGTATACATCAACTGCTTCGAAGAAAAAGTTGAAAACCCCACAGAATTAGCCATTAAATTATCAGATCGTCATTTCGGTATCGGCGGAGACGGAGTAATACTCATCCGTCCCTCTGAGATCGCAGACTGTATGATGGATATGTATAACCTCGACGGATCCCGCGGAAAAATGTGCGGCAACGGCATCAGATGTGTCGGCAAATACGCATATGACCACGGTATAGCTACAAAACCAGAAATAAAAGTAGAAACCCTTTCAGGTATCAAGACACTGAAATTCTTTACAGGTGCCGATGGAAAGGTTGAGACAGTCAGTGTTGACATGGGCTCGGCCATCTTTGATCCCAAAGAGATACCGCTCAATGTAAAATACATAGAGATATTGGCAAACAATAACTGCACAGATGCGGTTACCAGCTATAACCATTACAAGAGCGGAGCATCAAACTGCATCAAAAACTTCCCGCTTACCATAAACGGAAAAGAACTCAGATTCACCTTCGTTTCCATGGGAAATCCTCACGCTGTGACCTTTATCGATGACACCGCATCGCTCAAAATAGAAGATTACGGTCCCGAGGCAGAGGTACACGAGATATTCCCTGAAAAGGCAAATATCGAATTTATCCAGATCGTAGACCGCAAGCACATCAACATGCGTGTGTGGGAAAGAGGCTCGGGAGAGACCTTTGCATGTGGTACCGGAGCCTGTGCGGCAGTAGTTGCCTGTGTTGAAAATGGACTTACCGACACGGAAGTAGAAGTAAAACTCCTTGGCGGAATCTTGAAGATAAACTATAACCCCGACACAAAAGAAGTAATTATGAACGGTCCCGCAGTAGAAGTATTCTCAGGAGATATTAATATATAATATATTTTAACATAACAATTCTATAATAATATTCCTATATTGATAAATATATTAAATTCTGAGCATAAGCAAAGAAGCTAAAACCCCACGAGGACCGTCATGAAAGAATTTCTACAGAAAAACATCAGAGCATTATTCTTTCCAATATTATTCGTATTCATGGAGCTATCCTTCCATATTTACTATTATGGCAGGGTGGATGAATATCTTTTGTTTTCGACCTATTTTGCACTCAGCTTCGGCTTCCTCGTATCAACGCTTACCGGCTTTTTCAGCAGGATAGCAAACATCATAATCGCCTGGATAGCCACCATCGGCACCTGCATATTCTTCGGGCTGCAGATGGTGTACGGGCATATATTCACAAAATTCATTTCACTTAGTTCTGTATTAGAAAACGCCGGAGACGCCACTGAATTCTGGAAACAGGCGCTCCATGGCATCATAGAATGCATTCCGGGACTCTTACTTGTCCTCGTTATCCCCATCGTATTAGTCGCCATATCCATAAAGAAAAGATTCATCTGTAATTCCGATGAAAAGAAACACAGTTTTATCTATCAGGGCGTATGCTTTGGACTGGGTATGGTGTTTTATGTTATCGCAGTACTGATACTCCCCATAGACGGAACGGAAAATTTCACCCCTTATGATCTCTATCACAAGGACTTTATGCTGGATATGGGCATAGAAAGACTTGGCGTGATCACCGGCACACGAAAAGACATACATGCATTTTTCTTCGGTGATACGGAAGAGATAAACATCGAGGAAACACAGGGTATGTCATCCTTAGTGATCGATGATCCTTTAAAAGAGTCTACACCCATACCCACAGCCACACCCATACCTACTCCGGAGCCCACAAGGATGCCCGACGCGACACCCACACCGTCGCCCACGCCGCTCCCCACACCTACACCGATTGATACCTCGCCGAATGTCCTCGACATAGACTTCGCAGCCCTTGCAGAGTCTGAGAGCAACAGCGAGATCAGAGCCATACACAAATACATGTCTGAGCAGGAGCCGACCAAGAAAAATGAGTACACCGGCATGTTCAAAGGGTACAACTTCATTTACCTGGTATGCGAAGGCTTTTCACCTTGGGCAGTCGACGAAAATGTCACACCTACGCTGTACAAGCTCACCCATGAGGGCATCGTGCTTGAAAACTTCTATACTCCCATCTGGTACACCAGCACCAGTGACGGAGAGTACGTAGCACTGCAGGGCCTTATCCCATACAGCTCCAACAGCTTCAAGCGTTCAAAGAAAAACAGCCTGCCCATGTGCTTTGGCTGGCAGTTCCTGAAACTCGGATACACCAGTCGTGCTTACCATGCGCATACTGCAACATATTATGGCAGAAATGAAACCCATCCCAATCTCGGATACGAATTTAAGGCAAAGAACGCAGGTCTCCAGATCACAGATCAGTGGCCCGAGTCAGACCTTGAGATGATACAGAATTCACTGCCGGATTATATCAACGACGAGCATTTCCATGTATACTACATGACCGTATCAGGCCACATGGAGTACAGTTTCGGAGGAAATACACAGGCCGCTCACAACAAAGAAGCAGTAGAGGGCCTGCCGTATTCATCAAGTGCTAAAGCGTACATTGCCTGCAACAAGGAGCTTGACAAAGCACTTGAGTACCTGATCTCGGAGCTTGAAAAAGCCGGCATAGCAGACAAGACGGTTATCGCATTCTCGGCAGATCATTATCCTTACGGCCTTGAAAAACAGTATATAGATGAGTTGGCGGGCCACGAAGTAGAGAAGAACTTCGAGCTATACAAAAACTACGGTGTTATCTGGTCAGCATCCATCAAAGAGCCGATAGTAGTGACAAAGCCCTGCTCGAGCTTGGACCTTGTACCCACACTGTCCAACCTGTTCGGACTCGAATATGACTCGAGACTCCTCATGGGCAGCGATATCCTGTCGGACTCACCCGCACTTGTCATATTCTGCGACAAGAGCTTTATCACCGATTACTGCATGTACAACGCAAACAACGGAAAAACATACATGCTCAAAGATGTTGAGCTGCCGGATAAATACATCTCCAATGTAATGGCGGTAGTCAAAAACAAGTTCAATATCTCCAAGAGCATCCTTGTCAACAACTACTACAAATACATAATGGACTACATCCCTGATGTCGTCACCGAACGTCCGCACTACGACTGACAAATATACGGCTGTGTGCGATAGCATATTGCTTCAGAAAACCGCAACCCTATAGGTTTTCTTTCGCAATATGTTATCGTACTCAGCCTGCATATGATAGAGTGTGTTAATGGTTACCGGTCAACGCTCCTTTGGAGCATTGACATAGGACGGTTCTTTTTGACACATTTAAAAATATACTTGCCAAAATGTGAAAAACATAGTAATATATATTTAGAAGAGATAATTCAGCCATACATAAAGAAAGGTTAGGTACTTTATGCAGGAAAAGAGAAGAGATAAAAGAATGCCCGTGTTTTCGATGAAACTCGAGATAAGCTCACTGTTTAAGCAGGACAACGAGATCATCAAGGACTTAGACGCTCTTATAGAAGTAGAAAACATCTCCAAGGGAGGAATCGGTTTTGTATCAAAAGCTGACATCCCGCTGGGATATTATTTCAATGCCTGCATCCAGCTCGGAAACGAAGAAGCAAAGCTCTACTGCGTAGTAAAGATCATCCGCAGGGAGATCCGTCAGGACGACACCATATTCTATGGCTGTGAACTCGTAGGACTTGCACCTGTATTTACCTACATCTTTGATGAATATGAAACTCAGCTCGAAGCTATGGAATCCTGAGCATAGCGAAGAGTTATAAAATCAGAAAGATAGAAAAGTCTTCAATAGAATAAAATAGACATTAAAAAAACCGCCTCGAAAGAAGCGGTTTTTTAATAGTTTTTGTTACAACCTGATTTCTAATATTACTTTTATATAAATATATTTATAATAAAATCTCTATTAGCCACTCGATTATAACCCTTTGAGTGCAATTAGCACTTTGTTACGTTTGCAGCCTGAGGACCCTTTTCGCCGTCAACAACATCAAATGTAACAGCCTGGCCTTCGTCTAATGACTTGTAGCCGTCCATGTTAAGTGCTGAGAAATGAACAAATACGTCATTTCCTTCTTCATCAGAGATGAATCCGTAACCC
>JAEEVK010000046.1 GCA_016287095.1 Lachnospiraceae bacterium
GCTGGTTTTTCTCGTCCAGCTGGTGGAACCAGGATCCTGTCTCATGATCGAGCACCACTTCATCAAGATACTTTAAGAGCATGCTGTAGTCTTCGCTGTATTTCTTTTTGCCTGTTACTCTGTATAATACCGCCGAGGTATTTATAGCCTCTGCCAGTGTCCAATGCATCCTGTCGTGTACTACGGGCTTTCCTGTCCAGTCGGTGGTATAAACGATGCCTTCTGCACCATCAGCATTCCATGCATCGGTTACCGCTCTTTCATATAATGAGCAGGCTGTTTTAATGTACTTCTCTCGTTCTTCATTTGTGAGGCTTTCCGTAGATTTTGCCCACTGGGTGATAAGTCGGGCCCACTCTATACCGTGTCCCGGAGTTGCACCGTAGGGCTTAAAAGGATCATCGGGCTTATCTTTATTAAGTTCAAGTTCAGCCTTCCACTCTGATGAAAAATGCTCTGGGAGTCTGTAATTATTTTCTGCTGCCCACTGCATTACTCTGTTTATTATCCTGCCGGCACGAACTCTGTATTTTTCATCCCCCAGTGCATCAGCTGCTGCCAAAAATGCTTCAACCGTATGCATATTTGCATTGAGGCCTCTGTAACTGTCAAGCTTTGTAAACTCTGTATTCCAAGTATCTACAGAAAGACCCTCTTCCTCATCCCAGAAACGCTCATCATAAAGTGCTATCGCATCATCGAGCAGTTCCTTTGCTCCCGGTATGCCTGCAAGATAGGCCGAAGAAGATGCCAATATTACAAATGCGTGTGCATAGCATTGCTTGTTTTCAAGAGGTGCTCCGTCCTTGGTAACTCCTGCAAACCAGCCACCGTTTTTCTTGTCCCTTAATTCACCGGTAAGTCCTTCAAGTCCTTTTTGTGCCAAATCCCCGCACCCGCGGAATCTCAGCATTTTTCCGATACTGTACACGTGGATCATCCTGGATGTGATCCATGTTTCCCTGTTTCTGTCAGTCCATGGAGTACCGTCATCTCCGAGGTAGTAGCTGGAGCCGCCCGGGGACGGGAAATTCTTTCCAAACTCCAAGAGCGATTTTACATTTTCCTGCAGGAAATTCCTGTTTTCCTGGGTATCTATTGTATACTTATTCATAGTAAACCTCACACATTCCACTTTTTGTAATTCAATTATATTTTTATACAGAATTCATGCTTGTTTTTCTGCCAAAGCATCGAATTTTTTATTCCTCACATACAGCATCATATCGATGGTGACCTCTGTAATATTCAAGATATAAAATACGAATGCCATATAAAATAGCCATCCGAAATCTTTTCCGTCATTCACCTGGATCACTTTTCTCGCTATGCCAAATATATATCCAATCCAGATAAACACTTCAAATACCAGGCTTTTTCCTTTGGCAGTCCTGGACTTATACGACTTCATAATAGAGACCGGCCATGAAAGTCCAAAGCATACTATCATCAATGCTTCTAATAAGTCTGTCATAATTTACCTGCTTCAAATTCTATCTTTATTCGACACCTCATCCGGCACTTCGTGCCACCTTCCCCTAAGAGGGGAAGGCTGATTTATCGTATATCGTATACACTTCTGACAGTAATACCATCTGCCTTGCCCTGCAGTACCTTTACTGTTTTTGAGTCTCCATTTAAGTCAAAGAAGTTATCCGAGAGGATGAGGTCATCATTTTCATTTCTTATTTCAACACTCTTTACATAAGCCGAAGCACTGACTGTTATTTCATCCCCATTAACTGTAACTTTTAACTGAGGATCCTTGAATCTGAAATGCTTCGGTGCACAGAAAAGTACTGTACCACAGGATACAACTTCTCCGGCCATCTTTAATTGGAAGCTTACATAATTCTCATACAGTTTCGCTTCATGCATGTCTATCTTTTCAAGCCACTTAGCTGAAAGTGCATCTACTGTTATCTCTTCCTCTTTTTCTTCGAGTACCTTACCTGCAGGGTCTCTCAACTGCCATGAAACTATACCTTTCTTTTCCTGCATGGTTTCATTCGTAACATTTAATCTGATTGATTTCTTTACATCGAAAGGCTCTGCATTTACATTGAGGCTCTGTGTTAAAAGGCCTTCTTCTTCGCACGAAACAATAACCGGAGCAAAAAATCTCTTTGCAAAATAGTGCAGGGCTTTCCATCTGCCATAATAATCAATCGATGCCCACGAAGCTACAGGCCAGCAGTCATTGAGCTGCCAGTAAACAGTACCCATACATCTGCCACGATTACGTCTGAAATGCTCCACACCATATCTGATGGCCTCTGCCTGTAAGAGCTGTGAAGCATATACCAGAGTATCCAGACTGTTCGGATACAGGAAAGTCTGCTCCATATAGTTCATGATCTTACCGTTGGCTGCAGCATTTCTCTGATGCTTTTCCATGATATATGAGAATACATTTCTGTCTTCAGGTTCGGTAAACTTTTCTATAGTACGCATTGAAGGGAATGACTGGAAACCAAACTCCGAAAGGTATCTGAAATAAAACTGACGGTACTCGGTAAACGGCTTATTTCCGTGCCATACCTCCCAGTAATGCACATCTCCACGATTAGGATCATTCGGATAATCAAATCCACCGCCGGTTGAAGGGCTGGCAGGCCAGTAAAATCTGTCGGGATCCTCTTCTTCGAGAAGTCTCGGGAAGAGATATTCGTACATCTTTACATAGTCGCTCTTTATCTCAAACTTAGCTCCCCATGTGCCCTGATCCACGAACATTTCCATCTCGTTGTTTCCACACCAAAGACCTAGGGATGCATGATGATTCAGTCTCCTTATCTGCTCCTTTAACTCGGTAAGGATATTTTCTTCAAAATGTCTTGTCAGTCTGTAATTTGCACAGGCAAACATAAAATCCTGCCATACTACGAGGCCTAATTCGTCACAGATATCAAAGAAATAATCAGCAGGATAAAGTCCGCCGCCCCATACTCTGATGGAGTTGAAATTTGCTGCTACGCAGTCCTCGAGTAGTTTACGGGTTCTCTCCGAATTGCATCTTGGGAGCATATTGTCCTCAGGGATATAATCTGCACCCATGGCAAAAAACTTCACGCCGTTAACAACCTGGGCAAACTCAGCACCATACTCATCCTTTTGTGTACTGATCTCAAGTTTTCTTAACCCGATACGTTTTTCAACTTCATCTATCTGAACATTATCATCAAATAATTCAATCTTAACTGTATATAACGGATGCTCTCCAAACCCGTTTGGCCACCACAGTTTGGGATTATCTATGGTTAATGAATCAAATGCATTTGCTCTGTCAAAAAGCACTGTTCCGTCAGGTGAGGTAACTGTTACTTTCACATCAAAACCGCAGTCTTTGGTTACAGTCAATTCATTATCTCTATATGTCTCTATAGAGTTTGCACCGTTTCCCTGAGTCTTGTTTTCAATCGTTATTTTACTCTTTACAGAAAGTGACACCTTTGACATATCCTCATTAAATTCCTGATGGATATAGGTACTCACAAATCTTGCTTTCTTTACCTTGAGCAGCTCTACTTCTTTCCAAATACCTGCATCTGGGAGCCTGGGGCCCCAGTCCCAACCAAACATATAGTGGCCCTTACGTATCTTGGGGAATCCGCACATAGCATCCTCTGTACCAAGTATTGCAGGATCCTTTTTAAACTCTTCAGCTATATATTTTGTAGGAGAATGGAATATGATCCTGATCTCATTTTCGCCCTGTTTTAAAAGGCTCAATACGCGATATTCCCATATGCGATGCATATTGTCGGCACTGCCCAAAGTCTCCCCATTCAGAGTAATATCTGCAAGGGTATCAAGACCGTTAAATCTTAAAATCACCTCATCAGCGTCGTTTAATCCAGCCTTATCAATATTAAAAGTACCTGTGTACTCAAAATCATTACCCATAAGTGCTAGGGCTGCATCCTCATTATCTCTGTAATAAGGGTCCTCAATCCTGCCTGCTGCGAGCAGGTCATTATAAACGCTGCCCGGAACTATAGCCGGATAATCTTTTCCTTCACCCACAATACTCATCTTCCAGTTAGGTTCAAATGTAATCTTCTCCATATTTTTCTCCTGTTTAATGCTAACTTATTTTTCCGTTATCATAAATATCTGATAAGATTTTAGATTCTTCACTATATTCAGAACTACAATATAATTTATATAGATAACTCACTAATTTCTTTCCATGTAGGGATAGCAGGTATGCCGCCAAGTTTCTGGATGCACAGGCCGCCTGATACCGCTCCGCATTTACCTGCAGTTTCAAGTTTACCGGCATCTAAATCACCGATATTTTTTACTCCTTGTCGAAGTAGGCTTGAAAGGAATCCGCCCCAATAAGCATCCCCTGCTCCGGTGGTATCCACAACCTTTACCTTCATGGCAGGTACTGTTATACTCTTGACCTTACCGTTTGCGAAATCTTTTTTCCCATTATCGGCTGTATTTTCCAAATAGAATACCTCTGCTCCATCTCCACCCAATGTAAGTACAACTACGGAGATTTCATACTGCTTCATAATGTTATGGATATTGTCTTTCCCACCGACAAAATCAAGCTCCTCATCAGAGATTTTCAACAGATCAACAAAAGGCAGGATTCTTAAAACCTCTCTTTTGCAATCTTCAAAGCCCCATATTTTATCTCTGAAATTGATGTCAAAGCTGACAAGCTTGCTGTTTTCTTTTGCCTTCTTTATGGCTGAAAGAACAGCCTCCCTTTCCGGTAAACCCGACTGGCTTACCGAGCCTGCATGGATTATATCCCATTTAGAAAAATCAACCTTGTCAACATCCTTATCATTTAGGAGTAAATCCGCTCCCGGTTTTCTGGCAAACGTAAATGACCTGTCACCCTTTTCGTCCAGTGATACGAATGCTAACGTAGTGGTAGCCTCGTCTGTAAGCTCCGGACAAAGCATCTCAACATTATTATCTTCAAGAGTTTTCTTGAGCATCCTGCCAAAATCATCATTTCCAAGCTTGCCTAAAAAGCCTGCCTTAATCTCATTCCTCGCAACACTCACTGCCACATTTGCAGGAGCTCCCCCAGGGTTCGCAGTGTATGAATTATTCATACCTGCAACCGGAGTAAAATCTATTAACATCTCACCTATACAAAGTATACTCATGTTCTATCCTTTCTGAATTTTTTATAGTTTTGACTGATGACAGCGAGCATCTTACTCTGTGCGATATAAAACCTTAAAGCGCACAGCGGATATACTACGGTCATCATGGAAATCGAAACGAGGCAAAAATCTGTTATCCAAACAGATTTTTGAGCGAACTATGTCGTAAGGAGGGGCCCACTACATCGTAGTGGGAAGATTCCTTATGACATCACAGTGCAACTGTGATGGTTGCGAGCGTCCGAAGTGAAGATAAACATGAGACCGTTAGTATATCCCTGTGCCAGCGATCACGGGTTTATACCATACGGTGCACGGCGCTCCCGTCAATTGCTACTCCGTAAACTTAACCTTAATATTGCACACCTCTGAGATCGTTCCAACCCTCATATAGGGGCCGAAAAGCCCGACACCCGAAGTCACGATATCATCCATATTACCAACTTTTTTATATCCATACGAATTTTCCGAAATAAACTTCAGCAGAATATTTGCCGGAAAAATCTGTCCGTCATGGGTGTGACCGCTTAAAACGAGATTAACCCCCGCCTTTGAAAGCTCCTCCAGTTCCTTAGGTTCATGATCAAGAACTATCACCGGGTAATCGATTACAGGCGGTACATCAGTCTGTCCCGTTATCCATGAATAATCCTTATCTAAAGGATCCGTAGAATTTAGATCATCATTTATTAAATCCACTATCTCACGAGCTGTATTACGAGCTTCTATCCCACGTCCGGGTCTTGCATAATCCGGGCGTCCGTATACATAAAAGCTGTTATCTATAAGTACGCCTTCATCCCTTAACAGCCTGACTCCGGCTCTTTCAAGGAATTCATCCATCCTCGGGTCACTGACCTTTTTTTCATCCTGATTAAAGGTAAAGCCTGCCAGCACAGGTTCGTCTATATCATGATTTCCGTAGCAGGCATATACTCCGTATTTACTGTTTATGCTTTGATAAATGCTTATCAGTCTTTCCGGGTCATCCAGGGCATCATAGATATTGTCAAAGATATCTCCGCAGAAAAACACTATATCCGGGTTGCACTCGTTTATGAGCTTAACCATCTTTTCCATCTCGGGTACACCGATGTTACATCCCATATGCATATCGGCCACCATAACGGCATTTAGTTCATCAAGCCTGCAGTTCTTTTTCGGGAGCTCGACAGTATATTCAGTTACCCTCGTATCGGTCGCATGTAAAAAACCATACAGGCAGATTAGGAGTGTAAATATGATCCCAGCCGATGCTGCGGCTATCGCTACCTGTCTTGGCCGTTCCATCTTTTCTGTAGAGCCCGTTCTTTTTTTATGCTCCCTCCAGACAACACAAAAGCCCAGATAAATAACCGCAGGAAACATGGCATATAAAAGTACTCCCAGCCACATGCTGCCATAATGCTGAAAAACGAATTTGGCTTTCGATATGGGCAGCAAAAAGCCTATCGGCATAGCGGATGCCGCAAATATAAACAGTCCGTATATAATAATCCTCACCAATATATGCGTTTGCTTAAAACAGGCCTTAAGCCACCTGTTTACCATAAATGCGATAAGCCAGGTCGCAAATATGTAGAGAGGACTTAGTATTAACGCTAACATTGTAACCTAATTACTCCTTGACACTTTCCGGATGCTGGGCAGGGTATTCGGTGATACCTGCACCGGTGTTGGGATTTGCGCTCGAATATATGATATCACCCATAAATATCACAAGCAGTGCGATACATATCGGCGCCACCACTCTCAAACGCCAACGTCTAAACAGATTATCAAAAACAGGTCCCAGGAAATATACCACCAATGAACCGAATACTCCGAATATAAGCAGTCCTTCGGCACAGATCCTTCCCTGGATATTTAAAAAATATCCGCTGTAATCCCACCATTTCGCATGGTAGACAAAATCAAGTATCGTAGCCGTACTGTATTCCATGACGCCGCAAAGCACTATGATGCTTGTAAATTCAAGTACAGGTTTGCTCCTGAATTTATTCAGCAGCATAAGTATCAGGATACTTCCCGCACCATATATGGGTACATAGGGACCATTCAAAAATCCTCTGTTAACAAATACCCCGTCCTCATAGAGATGGAGTGCGATTTCCCATAGCCATCCCATAAAGGAATATGTAAAAAACATAAGGATGATCGACCATATCGAATAACGCCGTACATAATGCAGATATTCGATATTCGGAGCCATGGCATGTAAAAACGTCTTCCTGTACGCAGGGAAAAGCCTGAAAGGATATATTTTTTTGTCAAATACATCCTGTCTGGTCTTAACCTTTAACTGATGCTCCTCATATTCACAGAGCTTTTTCTCTTCCTTATTTGCAAACAGCACAACGCCGAAATTTCTTGCTATAAAACCGCTTACACCCTTCATCTTCTGCGGTACGGGCAGCTGCTCTTCAGCAAGCTGCTTAATATCGGCATAAGCTTCATCAATATGCTCATCATCCGCTTTTACATACAGGAACCTGTCGTTTAACAGCTCTACCTCAGGGATATCCTTCTTTTTCTTCTTTGTATCAATCCTAAGCTGAGCATAGTATTCACCGAATACTGCTGCCTCATAGGCATTTACAAAGAACAACTCCAGTAGTCCGAAAGTAAACAGTGAAAGTATTCTCCATCCGATGAAGGATAAACTCAGTTTAAACGCTTCCCATTTATGTCCGTCCATCATTTTGGTAGAAAGCCTTCTTGCTTCTTTACCTGTAACAGAAGGATTTTCTGACAAAATGTACGGCACAAGCATATATTGATATGCCTTAACAAATCCGCCGAACAATGTAAGTGCCCACAGAGCTGTTATGACCGAGGTGGTAAATAATGCCCATGCACTCTGGAACCAACGGCCTGATTTTATTAAGAAAAACACACGCCTTACAGGTACAGTTTCATAAGTTCTGGACTCAAGTACAAAACGAATGGATACTACTTTAAATACACTTAAAACGAAATACCAGATAAAAATTGCCATCAGCATCATTAATACTATAATAATGATCGATGCTATATTATCGGATCTGACGATAGAAGCAATACCGGTAAATAACTTTGTAAACAGCTTTCCTGATGTAAGTGAATTTGCTATGCTTGCAAATACGCCCTGTGTCTTTCCGACTTCTACCGGACCGATATAGGTAGGCTCAGTATTACCGTTTATACTGTTTGCTACCTCGGATACACTGTCCTTGACTTCAGTCAGGCCGTCCTTTATACCTATCACTCCGTCTATCAGAGAATCCTTGCCCTCTGACAGTCCTATGGACAGGCCGTCCTTTATCTTATCTCCGCTCTCGGTTATATTCTCCTTTAGCTTGGTCGCACTGTCCCAGACCTTGTCTGCGCCGAAACCGTTAGATATGTACTGAAATACATCGGCTATGCCGCCGAATCTTTCATCGAGGACCGAGTTGGATATCCCGTCCGCATTAATCGACACATCTTTTGAAAGTGCTTTTTTCAGCGAACCGAATGATGATGCATTTTCTACACCGATAAACGATGTAAATGCCATGATGAGGACTATGACCCAATAATGAGTCTTCAGTATTTCCAGTCCTCTGTTTTTTAATTCCTTACGATTCATTTTCCTATGTCCTATATAATTGATCTGAACTATGTCATTTCAAGTTTATCAAGACTGCTTTAAAAGAGTAGCCTCATCAGAATAAATGGTTGGTTTCCCGATTACCTCAGCATACAGGTCAAGTCCGAAGCTTGTGAGCTCAGGTACACTCTGTATCATCTTGTAGGTTCTCACACCGTCCTCTTTTCTTTCCGCACAGAAGAATGTAATGTCCGAATGCTCGTTATTCTTCTCCTTCTCTTCTGCCTCTGCGTACATCTTTCTGGCAAAGGAAAGGAGGTGGGTTACCGTGATGATCTTTACTCCTGCTTCATTCAATGCCTTTATGATATCATAAGCGATGATGGAACCGTCTATCTCGGTAGTTGTCGCAAAGGATTCATTTAACAATACAAGCGAAGCGTTATCCAGATGGTCGATGATTGAATTCATACGGCCCAGCTCCTCATCGAGACGTCCGCTGTTCATCGCAGAATCCTCACGACGTGTAAAGTGTGTAAATATCGAAGTAAATATTCCGCTTGAAAAACTCTCTGCCGCTACCTGGAGACCGGCCTGCATCATAACCTGAGCAATACCCACGCTGCGTAGGAATGTTGATTTACCGCCCTGGTTTGCACCTGTGATGATCACCAGCATCTTATTCTGGATATTGCAGGTATTTCCTACGGCATTTACACGCTGCTCCATGCACATCACAAATTCTTTCAGTTCACTGAATGCAATATGGTCTCTTTCACATATGGTAGGGAAACAGTAATCTATTTTGATCCTCTTCATATGACGGCTGAGGTTTACTGCGCCCCTGTAAAAAGCGGTCTGGAAAAGCAATTGGTCAAAGAATCCTGAGAATCTCTCCAAAAATTCTGTCGTAAATGTCATGATATAATTTACGGTATTCTGTTGCAATTCAACAATCTGCTTTTCTATGATCGGAGTCATCTTGTTTGAGAAAGAATCCGGAGTAAGAGAATTCTTAAATTCCACTATTTTTGAAATGGTACTCTTCGGATTCCTGTACTTTATCATGTTCGATGACACATTTTTCAGTTTTACATCCCTCAATTTAAGACCGGCTCCGATTTTGCCTTTTATCTCTATCTGAGGTGTAAATACATAAACACTGCCGTCCTTTTCCTCACTCTCTTTTACATAAAAGGCTACATCATTTAAGAGCTTATCTATCTTACTCTCATACTCATCACTGAATTCTTCGTTCAGTCTCTGAGCAAGATTTTTAAGACCTTCTGATGAGAAAAGTACTTTACTTCCTTTAAGCAGCTGCTTTATTTTTTTCAAGCCCTTGGCAAACAGTGCCGTCAAATGTATCTGGGTTACCGCCCATGCGGCATTATCGGACCTGCCGCTGTAACCGGTTGTCTTTCTGCCCAGCTTATCCCATTCAACGACTATCTGTGTAGCAGCCTTATACAGTTCCTGGATAAAACTCTCGTTGTCCAGACAGTCCTTTAGGATTTTCTGTCTGTACAGGATTTCTTCCTTTGTGACAAGGGGTGAGATCATAACCTTACTCATGGTATCAGATATATAAGGATCCTGTTCCTTTATTTTCTTAACCTCGCCGTTTTCAAATTCCACATCCTTGCCGGCATTCATGTATAGAGTTTTTAAGCCCAGATCCTGTACTATTGACTTTGCGTCAAAGTATCTGGTGGCTCCGACAAATTCCCTGTCTTTATATAATAAAAATGCGTTCATATCTCCTCCAATGTGTCATTGGGGACGGTTCTTTCTGACACATTAACCTTTAAGATGTAATAATCTCTCAGCCAGTTTATCATACCCCAGCCCATATTTTTCAACCTGATTCTTGGCGCAGCCCTCATAATCGACGCTCTTTTTCTGTATCTTGAAGTTCTGCTTTCCGTTTTCATCAAGCTGTGCTGAAAGACCTACGATACGTTCATCTATGTCACACAGCTCCCTTAAGTGTGTTACATAGATACCATGACAGCCTTCGTCCAGGAAATGCTTTAAAACATTCTGTCCCATAATGATGGCATCGTAGTTTGCCGCAGTGGTAAAGAGCTCATTGATCACCACAAAAGCATTGTCCTTATATTCCTTCATCATCGGTGAGAGACGGACCAGCTCCTCCATCAGCTTGCCTCGTCCGGTCTCCACACTTTCTTCTACAGAGAAATGTGTAAGTATGTCGGAAAAATATGGTACTGTCGCTGACACAGCAGGTACATCAAGTCCTATCTTTGTGAAATAGATAAGCTGCCCAAGGCTCCTTGCAAATGTAGTTTTTCCGCCCTGATTAGGTCCGGTCAGCACAAAGAAAAGTTCATTTTTCTCAAATGCCAGATCATTACTTATCACAGGCTTGCCTTTTTCATTATTGACACATGCAAGCGCCAGATCATATAAGCCTTTTGCACAAATATTATTGTTTACGGTATCAGCTGTATTTTCATTCTTGCTTTCAGATGTTATCGGTGAGGCTAAGGAGAATCCGGCCTTTATCATTTTCTGTTCAAACTCGTAGTAGGATAAATAAAATCTTATCTCATCCGCAAATCTTGAAAACACTTTTTCCTCAAATTCCGGAATATCCTTATAGAGTTTTTCTGCTACCTTGAAAATATCAGGATTTTTCTTTGCAACGATCTTTACTATCTCCTGCTCAAAACTCGTCAGTTCATCCGTTATAGCAAAGGGATTAACAAACTCCTTTTCGTTTATCGCGCAGATCTGTTCAAGGAAATTCTCATATTCGGCGATGTCATCGGTTTCATTGCTATCCTCAACATGCACCTGGATTCGCCCGTTCTCATAGTTTGCATAAACGGTAAGGCTCAATAAGTCCGCTTTCAGTTTTGCGGCTTTCTCCGACATCTGAATAAAGTCCTGAGTACCGGTATACGACTCCAAAAATGCTTTTAATTCCTTGAAACCTTCTGATGTCAGTTTTGCATTTTCCAGAGAGTTTTTTAATTCAGTAATAGCCCTTGTATATATCTCCATCCCCCAGAAATGCCAAACCGGTCTCTGCAGATCTATCCTGGTGCTTTTCTTTTTATTCTCTATATCCCGGAACTCATTATATATTGTGTTAAAAGTCAACAGTGCATCATACAAAGCATTTTCCTTTATATCCGCATATATATCGTGCCTGTAGCCCTCACACTCCGCATCCAAAGGGAAATACTCGAAATATTCCAATATGCCCCTGTCACCTTTTGTAATCCTCTCCAATATCTGGTCTATATTTAAATCCAGAAAAAACGCCGGCCTAGTGACTCCTTTCACCGGCTCTTTTTTATCCAATATACTCTCAAAACCCATAAAAATCTCCGCTTATATTTTCGTCAAAATTCACATAAATATCCAATTACTTCCTTCCACAATAACCCAGAATATTCTATCCCAAAATAGCCTTTTTGTCAATTATTTCATTGGTTTCTATCCCTTCCGAAAACAACTTTATTACATCTAATAAATTTCTTGACCTTTTTACTGATTCGATATATAGTGATACTTAGTGAAAAAAGCCAAAAAGGAAATAACCATGATACTTTCAGTTAGTAACATTACAAAGAGCTTCGGTACGGATGTAATCCTGTCCGAGGTATCATTTCATATAGAAGCCGGTCAAAAGGCTGCAATAGTCGGAATAAACGGTGCAGGTAAATCAACACTCCTAAAGATAATCACAGGAGAGCTGGCACCTGACTCCGGTACTGTTTCAATACAAAAGGATGCTACCATAGGTATCCTCACCCAGACTCAGAATCTGACGGATGCTAATAACATCTACGATGAGGTGCTCTCCGTCAAGGCAGACATTCTTGCCCTCGAGGAAAACATCAGACGTTTAGAGCACACTCTGAAAAACCTGGAAGGTGAGGAACTGGAGCAGGCGCTTAATCGATATTCCCGCATGAATGCCGAGTTTGAAAACGCAAACGGATACGCTATAAAGAGTGAAGTAACAGGAGTTTTAAAGGGCCTGGGATTTACAGAGGATGAGTTTTCAAAAACAGTGGATACCCTGTCAGGAGGCCAGAAAACCCGAGTAGCACTGGCTAAGCTCCTGCTTTCAAAGCCCGACATTATCATGCTTGATGAGCCTACCAACCATCTCGATATGGATGCTATAAGGTGGCTCGAAGGATTTTTAGGCGCATATAAAGGAGCTGTAATCCTGGTCGCACACGACCGTTATTTTTTGGATAAGATAGTCTCTAAGGTTATCGAGATAGAGAATACCAAGGCTACCAGCTATGATGGCAACTATACTGAGTTTTCCAAAAAGAAAAAAGCTCTCAGAGATGCTCTTATCAAGCAGTACCTAAACCAGCAGCGTGATATAAAGCATCAGGAAGCAGTCATAGAAAAGCTCAAGTCTTTTAACCGCGAGAAATCTATAAAAAGAGCAGAAAGCCGTGAAAAGCAGCTGGCTAAGGTAGAACGCATAGAACTGCCCAAGGAACTTAATGCCGAGATGGATATCCGCCTAGAGCCCAATATTGAAAGCGGTAATGATGTACTGACAGTTCGTGGCCTGTCCAAGGGATTTGACGGAGTAACTCTTTTCCGCGATGTGGATTTTGAGGTTAAGAAAGGCGACAAAGTAGCTATCATCGGTGCAAACGGTACCGGCAAAACCACGTTGATGAAAATCCTAAACGGACTTTTAGAGCCCGACACAGGCAGTTTTAAACTGGGCGCAAAGGTATATACGGGATATTACGATCAGGAGCATCATGTATTAAACCCCGAGAATACTGTTTTCGAAGAAATCCAGGAAACATACCCCGATATGGATAACACCAAGGTCAGAAATGTACTGGCTGCATTTCTTTTCACCGGGGATGATGTATTTAAACTCATAAGAGACTTAAGCGGTGGCGAAAAAGGGCGAGTATCCTTGGCTAAATTGATGCTTTCGGATGCTAATCTTCTTTTCCTCGACGAGCCGACAAACCACCTTGATATCATATCCAAAGAAATCCTTGAACAGGCTGTATCTTCTTACAAGGGCACTGTGGTTTATGTATCACATGACAGATATTTCATTAACAAGACGGCAACTAAGATAATGGAGTTAAGGAATAACGGATTCCTTTGTTTTGAAGGTACATATGACTATTATCTCGAGAAAAGGGATGCACTGCTGAAACTGCATGAAGAAAAGCAAGCGACAGTTATCCCGGAATCTACCGGTTCAAAAGCCACTATTTCAGATACTCCCGATACCAAAGGCTCTCGTGAGGATTGGGAGAATGCCAAGAAAAAGCAGGCTGAAACCAGGAAACTGGAAAATGAATTTAAAAAGTGTGAAGAGGAAATAAACAGACTTGAAACGCGCAATACTGAAATAGATGATGAAATGCAAAAGCCCGAGGTGGCATCTTCTCCGTCAAAGTTAATGGAGCTTTCAAACGAGCACGCGAAAAACTCTAAAGAGCTTGAGAAACTTATGGAAACATGGGAAGAACTGTACGAAAAACTCAACTCATAGGAATAATAGCATGGATAAATTACTTACAATTATAGTTCCTTGTTTCAACGAACAAGAAGTATTACCCTTGTTCATCGAAACTATCACTCCTGTCAGGAAGGAACTTATTGAAAAGCACGAATTAAATACAGAATTACTTTTCATTGACGATGGCTCGGGTGATAAAACGCTGGAGCTTTTAAGAGATTTTCATGAAAACGATGCGAGTGTGCGTTATATCTCATTTTCAAAAAACTTTGGGAAAGAAGCCGCGATACTCGCCGGACTCAAGAATGCAAAGGGAGATTATGCAGTACTGATGGACTCTGACCTTCAGCATCCGCCGGCACTTTTGCCACAAATGTATTCTGAGCTGACTAATACTTTTTCGGAAAGCAATCCCCAAGGATCAAATAAGCCAAATTCTGAAGTGGGTTTATGTAAATATGATTCAGTCGCCATGTACCGTGATGACAGGAAAAAGGAAGGCTTTTTCAGACGCCATTTTTCCTCAATGTTCTTTAAACTTATGAACAAGCTTTCAAAGTTAAATATGGTAAACGGTGCTACAGATTTTCGTATGATGAGCCGTCCTATGATCAATGCTATTATCTCGATGCCGGAGACAAACCGCTTTTCAAAGGGTATATTTAACTGGGTTGGATTTAACACAAAATGGATGCCCTTTGAAACAGGCGAGCGTCCTGCAGGAGAGTCCAAGTGGTCATTCGGAAAACTTATTTCCTATTCCTTCGATGCCATCCTTGCATTTTCAGAAGTGCCGTTGAAAATCTGCTCATGGTTAGGAATTATCTTCTGCCTGGTATCATTTCTAATCGGTATCGTTCATTTCATAAAAACGCTGATATTCGGAGATCCCGTAGCAGGTTTCCCGACATTATATTTGATGATGCTTTTATTGGGCGGTATAATTCTTCTTTTCTTAGGTATTATGGGACAGTATCTTGCAAGAATATATCTGGAAATCAAACAGCGTCCGGTGTATATTGTTAAAGAAAGCAATGATAATAAAAGCACTTAATAATTGGAGCATATTATGAACAAAACCTTTCTTTACACTATCGTATATAATAGCTGGTCTGATGATGACAATATCTCGCATTCAAGCGGTTTCTTAGGCAGCAACGCTTTTTATATAATCATGGGATTAGCTTTGCTGGCAGTAGCCGGCTGGCTGATATACACGAAATTTTACAGATACTCTCTTTTAAAAAAGTCCTGCACCGTGCCTGTAGAAGCCAGGATCTTCAGTGTGGACTCCAAGTTCGGAGGTAAAGGCGGACGTTATTGGAATGTTACATACGAATTCTTTTACAACGAAAGAAGATACATCGCAAACAATGATTACTGGGAGCAGGCCCGCTACCATCGTCCTATAGAAGGAAATGTGGTAACCATTATGATAAATCCCTTTAATCCGACGGAATACTATGATGCTATTTTAAATCACGCCCGCGGAATCGGAATTTTCAGCGGTATACTCATGACAGGATGTGCGATAATGCTGATGCTTATGCCACTATTTGTGAAATAAGAGATATTATAAATCTGAATAAATAATTAACCCGGATTCCTTAATCAGAAATCCGGGTCTTATTTTATCTTAATCTGTTAGTTTCATATTGTGCACGTGTCTTTAAAACTGCACGTATGTAGCCGATACGGTCATCGTGGTCATTGCTGCCGGCTACAACATCAAGGCTTGCCTCTATATTTGTAAGAGTCCTGTCATCGAGTTCATCCCCATATCTCTCGATTATCTGAAGCTTTCCCTTAGCAGTATTCTCATCCAAAAACTGCATTAATATAGGATTGACACCACCTGATGTCACCTCTGATTTTTCTGTATTTATATTGTCCATTTGTAAACCTCCCCCATTTTTTAGGCATCATATCTTGATCTTAATATTGTCCCGTTTTCTGGCTTTATAGTAGTCTGCATACTCTATAGTGATCAGGTTGTATCTTACCATGAGATCAAGGTCTGCTTCAAACTCTGCAGTTTTTAACTCGGTATTGTCAACCATTGACTGCAAAAGTCTCCTAATCCTTTCCTGATAATCATTCTGTGATATTACATTATCAGTCCAGAAAATCCTGTTTTCATAAGCCTGCTTAAAGTACTTTGAATATTTACCTTTAATTTCCAGCGAGTCAAACACATGGAATTCAAAATCAAATTTATTAAACAGTTTTCTTAAGGATCTGGGTGTTATGGCTATCTTTCCTCCCAGCCAGTACAGATTCTTGCACATTATTTCACTGTTATAGCCTGCACTGCCCTGATAAAGGGCAGGAAGTAATTCAGCAAATATGGCATTTACTTCAGGATCATTCTTTACCTTATCAAAATCTTCGGCATATTTCTCCTCAACACCTCTCTGATATGTTACCTTTAAAAACTCAGACATCGGAATAAGTTCTGTCCTGAGTGCACCTTCTATCAGTACGATATTTGCGGTTTTGCCCTTATCCTGAACAAATGCCGGTGTATGCATGACTCTTGCTTCTCTCCATGTGTCAACAAATATAGGAGTAAAGCGGCGGTCATCACGCCTAACCTTTAACATTTTCTTTCTGGCTTTTATCTCTTTAGGTGTCGGCTTTTTTACCTCATATACATCATCTTCACGCCTGCGGCTGGTACCGTTTTTATTTCCAGCCTCAGAAGCCGTACCCTCAGCTCCATCGCCATCATCAAATTCTCCGTAATTTTCTATTTCTTTTAAGATAGCTTCAACATTTTCATCATCGGAGTCTCCATCCGATCCGCCTGTTTCTGCTGAATTGTCCTGATCTTTACCCGACTCTGTATTATCCTTACTCTTTTCTTTATTACCTTTGCCGGCACCCAATGCCAAACCGTCGACACCGATCGCCAGATCGTTTAAATCTTCTTCCAGCATCGAAAAATCGATGTCCATTTTTTCGTCCGACTCTTCTTCCGGCTCTTTCTTTTCTACCTTTTTGACTTCTTTTTTCTTTTCCTTTTTTTGAACTATTTTCTTATCAAGATCGACATCTATATCTACAAAGGAGAAGGAAAACATAACAAGAAGTCCCGCTATCAGCAGCACCGCTCCCGTCCCCAGGAATATCAGGGATTTTCCGGATATTCCGAGCACCAGAAGTATAAAGCCTGCTATTAGAAGGACTATAACTCCGATAAGGTACATTTTCACTTTAGTCTCACCGTATTTCAGGGTGATCAAAAGCTTTTTAAACATTAAAAAACTCCTTTGCTTCTTGCACTACCCTCTTTCCTACCTCGTATCCGTGTTCGTATAATTCATTAAGCTTCACAGGATCACGGGTGATCAGTTTCGGAAGACTGATTTCCGGGTAATAAGCCAATGCCTGTTTCTGATGTACCAGTTCCTCCACAAAGTCCAGATCTGCATTGTACTTATACGGTCTTTCCCTCATGGTCTTTACAAAATTTCTATGCCAGAAATAACGTGTTGTAATGAGTTTACTGGTTTTAAGTTTTTTCCTGTATCTGCTCTGCTGAGTAAGAATTATCAGGTTTTTCTTCATGCCGTCGGATACGGCACGTCTGATAGGTATAGCATCAGCCATACCTCCGTCAGTCATGGGACGCCCGTCCATAAATTTTGTACGGGTTATGACAGGAAATGAATTGGACGCACAACACATATCCATCAGATAATCCCTGTCCTTATACTCATTTAAATAAACCGGTTCTCCGGTCCTTAGATCAGTCAGGCTCATGGTAAGCTTCTGACCGGAATTAAAAAACTCATCAAAATCGATTGGCAGTATTTCATAAGGAATCTTATAAAACATTAGCTCTGTGTTGTATACCGAGCCCTTGGTAAAATAGTTCCACCACGAAAAGAGCTTACGTATACCTACAGTATCCAGCAGTGCCTTTCTGGCCCATCCGCTCTGCTTTGAAATGTAACTCAATGCAACATACGCACTTGCAGATACCGAGTACACATTTTTAAAATATATTTTGTTTTCAATTAATCGGTCTAATATTCCGGCCGAAAAGAGGGCGCGTGTACCGCCTCCCTCAAGTACTAATCCGGCATCTACAAGCATCTCTGTATCCTCTTACTCACACAGCAACCTTAGATTCCTTTGCTGCTTTTTCTTCTTCCTCTAACTTACGATAATCAGTCTTTCCGATCTTGGTTGTGGGAAGACTTTCCCTAAACTCTATTTCATTGGGCTTTGCGTACTTTGCGAACTTAACCTTGCAGTACTCCATAAGCTCCTTCTTGGTGTCCTCACTGGGAGCAACACCCTCTTTAAGTACGATAAATGCCTTGATCTTCTGCATCCTGTATTTATCCGCAACACCGATAACGCACGATTTTTCTACCTTCTCATGCTCCTCCAGTACTGCTTCCACCTGGTTAGGATATACATTATATCCGGATGCGATGATCATACGCTTAGCTCTGCCCTTAAAGAATACGAATCCATCCTCATCGATCATACCAAGGTCACCGGTATACAGCCATTTCACTCCGTTTTCATCCTCTTTCAGAGTCTGAGCGGTTTCAGCAGGGTTACCAATATATTCTTTCATGATAAGAGGCCCGCTGATAATGATTTCGCCTGTTTCTCCATAAGGCAGCTCTTTTCCGCTATCACGATCTACGATCTTAAAGTTCATATCTGCAAAAGGAAGACCTATACTGCCTCGCTTAGCGCCCTCCTTGGGTGACAGGCAGCAGGCTGAAAGAGTTTCGGTAGCACCGTATCCTTCACGTACCTGTACAGGCGATTTGTGATCTGCCAAAAATTTGTCAAATCTGTCCTTGAGATCTGCCGACAGACTGTCTCCACCTGAGAATATACCTTTTAAGTGGCTAAAGTCAAGTCCGTGAAGCTTGGGAACTCTGAGTATTGCCTCAAATAATGTGGGAACCCCCGCAAAGTATGAGCATTTAGACTCAGAAATAAGCTTTACATAACTCTTGGCTGTAAATCTCGGAATCAGTATGCTGCAGGCTCCCGCATACAACATGCAATGTATGCAGATACCAAGTCCGAATCCATGGAACATGGGCATTGCAGCGATAAATTTATCTCCGGGTGTAAGCACGGGTACGGTGGCCTTTATCATAATGGCCTGGGAATTGAAGTTATGGTTGGTAAGCACAACTCCCTTTGTTGTACCGGTTGTACCGCCTGAGAAAAGAATTACTGCCGGATCATGTGGCTGACGGCTCTCCGCAAACGGTCCCTCATAATCTTTTCCAAGATCAAGGAAGGTATGCCAGCGGATGATGTTTTCAGTCTCTTCCACCTTTTCGGTCTTACGTCCGGCTGTCATTTTGTAAGCTACATTCTTAGGGAATGCGAGTCCGTCCTGGATACCTGTAATTACAGTAAGTCTGACCTCTGTATTATCAAGAGCATCCTTGAATTTTCCGAATAACTGGTCAAGTGTAACTACCATCACAGCTCTGGATGTATGCAGATAGTACTCTATCTCTCTCGCCGAAGACAAGGGATGTATCATGCTGGCTACACCGCCTGCCAGGTTTACTGCATAAAGCAGTACAAGTGCCTGGGGACAGTTGGGCAGAGCTATGGTGACACATTCACCGGGCTGCAGACCTGAGCTCTTTAATGCCTTAGCTACGAGCTCAATCTGCTTTCTCATGGTTTTATAGCTTACTTTTCTGCCCAGAAATTCGTAGGCAGTATATCCGGGATATATATCTGCGGCACGTAAAACGGCATCGCACATAGTCCCGTCATAGTAGTTTAATACAGTATCGACATTATCCGAATCCGTATTATATAATTTCTCGAAGATATCTCTGGTATCCTCTTTTTTCCTAAAACTTATCATCTGTTTATACAGCTAAACTCCGGCTGTCTCCTTTTATTATAAACACCTTGTCAGTGTAACTTATCAAATTATTCGATTTCCTCAAGAGCATCACTGAAATTATCAAGATCTTCAGGTTTAAGCATATCCTTCATATAAGGGATAGCATCGATAAACTTGAAGGTTCTTCCGGTCTCCAGCAAGGGATGATTAAGAACCTGAGGGAACATTTTCTCTACTATGGCACGAAGCTTAGGAGTATCAAGGATTTCGCCTACGGTAGTCTTCTCTATGCTGTATTTTGACTCTGTGGCAGCCTTAGCCTCAAGCTTCTTGATGTGAGAAGCATCAGCACCCCATTCAAATCCCTGATCCAGTGCCTTCTGGTTAGCCAGTACGACCTGCTCTCCTTTTTTAGCGAGCTTCATCTGAACACCTGCAAGTACAAGCTCTTTAGGAATAAGCTTTGTATATCCGAGCAGAGCACCGATAAGGATCATATTCGCCATCCTGATATCGCCGATTTCCTTGGCCATATCGTCTGCCGGCACGTCCATAAGATAAATACCGCCCGATCTGATCTTACTCTTAGCACGGTTACAGTTTCTGATAACTAGTCCATCCTGTGCCACCTCTGCTAGTCCCTTCTGGCAGGCATCGTCGCTCATTGCTATCATACCCATGCACTTACCCGGAAGAGGTGAAAGAATGGGCTTGTCCGAAAGCACAACAGTACATTTTGCTATACCGCCGCGTTGAGCAGCTCCGTACCACGGAACAAAGGTTGAACATCCCAAAACAGCCGCTGTAGCAGCAAGCGATGCACCGGCCGACATAACTCCCTGTCCGCCTGTACCTGATATAAGTAATGAATATTTCATTCTGCAAACCTCTCTTCCTTGTCCACAAATGTCTTGCACTCAAAATACTTTTCTGTCTGCTTCTCCATAAACTCTAATGAGGTCACGGGATCGCATTTCCATGTTGTAGGACAGTTAGTAAGGAGCTCGATAAATGAGAAGCCCTTGTTTTCAAGCTGGTTCTTAAAGCCCTTGATGATAGCTGCCTTAGCCTGCTTGATACCCTGGGGTGTACGAAGTGTACAACGGGTAACAAGACGGGGAGCATCAAGCTCTTTGATCAGCTCACACATTCTTAAAGGATAACCGGTGCCGAGTAACTGTCTGCCATTTACAGCCGTAGTAGCCTTCTGTCCGAGAAGAGTGGTAGGAGCCATCTGTCCGCCGGTCATACCGAATATAGAATTGTTTGCGAAAATAACTGTGATATTCTCACCACGGTTGGCACATGAAAGGATCTCTGCAAGTCCGATAGAAGCTAAGTCTCCGTCGCCCTGATAGCAGAATACCAGGCAATCGGGTCTGCAGCGCTTGATACCTGTTGCTACAGCAGGAGCCCTGCCGTGTGCAGATCCGATAATGTCAAGATCCCATGAAACAAGTCCTTGAGTAGAACATCCGACAGGAAGGACATAAACTGCCTTTTCCCTTACTTTTAATTCGTCTATAGCCTCAGCTATGATCTTAGTAGCGGTAGCATGTAAACATCCGGGACAGTATGATGACGCTGTAGGAAGAATTGACTTCGGTCTCTCATATAATGTACTCATTATTCTTCCTCCTTTCCGCCAGCTATGATCTTCTTTATAGCCTGCTTTACATCATAATCATCAAGTAATACTCCGCCCGAATGGCCATAAGTATAAACCGGAGCTCTGCCCTTTACGGCTGCTTCCACATCCTCACCCATCTGAGCGGGGATGGTCATTTCAACATCAATAACACCCTTTACCTTAGAGTAGTCAAGCTTGTTAAAGCTCTCCTTAGGGAACGGGAACAGGGTGATTGGACGGATAACACCGATCTTAACGCCTTCGGTTCTCAGCTCCTCAACTGCTGACTTAACAACACGTGCTGCTATACCGTAAGCGGTAACTACATATTCTGCATCGTCCAGGTATAATTCTTCAACCTGAACATCTTCCTTCTCCCAGCGCTTTGTACGCTCTGCGAAGGACTTATTTAAGCCCTCAAGACCTGCTTCATAGATAGGGGAAATAAGATGGGACTGTCTCTTTTCCTCACCTTCCCAACGGCCCATGGTCCATGATGACTGTGCCTTGGGATCAGGTTCTTTCATAGGAGGAAGTGAAACCTGTTCCATCATAGCACCGAGTACACCGTCCATAAGGATACATACGGGATTTCTGTCACGCTCTGCAAAATTGAACGCATTGTATGTAAGATCAACTATCTCCTGAAGTGTAGAAGGAGCAAATACCATAAGTCTGTGTCCGCCATGACCTAAAGCCTTAGTCACCTGCAGATAATCCGACTGAGCAGGCTGGATACTTCCGAGACCCGGGCCTCCACGGCTTACGTCAACTATCAGTGCGGGGAGCTGTGCTGCGGCAAGATATGAAATACCTTCGCATTTGAGTGATAGTCCGGGGCCTGAAGAAGATGTCATAGCCCTCACACCTGTACTGGCAGCACCATATACCATATTTATAGAGGCAATCTCGCTTTCACCCTGAATGAACACTCCGCCAACTTCAGGAAGCCTGCGGCTCAAATATTCCGGAACCTCATTCTGAGGGGTTATCGGGTAACCTGCGAAGAATCTGACACCGGCTCTTACCGCAGCCTCTGCCAATGCCTCATTACCTTTCATGAATTTCTTTTCCATGTTGTAAACTCCTTATTATTTTCTATTGAATCAGTCTTCTTTAACTACAGTGATAGCAGCTTCGGGACATACGGTACTGCATGAGAGACATCCGATACAATCCGAGATGTTATCAACCTTTACCTTAACATATCCCTTTGCATTGAGTGAATCCTCAGCTTTGAGTACCTGCTTCGGGCAATACTTTATACAGTATCCGCATCCCTTACAGAACTTCTCTGCTATCGATACCTTAAATGAAGGACCCGACTTTGCCGACTTTTCTACATACTGTTTGTCATAATTTCTCTCTATGACATGAACAAGTCTTGTGATAGTCTGGTTGAGGGGAGTAGGGATACCTGCCTTCTTTCCCAGACGCTCAACTGCACCGTTGATAAAATCTATCTCGGTGGGAGCCTTCTTCATGAGCATATCCTGTGCCATGGAAGGATAATGTAATCCCGAAGTCTTTCTGGCTGAAGGAAGCACATGTGTCATAAAGTGATTGATATCGAGCTTTACACCCATAGCCATACCTACTGCTATAGCTTCTTTTACCATATCTACTGCCAGAAGCACAAATTCCTGATCCGCACCGGCTTCACCGCCGCGCATACGTACCAGCCCGCATCCTGCGTTTACGGCAATATTCACCAGGAGCTTATTCCATACTTCCGTATCTATATCTTCGGTATATACTGCCTTGATCCCGCCTTTATTCAGGATATCGGCAAATTCGTCACCGAACTTTTTCTGTTCCTCACCTTT
>JAEEVK010000166.1 GCA_016287095.1 Lachnospiraceae bacterium
ATTTCCGGGGTCATGTTCCCCTTCGCGGTCATCTCCTCCAGCATCTTTCCCATCCATTGAATTGTTGATGATTCGATTCTGGCAGGGAAATTCACATTAATAACAGCGCTTGAAAACAATGTGTCTGATTTTTTTGAGGGTTTATATGGTTTCATATGAGGAGACTTACTGAATCGCGCATCATCACATAATTCCCATATCTTCATGCTTTCAAGCGATGTAGGCATCGAGCATTTGATTATACCGGTATAATCATCCATTAAAGGCCCGCGCACGGGAATATTGAGCATTTTGCAAAATACAATCTCCCATGAGCTCCTCTCCAGTATCCTTATCGGTTTGTATTTGTATGTGTAGTCTTTTGTTTTCATGGCTGTGTCCTTTTATCTTTGCTTTTATTCGTCCAATTAATTACGACTCTCAAAACCGCTTAAGTATTCTCTCATACCATTGTCAATACAATAAATATAGCAATTTTGCATTCCGCGTGTGAGTAATATACGATATATATGACGGGTCCATTTTATATGCCTTTCTATGTATACAGTCCCATTTTTAGCTTTTACCTCTTCACCAATTATTACAAGAACCGAGTTGGCTTCTGTACCTAACATAGTATATACATTTCCTATATTTATCCCTTTTGTTTTATTTTCTGTTTCGAATCGGCATGGCATTAATCCGACTTTTTCAGGCTTTGTATTGTTTTTGGAATCCCTTTTGGATTTCCATAAATGGACTTGAGCTTCATCCAAACCAAATAATTTAGCAGCATTCGCTTTGTTTTTTCCGAAATTATTACCAAGTACAAAAATTTTTTCACCTTCAATAATACTCTTTATTTTAGCTTGGAGTTCAGATTCTTCTTTGAGCAGCTTTTGCAAAATTCGCGTGAACGGTCTGCACGTTTCGGTACAGACGGTCTGAGCAATTCAGTTTAACGGTACATATTGTTCGGACGCCGGTAGGGAATGAAGCCCTGTGGTATAGTTTTTCTCATAGTAAAAATACGAGAAAGGAGCATAATGATTATGCAAAACTGTACTACAATCTTAGGCGTCATAGATATGCGACAGCGCGGCATATCTTATACTGACTGCCGGAACCGATACGGTATCGTTCACAGCACTATCACCCTTATCATGGAACGCTTTCGGGCATCCGGTAAGGATCTCGAAGCGCTGAAACAGATGTCTGCGGAGGAAGTTGAAGAGCTTATATATCCTCCGGAAAACATCATAAGGAAGGACATTTCGGTCATGCCTGATTATCAGGCAGTGTACGAACGTCTTAACAAGCCCGGCAGCAAGGCAAATCTTTTCTACCTGTGGCTGAAATACAAAAAAGAGTGTCCCATAGGATATCAATACACTCAGTATTGCCATTATTTTAAAAAATTCGTAGAAAAGAACTATGGCTCCGAAGCTGTCAGCATGGTTGTTGAACGTATCCCCGGCGAGAAGGTCTATATCGACTGGATCGGCGACCAGCCGGAAATACTTGTTAACAGCCAGACAGGCGAGATAAAGAAGGTTCACTTCTTTGTTACTACCGTTGGCGTGAGCAACCTTATGTATGCTGAGGCCTTCGAAAACGAAAAGCTTTCGAGCTTTATATCGGGAACAGTTCATGCACTTGAGTACTATGGCGCTGTTCCCAAGCATTTGGTCCCTGACAATTTAAAAACTGCGATTACACGGCATACCAAGGATGAACTGGTGATCAACAGTGCTTATCAGGATCTGGAAAGTTTCTACGGCGTGGTGATCCTTCCGCCTCCGCCAAGGAAGCCCAAAGGAAAGCCTACTGTCGAGAAATACGTCCAGTTCCTTGAGACTCATCTGCTTGAAGATCTTAAGGAAAAGATCTACTACAGCATCGAAGACATCAACCGCGACGTCAGAATGAAGATAGCGGCCAGCAACAGCGATAAGAAAACTGAAGCTTCCTTATCCAAGATGGAAAGTTTCCTTCGATACGACAAGCCACAGATGAAGCCACTTGCCGGTGAATCCTTCATGCTGTGTGACTACAAATACGTTGATCACGTACCGAATAATTACCATCTGCTTTATGATGACCACTATTATTCAGTATTGTACACGTATTATAACCAGCCCGCAATTATCAAGGCTACAATGGCCGAGATACGGATATGTGACCGTAATAACAAGCTGATCTGCGTCCACAGGCGTTCTTATAAGGAATTCCCGCGCTATATCACAAAGCCGGAGCACATGAAGCCTGAGGATCAGTACTACAAGGAAGTCAACTCAAAGGATGGCGATTATTACAGGCGCTGGACTTCATATATAGGTCCGTATACAAGAAGCTTCATCGACCGGGTGCTTATGTCCGCCGAGCACGAGGAGCAGGCTTACAACAGCTGTAATGGCATTCTCCACATGTGCAAGGACCAGTCAAAGCTGCTTGTCGAGGAGATTGCCAAAACCTGTGTTGAGGGTAATGTATGCCGTTATACATACTTCAAGCGCTTGCTTAAGGAAAACCTGGAAAAGGGCAATCCTGCTGACAAAGCTGTTCTTCCCAACCACGATAACCTTCGCGGAAAGGAGGAATACAAGTGAGCAAACGATCAGTAAAAGCCCTCTCCATTGAGGAATACGAACTCTGCAACAAACTTAAAAGCATGCGTTTTTCCGGTATGGCCGCTGAACTTGAAAGAGTATTTGAGGATTCCAATTCGGACCTGGTGCCTTTTAAGGACAAGATACAGCGCATAGTTGATGCCGAATGGGATCTCCGCTATACCAAAAAGCTCAATCGGTTCATAAAGAAAGCAGCTTTGAAATATCCGTCAGCGGATCTCGATGATTCTATTTACGATCCCGCCCGTCAGCTTGATGCAGGTGTTATCGAAACACTTGCACAGAGTGACTGGATAGAACAGGGCAAGAATCTTGTTATAACCGGAAAAACCAGTTCAGGTAAGAGTTATCTTGCCAGTGCACTTGCCATATGCGCCTTAAAACAGTTCAAAACTGTAAGGTATTACAGGGCCAACGGCTTGATCAACGAATTAGCTAAAGCCGAAAAACTCGGAGAGTATCCCGAAACTATCAGCCGGATGTCATCATACGATCTTCTTATTGTTGATGATTTTGGGCTGATGAACCTGGATCTCAACAAATGCCGTAACCTCTTTGAGGTATTCGACTGCAGGGATCCTTATAAATCAATACTTCTGGTATCTCAGATACCGGTTAATGCCTGGTATGATATCTTTTCTGATCATACCTATGCAGAGGCGAGCCTTGCTCGCGTCCTCAATGAATCATACCGTTTAGAGATGAACGGAAAGAATATGAGGAACTTTGAACCTATTAACAAACGTAAGAACGGATAGCGCACCGTTGGTGCGAATCGCTTGTACCGCTCACGCGGTACAGGCGTACCGTTTATCCGAATTGTGCACAGTATTAAGATATATTGCGAAATTATTTGTACTTGTCATTAACTCTTAAGTAATATTTTATTCGATAAATCTGTATTTATCTAAGAGACGATTCTATATTAACAAGAAATATTCGTACTGCTATTATCTACTGCCAAAGTTTCCTTTAATGCTTCCTGTAAAACCTTAGATACATTTAGCTGGGCTTTGTCTGCTGCATAATTAAGCCAGCAGGGTAAAGTCACATTTCTTCGAACCATTTTATTGTCATGTTTTAGACGATATTCAGCAAAATCAACATCTACATAGGTTAATAAACCTGTTGAATAGTCAAAAAACTCATCAGCATCAGCTTTTGCTTTGGCAATTGCCTGTTCAGAAGATGACGGTTCAGGAAGTTCTAAACCATCATCTTCCAAATTAATCCCTTTAAGCCCGATGGCATCTCTTGCCATCTCAATAGCATCTGTTAAACTGGTTCCTTCTGTGTAAATATCCATATCAGGAACATAAACAAGAAAATCTTCGTTGCTCTTTTCAATAAAAGTAGGATAAGAATTTTTTGTGTTTTTTTCTTTTTTCATATTATTTGTTCGTTTTATATAAGTATTTATGTTAATATCTATTTCGATGTTTTTTCAAAGGTTTGATTTTATATTATCATTTAATTATTTTTCTGTTTTATTTATTAATTTATCGGATTTTCCATTTTTTCAGTATTTTCTTTGCTGTGATTTCATTGATTTCATTGTGGCGTATAATTTGGTCTGTTTCAGCTCCACGCTTGGACGTGTCGTGAGTACCACCATGATTATAAAATTCAAATCCTGCGGATTCGAGTTTGTGAATTAGATCCTTACGTTTCATTCAAGGCTTTGCTCTCCTTTCTATGATTTTGATTTATTATACACATTATTTACACACTGGTCAAGAACTATTGAAACCTAGATTCTCGGAAACGTGACGATGAAATCCTCGTCATGAATTCCGAAAAGCCTTGAAAATACTGATATGATTGCTATTTTTCTCTTGATTTTGTCATCGTCATGTATTATAATAATCATATAAACATGACGAGGTAATCTGATGGCAATCATAACCCAAACCGACAAACGCTCAGGTATCACA
>JAEEVK010000047.1 GCA_016287095.1 Lachnospiraceae bacterium
TCTCAATGCTCATGGCAGGCTTATGATTCTGTGGTTTTGCAGTTTGAGGACCGTTAGGAGCACCATTCTGAGTTCTATTCTGAGAACCATACTGGTAATTTGGTGCTGAAAATACGGGCTGTCCCTGAGGAGCACGGTTTTGAGGGGCATTATTTTGATATGCAGGATTCTGATTATTTCTTTTAATCTGAGCTCCCTGCGGAGGAATATTGGCTCCTTGAGGAGGTATATTCACATTCTGAGGTCTGCTTTGATTTAAAGGTGCTTGGTTAACTACGCCCTGAGGTACTGTACTCTGCGGAACTGTACTTTGAGAAACATTTTGTACTTTTTGACCAGGTACATTATATGCCCCCTGATTTACAGGTGCTCCAGCCTGATACGGAGCCTGATTTATCTGCTTATTAACCGGTTGATTATTTAACTGAGGGTTAAAACTGGGCTGAGCCTGAGCATTTTGTTTTGCCAAACGTAATTCTCGATCAATATAATTCAGATTTTCAATTACATTGGTCATAACATCTTGACACTGTTTTAATCTTATTTCCAAATCTTTAATGTCAGCCATACTTACTCCTTTCCAATCATTTTTTTCTGTTCTTCTAACAATAATTCAAACGTTTTAATATCAAATTTACATGTAGCACATTCTTTAGGATGACCAAGTATAACATTTCCACAATTAGGACAAATGTTCATAGCGTCACCTCCATTTCATTTTGCTATCAAGCATTCATCCAGGACAATTACATGAACTTAATGTTCTATCAATATTATGATATGCAATTGCACTACATCCTAAATAACTATATCCATCATATAAACCTAGTAATGTAAATCCTAAGAACAAAGAACCCGATACAATTGTTCCTATTAAACAAAGAATAAATCCTGTATCCGTTTCATGTGAATATGTTTTTGAGGCATTGATAGATATTATTAAACCAATAACTCCAAGTATAGTTCCAAATATAGCTCCAAATGAGCCAAACATTATACCGGCTAGAGCTCCTATACTTATACTACATATTCCAATTGCTATAGCATAAGAATCTATTTCTTTAAATTCCTTTTCAAACGGACATTCTTTTTTTACATAAATCACAGTATTTTCTATATTATTTTCTTCTTGTTTTTCTTTTAATTTTTCTTCAATAAATTTATTCTTTTCTTCTACAGGTAATAATTCAAACTTCTCAAGATCAAATTTACATGTAGCACATTCTTTAGGATGACCAAGTATAGCATTTCCACAATTAGGACATACGTTCATAGCGTCACCTCCGTTTCAGTTTTGCTAGCATGTACTCATTATATCCATTTGAAAATAGTAACACATCAACAAAATTAACTATAAATTGGTAAACAAATTTAGTAAAATTAATAAATTTTGTTGCCAAATTATGGACAAAATGAAAACACAAACAAAAAATGTGTCATTTAGTTCCTAGCTATGTCGATGCTCCAAATGAGCATTGGCCGGTAACAATTGACACATTTACTTTAAATATTTTTCAATTTTTTTGTAGCTTTCGTTTTCAATAATAACCCTGTCTTCCTTATCGAAAGGGTTTTCCATATAGAATGGCATGTCAGCCTCTTCTTTGAACTTGGTTTGTTTCTTTGGATTGCTATGTCCGGTACATCCTGCTGAGACTATGACATCTTCTACCACCATTTTGGGTATGCGCTCAGATATCAACTCGGCAACCTTCTTCTTTACCATGCTCTTATAGTTGGCTATGGATGACTTAGGATTATCGTCATCCTTAGATATAAAAGTGAGGTCCTCAAGCTGTTTTTCTATATTTACCAGCTCCGGATAATCAGGAAAGCAATCCTGATATTTAACTTCGACATAAAACTTGTATCTACCGTATTTAGAGAAATAGCAGTTATAGGATTTAAACCTGAAAAACCTGTTGGTAAAGAAATTATGTGAAGATATCGCCCATTCCTTGTCTATCTCGTTTTTATATCGTTTATACTCTTCATCTATTTTCTTTGTTGGAAACTGGAATTGAACTTTATTTGCTTCCATAAAAAAAAGATCATTACTTAGTTTGTAATATGGATGTGTTTCTTTTAATTCAGCAAATTTCTTCTTCCTGAATTTCTTTGTTAGATACTTTATTAAAAAATATATGGCCACCCCTTCAGCAATGAGCAAAAAGATAATCCCAATTGTTGACCAAGCAGTTTTTTCACTGATACGAGTCACTTTCATAACAGCATCCATGATCATTGCTATTATGATAAATACACCAATACCTCCGGCTATAGCACATAATACTATATCTTTTGTTACCGATCGGTTAAGTTTTTCAAGTTTTTCTATTTCAACTTCAACAGAGTGTCTTTTTCTTTCTTTTTGGGGATATTTTATACGTTTATATGAAGAAAAATCATAATATGGAGATCTCCAAAATTCCATAGTGCTTGCGAATTCACCGTCAAGCAACCTCGTATTTCTAAAGGCATTATAAAAGTCATAATTCTGGATCGGCCTTGCTTTATGGAAATCTTTGGAATATTTTGAATTGTCGAGTAGATGAGAATAATCTTCTGTATTTAGATTTGAGTTTGCATGATCAACAAACTCTTCCTGCTCAAATGGTTCAAAATGACAGTTGTCATCTATATCACTGAAATCATTAGGATCTTTAGGCGCGCCTTCAAGTAATCCCTGATTTATGGCAGGAAGAGATTTTTTGTTTTTATTCTTATATTTTGATTTGTTATTCTTAGACATATAATTTAAGATTTATCACCGAAGACTCGACTGCAAAACCAGTTAAGACATTATGCAGAATGATAATTTTTAGATGGACCCCATCTCCTTCAAGTCACGCTTTCTATCATACATCTTTTTATCGGCACGGACAAATATTTTATTAAACGTATTATCCTCACCCTTTCTGTATTCCGAATATCCTGTAGCAATGATTATAGGCGTGCCGGACTCAGTATCTTTATATTCGATGACATTTTGGTCAATATCATGATCAAAAGCAGCTAAAAGTTCATCGATATTATTATGATCCAAACCCTCAACTATAGCTACAAATTCATCACCACCGATACGGAACACGGCACTATGCTTAAACTTATTACATATCATCGTGCAGGCATCTATCAGGTATTTGTCTCCGGCATCATGTCCGAAATGGTCGTTTATATATTTTAAACCATTCAGGTCAAACACGATAATACCAAATTCCTTTTGCTCATTATTGGCTATCTTTTTGTCTATATTGGATTCCGCCTCAACATATGCATGTTTATTTCTGACAGATGTAAGAGAATCAGTATATGCTATATGTCTGGCTTCACTCAGCTCCATCCTTTGTTTTGTTTCAAGCGAGAGCAACTCCTTAATCTTGATTATCTGATCCTTTCTAAGATCCTCCAGTACAAATGTATATAGCAGGCATGTACCAATAATATATCCTATGGAGTATAACGGTAATAAAGGATATAACGATTGTACAAAGATAAATATCGTCATTACAAGTCCGAAAAGACCGATGATCAAATGGTTCATTTTGAGCTTCTTTCTTTTGGACTTTAAAGTTGTGTAAAACATGTAAGTCGTATTCAAAAGATACATTGCTACCTGTACCAGCATAGAAATATATCTTACAGGACATGTTTGATAGTCTCCGTTTTCATCAACAAAAAACATTATAGGTACAAATATATTAATGATAACGGCTGTACATTGTAAAAGGAAGAAAAGCCATCCGGTGAAGTTTACAAACTTCATCATCTTGGTCACTTCATTTAAATAAGCTAAAATACATCTTGACCATAAAAATACTGTAAGTGCCATGATACAGAAGAAAATCGATGTATCAATAAATAAGAGTATTTTCAGTCCAGCGCTTTCTAATAAGCCCCACATCGTATCTGATACAAAAAATACCAATACTGCTATCAGAAAGCTTCTGTAATTTTTGATGGCAGGTATCTTTTCGTATAGATCATCACGCCTCTTCATTATAATATTAAAGTTTATTATAAAAAATATTATAAGGCATAAAAATGCAACACTTGAATAACTCATATAATTTATTCTAACTCCTTAACATAGAGTATAAGTAGTATTTAAGCATATACTAAATCAATTTATTATACCACCTATAGTGTTATTCGTCAAATAAAAAAGCATCTTATATGAGTTCTACAAGACTATCAACATTGTTTGAATCAACTACGTTAAGTCGGCATTTCATGTTCTCTGAAACTATTTTTTTACCGGTTAATAGTTCATTATACATATATACTATAGGGTCATAGCCCTGTCCGAAGGGATCCTGACCTATGGCAGCATATATTATACCCTTTCTAATATAATCAAAAATAGCCTTAGAATGGTCAAATGATACAAGCACTATTTGTTTTCCGCTATCTTCTATTGCTCTGGCAGCACCAAGCGGAGTTCCTGTAGTTATATAAATACCTTTGACTTCAGGATATTTTTTTATAGCTTCCTTAGCCTTTAAATAAGCATCCTCTTCACTTAAATTCTCTACCTGGATTATTTCTGCAATCTTTAGATTGGTTGATTTTTCAATATAGTTGACGAAGCTCTCACAACGAGTCTTGTTTGTAGAAATCCTTACTTCACCGGCAAGAACAATTACACTCCCCTTGTTCTTCAAGGCTTTTACCATTTCTTTGGCAGCTACTGTACCTGACATATATGTGTCAGGCTCAAATACTGCATGTCTTACATTCGGATCCATTGAATCACAGTTGAAGACAAAGACCTTTTTCCCTGCGTTTTTAGCAGTTTCCATAAGATCCTCATGTCTGGCCATGAAACCGGGACAGATAAATCCGTCAAATCCTTCCTTCATCATGACCTCAAAGTCATCTTTCATAGTAACTTCATCCCAGTTTCTGTATCCACAGAAACGTATTTCTGCACCAAGAGTCTCAAGCTCATTTTTTGCATAAACGATACCCTTTCTGACTCCAATCCAAAAAGGATTGTCCAGCATACAGAATATACCTATTTTGATTTTCTTCGAAGTACAGGGGCCTGCAGGTTCTACTGATGTTTTATACTGTTTAAGAAGTTTCTTTAGACCCGAAAGCATAACTGAAAGTGAGCCAACATTATCATTCATCTTCGAAGAAACATCGGAAGCATTTGTTGAAATATCGGAAATTTCTCCGGTTATGTTCACTATATGTTCGGAAGCTGCATATGCAGCAATTGATCTGTCTCTAGTAATCTTAGCATTTCCATTGATGTGTTCAATCTTTTTAAAGATGTCGCCCATCATATTATTGATACTGGTTGACTGCCTGTCTATAGCTCTGAAAGAATCACTTACAGAATCAAATTCCTTAACACTCTCATTAAATACATCTACACTGTCTTTGATACATCTTCCAACCTCTTCACTGCTCTTAACGATACTTTCCAGTATATCATTGATACTGACCATACTTTCGGAGGTTTTTTGTGCCATACTATTCATTTCACTGGCAACAACCGTAAAGCCCTTACCGGCATCTCCGGCTCTGGCAGCTTCTATAGAAGCATTAAGAGACAAAAGATTTAAAGATTCACTGATTTCAAGGATAAAAGCACCTATTTTGTTTACTTCATCAATACGACCGGTAAAATCTTTAAGAATTTCGTTACTCCGGTCCAGATTTTTAGTTACTTTATCCAGGTTTGCTTCACAGATTTCCAAACCGTAAATACCGGATTTACAATCCTTAACAGTCTCCCCCAGTCTTGTATTAATATCCTTTGCCGCGGAATCAATTTCAGAAAGATCATTTGAATTTTCTTCAATAAGCTCCTGACATTCGCCCACAAGCTTTAATTGTTGGTTAACCTTATCTGATACCTGTTTAAGATTATCATTGATTAAAATGCTTCCTTCTTTGTTTTGTTTTGCTCCATCGGACAAAACGTCTATAGCATCAGATAGTACTGCTACATTTTCTTTGCTGGATTCAAGAAATGTCTGCATGTTGTTTTTTATAGAATTTATAGCATCGGACATAGCAAGCTGATAATTATCCGAAACACCTGCTGTATCAATATCGTCTATGTCTATATGTCGTTTTTTTATAAGCTCCGCTTTCGATATAATACTTGCGGACCTTTTATTTGATCTTAATATTAAGAAAATCAACACACATATAATTATTGCTTCAATCGAACAGCATATTGTTAAAAACAATTCCATATCTGTTAATCTCCTTTCATCTGTTGTACAAGAATACAAATTCACATTATTAGTAACATTTTATCACAAATCAATCGATTTATCAACTAAAATTATAACATAAGACAGCGGACTGTTCGAGACCACTGTCTGTCTTATCCTGAGTTTGACAAAGATTTTTAAAAGTAAACATAAAAAAGACAGAGATCCGTCCTCTGTCTTCAGTCTGAAGCACCCGTTAGGATGCTTTTTATAACAATGCTGCATTCAATATCATGCCTATCACAAAAAATACTGCTCCGACCACTATAAAAGGTATATAAACCAGCTCAGACTGACTGCGTTTTAATTCCTTAGCCTTCTGGTACTCATAATAATCCTTATACCTGCGTTCTTTACCCCTGAAGCTTGATGCGGAATAACCAAATATCTCAAATGCTCCGTAAAAGCTTGCCAATTGTAACAGACCTATAAAGAATACTACCGCTCCTGCCACTGAAAATGCATCGACAAAGTTTATTGAATATTCTGTGCCCTTAACAATAAGGCACACTATGACTAAAACTATAGCTATGATCACTCCGACAATATACCTCTTGGGGGAATGTAAAAATAATCTACCTAACATTTTTTTACCTGATTACCGGATATTAAATATGAATTATTTAACAATTTTTTTGTACTCAACAAACTCAGCCTCGTTACAGTATACAAAATGTCCGGGCTTTATCTCCTTGAGCTCAGGAGTATCTCCATCCTCATAGTTATGAGCCTTGCCGGGATCATAAAGGATACGCTTTCTAACCTTCTCCGACTTAGGGTCGGGCTTAGGAATAGCTGAAAGCAGAGCCTTTGTATAAGGATGAAGCGGATTCTTAAAGAGCTCATCACTTGAAGCTTTCTCAACTACCTTACCAAAATACATAACTACTATCGAGTCACAGAAATACTTAACTACTGACAGGTCATGTGCGATAAAGATGATTGAAAGTCCAAGGTTATTCTTAAGATCATTAAGCAGATTGATAACCTGTGCTCTGATGGAAACATCGAGCGCAGATATAGGCTCATCACATATGAGCAGCTTAGGATTCATGACTATCGCACGGGCGATACCGATACGCTGACGCTGTCCGCCGGAGAACTCGTGAGGATAACGGGAAGCATGCTCTTCTACCAATCCTACGGTATTAAGCATCTCAACAACCTTTTTATGATTTTCAGCCTTATTCTTAAAGCCCTGTATTCTTAAGCCTTCCTGGATGATATCCTCAACTGTCATACGAGGGTCAAGTGAATCGATAGGATCCTGGAATATCATCTGTATCTCGTTTAAGAGCTTTCTGGATACATTTGCATTATCAAACTTAATCTGCTTGATCTTTTCCTTCTGCTCTATACGGGTATTGGTGATATGCTGCTCTATCTCCGCTATTTGCTTGTCAGCATCAGCAAGACCATTTGCTCTTAACTCAGCAATCTTTTTATTGCCCTTGATCTTTGACCACTTTATCTCTTTCTTATTCCAGCGGTCACCGGCACTTATCCTTACACCGCGGTAGTAGATAGAGCCTGAAGTAATATTATAGAGTCTGATGATACTTCTGCCTGTAGTCGTCTTACCACAGCCGGACTCACCAACTATACCAACACACTCTCCTTCATGAACATCAAAGGAAATGTTTGATACAGCCTTAAGCTTTTGTCTCTTGGCACCGTGTCCGAAAAAGAAAAACTGCTTAAGATGTCTAACTGAAAGCAAGATACGTTTATCACGCAGCTCAGGCTTCTGTTTTACCTTAGGATTAATATGGTATTTCTTATTGAACTCCTCTAAGCTCTCAGACTTTTTGGATTCCTTAAGATTTTCCTTCTGCCCGCTGGCCAGATAAAACTGTGTATCTGACTCCAGAGCCTCTTCCATAACACGAAGCTCATCGTTATTTTCAGCTATCTCATGTACAAACTGCTTTCCGGGAGCGTTAGGGATATCACGCTTTTGCGGCTTGTTTTTTTTATTCTTATTGTTAGAATTTTTGCTTGACATTTTTATTTGTCCTTTTTCTAAATTCTTTAAGATTTTTATGTTGTCTGGTTTTCAACTTGATCACTAATGTCTCCAAGTTTCTTTGCATTTTCGAGAGAAAGTCTGATACGCTCACTTACAATCTTAGGCATCTCAACCTTAGGAGCATGAGGATCAAGCAACCATGTAGCTGCATAATGTGTATCGCTTACCTTGTAATAAGGCGGTTGTTTACGATAGTCGATATTCATAGCATACTTGCTACGGGCTGCAAACGCATCACCCTCCGGAGGATAGATCATGTTGGGTGGTGTACCGGGTATAGCCTCAAGTTTTTCTTTACTGTCCACATCAGGGATACTGGAAAGCAGTGCCCATGTATAAGGATGCTTGGGTTCGTAGAATATCTCTTCAGCCTTACCATACTCAACTATCTTACCTGCATACATGACTGCAACTCTGTCAGCCATATTTGCTACAACACCCAGGTCATGAGTTATGAAAATACATGACAGGTTACGCTCAGCCTTAATACGGTTGATAAGCTCAAGGATCTGTGCCTGGATAGTAACATCAAGAGCTGTAGTAGGCTCATCACAGATAAGGACCTCAGGACTGGCTGTAAGAGCTATGGCGATAACGATACGCTGTCTCATACCGCCTGAAAACTCGAAAGGATACTGCTTATAACGTTTTTCAGGCTCAGGTATACCTACTTCTTTCATAACCTGAATGGCACGTCTTTTGGCTTCAGCCTTAGTGATCTTCAGTTTATCCATCTTATCTACTTTAGCCTGTTTTAGCTCAGCCTTCTTTTTGGCAAGTTCATCAGAGTTATTAACATTTAGGTAGTTTCTCTTGATGTTTTCTACCTTTTGCTTATACTCTTCATTTACCTGCTTTTTATATTCCTTAACCTTCTGCTTAGCCTCTTTTTTAGTTTCGTTAAGTTTTTCCTTTAAGACCTTTGCCTCGTTTTCATATTTTTCTTTGGTTTCTTTCTCAAAAGTCTTAAATTTTTCTTCTTTTTCCTTTAAAAGAGCTTCGTCTCTTTTTTTATCTTCTTCATTTTTATAGTTCTTATGCTTTATCTCATCCCTTAATCCATCAATAGTCTTCTTTTCAGTATTGATGGCAATATTCATTTTAGCCAGAGTGTTTTTATAATGGATAAGATCATCGCTAATGAGATCATTATACATAAGCTTTAACTTATCACTGTTAAGCAGCATAGCCTCAGTGATCTGCTTACCTATCCTTACTATAGGGTTAAGTGATGACAGTGGGTCCTGAAAGATCATACCTATCTTATGACCGCGGATCTTATAAAACTCTTCCTCTGAAACCTCAAGAAGATTTTCACCACGGTACATAATGTTACCACCGGCTATGATCGCATTTTTAGCAAGAATACCCATGATAGCTTTGGAGGTAACCGATTTACCGGAACCGGACTCACCTACTATACAAAGAGTTTCTCCTTTAAACACATCAAATGATACATCTCTTACAGCATGTACCAACCCGTTATCTGTACGGAAGTTAACCACGAGATTATTAACTGATAACACTTTATCTTTTTCTTCAGACATATCAGTCACTTCCTTTCAGAGTAGGGTTAAATGCATCTCTTAAACCGTTACCAAAGAGGTTGAACATAATCATCATCAAACCCATGATAATGGCAGGGAATATAACCAAGTAAGGATATTTTCCGAGATATGAATAGTTATTTGACATAAATACACCGAATGAATGCCTATTTTCAATACCTAAATGCAGGAATGAGAACGTAGCCTCTGAAGAAATTATTGCGGGAATCAGTAGCACTGCAGATGTAATAATGGTACCTAATGAATTCGGTAATACATGCCTGAATATCAACCTCTTATTTGAAGCACCCAGAGTCCTAGAAGCTAAAACATACTCTCTTCCTTTAAAACGATAGAACTGAGTACGTGTAAGACTTGCTGTACTTATCCACATCTTCGCACAGAATGCTATAACCATAACCAAAAATGTCGCACCAAGATGAAGTCTCAGAAGCGTCAAGATAATAATAAAAGGAACTGTACTTATTATTTCAACAATACGTTCTAAGACAATATCAACTGTACCACCGTAGTAACCTGATATAGATCCCCATACAATACCAAATGCAAAACATATAACAAATACTATAGCACTAAGTATCAATGATGTACGAAGTCCTGCAAAAGCTTTTTTAAATACATCATTGCCTGAACCGTCAGTACCAAAAAGATATTTTGGCATATCTTCATAACCTAATTTATGATAGTTCCAACCTCGTCCTGTGATACTGGAAAGTTTCTTAGTTACAGAAAGTACAGTTTGTGAATCAACTACATCAATAGGACATTCATCTGACAACTTAACAAATGATTCAGGACCTTCTTTATAATTATACATACACCAGGCATTATTTATCCACTCATTTAATTCAGAAGCAGAATACACCAATGCCTCAGCGTCACCATAAACTAAGAAATAAATATCCAATACATAATCACAGTATCTAACCTCAGAATTATGGATACCCTTTCGTCCAGAGCATGACCAATATGAGTTAGCATTTACATCGGTGTTTCCAACCATCTCAGTCGGATTATCAAAAGAAACTTCTTCAAGCACATCAAGATTCTTTGCTCTCTCACCACCGGAAAGCTTAACACTCTTGATCAGTATATACTGTATAGCGGACTTTGAAGCCTTTACATCAAATATCAACTGACCATCTATATTTTTAATTCTTTTTTCTTTTAACAGAGCACTTATATCACATGATATAGGACTGTAATCACGGCTAAAATCACGGATTATAACATAATCATCTTCGTTTTCGCCAACCTTTAGATATACCCTGTATTCACCGAGCTGGCCTTCATTAAAACCCTCTTCATTATCAAACTCAACATTTAAAGTATATGCACCCTTATCTGTAAAGTTTAGTGACTTCGAACTAAAGAATACATCTCTGCCATCTACTTTACTGTCAGTAGCAATAACAGCCACTCCACCTGTTCCGTACTCATTATATGTATCTATATAAGAAATATCTGGATCAATATTCAGTTCAACAAGTGAAGCCTTTAACATTGAAGTAGAATACTTGGCGGAAAGAGCAGGTACTTCATTTTTTGTATCATATATTATGTGCTCACCTGATCTAGTTCCATCCCAAAAACCTGTACCGGCTTCAAAAAGTTTAGGTGGTAAAAATTTCTCAGCACTTTTTACATTATCTATATCGTAAGGAGATATAGCTGGTACTAAAATTGCAGAAATAATCAAAATAAACAGAATAATCGCAGCAACAACAGAAGATTTATTCTTTCTAAATCGTCGCATTGCATCCTTAAAAAAGGTTGTAGGTTTAGTTTCAAGTTTTTTATCCTTTATGACTTTATCCTGCTGTACAAAGACGAAGTCATCAGGTCTAAAATCATATTCATTATTAGCCATTATTCTTCGCCCCCATTCTTATTCTAGGATCAATAAAGCCGTATGATAAGTCAAACAGGATGCCAGCCAGGAGGCTTATCATAGTATAAAAAGCCATGTCAACGAACAACAAATCATAATCCTTAGCATTTAATGCTAAAACGAAAAGTTTACCTGTTCCGGGAATACCGTATAATTCTTCCAAAATCATTGAACCGCTAAGTAGTCCGACAAATTCCATAAGTATACCGGGGAATATTGGAACCATTGCATTCTTAAGTGCATGTCTGGTTATAGCCTGGCGTCTGGTAAGACCTTTTGTACGAGCCAGTAACAGATAGTCGCTTTCAAGTACATCACAGAGCTCTGCTCTTGTTGAACGACAGTATCCACATACAGAACCAAATGACAGACAAAATACCGGGATAATATAGCCCTTAAACTTCATAGCAAAAGGTGCTGTGTCAGTAGGCCAAGTAGATGGCAATAATTCCAACTTATATGAAAAGAAAGCTAAAATAAAAGTAATAAGAACGAAACCGGGTATTGATATAAATATCATTACCAAAGTGGAAATTATGTGATCAGTAGCAGTATTCTTTTTCAATGCTGCCCAAATACCCAGTAAAATACCTAAAGGTAAAGAAAAAACAAGAGAAATTATATTTAACCGTAATGAATACGGGATTTTATTCATGATAATAACACTGGCCTTAACATTGGGCTGGACATATTTACTATCACCCCAATCCCATTTGGTAAAAATATTCTCAAGCCAATGAGTGTATTGTTCCATAACAGGAACCTGATAATAATAATTTGTTTTTCCCTTTATAGTGGGGGATTTATAAAGAAGTTCTCCGTATTTGTCCGTAGGCGCATCCAGACGGTATACATATCCTAAGTTATACTGTCTGTCATAATACGGAACCTGCTTATCATCACCACCTATCGGTCTTTGGAAAGGAAGTAATTTGATAAGTATAAATGTAATCGATAAAATTATAAAGCATGTGAAAAAGGTCAGAATAAAACGCTTTAAAACATATTTGCCCATATGTAATACGCACCTTCCTAAAGTTTGCGAAAAAGCAAAAGGAGACGATGGCGTCAGATTAAACCGCCATCGTCTGCCTTAGAATTTTCCGTAACCGGATATTTATTAAGTTTTTTACTGATTACTCAACTACAAAGTGATCTTCTGATACTGAGTAGTATGTATCGCTCTCACCATCATTGAAGTTCATATGATAGTAGAAGTCAAATCCGGTAAGACCGCTAGGCTCCTCAGGAGCACCCTCACCCTTAGTAAACTCTTCTGCTAATTCAGCAGGTACTGTGAAGGTGATAACGAATGCGCCATCAGCTGTGCCTTCCTGAGTAAACTCAACTGCTCTCTCGTCATACTGTCCGTCACCGTTGTTATATCTGTCATAGTTGCAGCATACAACATTAGTAACTTCGATAGTAGTGATAGTAGGAAGAGCTGCAGTAGCTTTAAGTGAACCGGTGTATGATCCGTCATCGTTCTTTACAATAGGTGTGTATTCGAAGTTAAGAACCTTCTCGTTCTTTCCTTCCTTAGCGATAGCCTGTCCGTTTGCTGCATTGTAAAGAGCATCGAATGACCATCTCATTCCATCGTAAACCAGAGGATATACATCAGGATCATTGGTATCTACACCCCAGTTAAGAGTGAAGGAACCTGAGATCTCCTGATCACTTGAAAGTACACTAACGAATCCGATAGGATCAAGATCATTACCTGAGATAGAACCGAAGCCTAAGTCAAACTGACCTATCATCATCTTGTTGTAGTAAACATCTGACCAGTCAGTACCTACCCAGAAGTTTACATTGAGCTTGTATACGCCGCCGCATACGCTGTCATCGTTAAATGCCTTCTCAATGTAATCCTTAATCTCTTTGTGGTACTGCTCTTCCTGTGTAGGACGCATCCAAGCGATCTCGATATCAATCTCGGTAGGAGCATCCTTTGTGCCGGGCTTATAAGCGCCAGACTTTTCGAGCTCTGTAAGAGCCATTCTGAAGTACTCACGAGAAAGCTCTAATGAGTATCCATGTCCATCTGTATCTTCAAGTAACTGCTCTACAGCTCTCTTATGAGCATCTGTAGTTGCATATGAAAGACCGTTCTCAGGATCTGACATATAGTTAGATGAAAGGTAATCAACTGATGCAATAGATCCACGAGCATCAGCAAACTGTGCTCTGTTGATAGCAAGGCTCATAGCCTTTCTGAAGTGTGCATTGCCAAGGCAAGGCTTAACTGTCCAGTAATCTGACTTAGGTGTCTGTGTAACTACACCGTCAACACCGAATAAGTATTCCCATGTCTCTTCATCACAAGCATTAACATTGAGTTTAAAGTTAGAGTTACCTGTGGTAGAACGTGTACGAGGATCATTCTTATATTCATCTAAGTAGTCCTGAGGAATACCACATGAGTCAAAATGTCCTGCAAGGAACTCCTTGATGGCTGCAGTCTCATCACTTTCTGCTGCAGGGAAGATCTTTACATATACACCGGGGATTGAATACTTGGTATCAGCAAAAATATAATAAGGATTCTTAGCGAAAACTACCTGCTGATCACTGTCGTATCTTTCTACATAATAAGCACCGAGTGATAAGCTGTTATCAACAGGTGACTGCTTTCCGTCAGCACTAAATCCTAAATAGTTCTTAACTGTTACAAGGTCAATGAAGTCCTGAGGGATAGGCATGTAAAGACTTGATGAGATGTAATACATAGCATAGAATGCTGTCTGTTCACCTACAAAGGTAAACTCGAAGTAGCTCTTGCCATTCTCTTCATATGTCTTAATTCCTACATTCTCCCAAAGATCAGCCTTGAATCCATCAGCTGTAGCATCAAAGAAGTCTTTAGCACCGGCGATAACAGAAGAATCTGTCTTATTAGCCATCTCTGAACCACGGTAAAGCTGGTTACCCTGAGTAAGGAGAAGCTTGAAAGGTGTCTCATAATCCTCAAGTGCTACTTCTCTGCCGTCAAATGCCTGACGATCAGCAAGCTCTGAACCGGTCTTATACTTAAGGCCGTCAGCACCGGTCTTAACTTCCATACGCCATGTTGTACACATGCCATCGCCATCATCATCGTTTACAGGCTGGGGCTTTTCCTTAGCAAGCTCAGGTACCCAGTCATATCCGTCCTTGGTAGCGTTCATGAAGTTTGTAACGAAACTTGCACCGATATAACCATAGAGGTCACCAACCTGTGAACCCTGATCGTTAAGGTAGTTAAGTGTACCGGGATCACTTGACTCATAAGTATGGTAATATCTCTTCCAAGCATCATTAGTCTCTGCTTCAAGGTCTGCATTGATAGAACCCTCGGGAAGAGTACCGAAACCATAACCTACGATATAGTTTTCAGTACCAAGAGTGATTCTCTCATTATACATATTGTAAGAACCATTCTCGAAAAGTGAGATACCGGTGATACCCTTTGCTACAGCGAACTGCTCAAGGATACCAAGAATGCTGGTTCTCTCAGCGTTGCTTTCCTTCTTATAGGTGTAAAGGCCATCAGCGGTAGGAATAGCATTAACGATACCAACGAAAGCATCGTTATAAGCCTTCTCAACCTCGTCAACTGTCTGAGCTACGTTAATAGCCTCAAGACCGTCATCAACGATACCCTTTACTGTGTTATACTCTGCATCTTCGAGCTGATCTTCGATAGCTTCAAATACCTGCTCTAAGTCATGAGCGGTATAAGCACGGAAATCTTCTCTTTCCATGTAAGCGCCGTCCCAAGGAATCTCGGGTGTAGGCTCTGCGGTAGGCTCTACAGTCTCTGTAGGAGCGGGTGTAGATGAATCAGCTTCAGTAGGCTTAGCAGGTTCATCCGTAGTAGCAGGTGCATCTGTAGTTGCAGGTGCATTTGTAGTCTGCTGTCCGTTATCGGGCTCGTCCTTGGTACAAGCTGCTAAGCTTACTACCATGGCAAGTACAAGCAGAATACTCAGTACTTTCTTCATACGTAATCTCCTTCTTTCATATAAGATAGATTTTGTTTATGAGCGAACATATTTTTGCCCACTCTTAATCTATGATTTTAATATATTTTTAATAAAAATTCAAGTGTTTTCAACACTTTTCCATACTAAAATATATTGATTATATACTTATTATATTTATAAATCGTATGATAATAAATAAAAAACGAAGATTTGTTTTATTGGTGTACAACGCTAAATTGATAGCGTAATAACTTGGTAAATCAATACTGTAGTAGCATATTGAATCAAAAAGGGTTACCACATCCTTGATCAGATGCGGTAACCCGGGGGTTTTTAAATGTATACTAATTGTATATTCGGTTTATCCAAGTACAACTCTAACTTCATTCTGTGCCTTGAGCAGCTTTCCGTCAAGTCTGTTGCCCTCAATCTTTTCTCCGTTGAGATAAAGCTCCTTAACACCGCTCTGTACATGGTTAGGATTTTCAAACTTCATAGAAAGATGTGTGCCTCTGAAGTTCTTCTCTACAGTATAGCCGTCCCACTCATGAGGTATAGAAGGATTGATGATAAGACCCTCAGCATCAGGTCTCATACCTAAGATACCCTCTACACAGCCAACCATAACGGTTGAAGCAGTACCTGTCAGCCAGTGTACATGTGAACGTCCCTCAAAAGGTGAAGCCTTTGACTCAGTGAACTGGCCATGTACGTAAGGCTCTATGCAACGGATCTCAGCCTTGTCATTCATTGATGCGGGTGAGCTCTCTAAGAAGTACTTAAATGCTCTATCGCCATTACCTAAAAGTGACTCTGCAAGGATTGCCCAGCCCTGTGACTGCGAGAAGATACCGCCGTTTTCCTTTGTGTCGGGGTTAAATACCTTCATCAGAGCATCCTCAAACCAATGGAATCTGTACGGAGGCTCCATGATCTTAACACCATAAGGTGTATTAAGGATCTCATTTACTTTACCCATAGCGGTCTGGCCCTGCTCTTCTGTGGCAAAGCCTGAGATAACAGACCAGCTCTGAGGATTAAGCCACATATTAGCCTCAGGATCCTTCTTAGCACCAACTACTACACCGTTTTCACGGATACCGCGGATAAATCTGTCCTCATCCCAGCAATCAGCAAGAGCCTTGCCAAGTTTACCCTTTACATCCTTTAAGTAATCAATATATGCGTTATCTCCCTTAAGAGCAGCAACTTCTTCCATCATGTTCATAGCATAGTAAAGCTGGAATGCTACGAATGTGGACTCACCCTTTGCACCAAGTCTCAAGCAGTCATTCCAGTCTGCATGAAGACCTGCGGGCATATTATGACTGCCGAGTCTGTTCATAGAGAACTCGATGGCTTTCTTTAAGTGATCGTAAACTGAAGCCTCGCCGCCGTTAGCGTATACGATAACCTCATCATAGAACTCCTTCTTTCCTGTCTCACCTACATATTTATAAACTGTAGGGAAGAGCCACAAAGCATCGTCAGCTCTGTATGAAGGATGTCCGGTCTCTCTAACATACTCAGGATCATCGGGAGTATTCTCGTGACCTGCATTATGAGTAAACTTAACCAGAGGAAGTCCGCCGCCGTTATCTACCTGTGCAGAAAGCATGAAACGGATCTTTTCGCAGGCCATCTCGGGATCAAGATGGATGATACCCTGGATATCCTGTACTGTATCACGATAGCCGTAACCGTTACGAAGTCCGCAGTAAATAAGAGATGCAGCTCTGGACCATGTAAATGTGATGAAGCACTGATATGCGTTCCATACATTTATCATATTGTTAAACTCATTTGAAGGAGTATTAACTGCAAAATTATCAAGCTTTGCATGCCAGTAAGCCTTAAGCTCTTCTATTTCCTTTTCAACTATACTGCCGTCAACATACTTGTCAAGTATCTTTTCAGCCTCAGTAGGCTTCTTCTGCCCGAGCACAAATACAAACTGCTTTGTCTCACCGGGAGCAAGAGTAACATCACTCTGCAGAGCACCGCATGAGTTGCTGTTATAGTTCATAGAACCGTCCAAAGCACCCTTTTCAACTGCTATCGGGTTAGAAAATGTCCTGTAAGGTCCGAAGAACTTCTCATAGTCACCTTCACCTGCAGTAACCTTCTGGTTAGCAAGACCGAGGAATCTCTCATGACCGTTCTCTCCGTTTTCATCCCTGCCGATGAGTTCGTTGATATGCTGTACAATCTTTCTGCCTGCAAGCTCGGTCCTTGAGATAAATAATGTATACTGAAGGTTTACACCGTCCTGCTCATAGTTATTTTCATTGGTAAACTCTATAAATCCGAATACGGAAAGCTTTCTTTCCTTATCTGAAGTGTTTTTAATCTTAGCTGACCATACCTCGTACTCAGCATCCTTGGGTACATAGTAAGTAACCTCAGAGTTGATACCCGCATAGTCAGAGGTGAATACAGAATAACCTGTACCATGTCTTACTACATTCTTATACTGATCAAGGCTCTTGCCCACAGGCTGCCATGAAGTAGTCCAGTAATCCCCATTCTCATTGTCCCTGATATAGATATAACGTCCGGGAAGCGCCATGGTAGAGTTAAAACGATATCTGGTGATACGTCCGTTAGCACCACTCTTTACAAAACTGTAACCGCCGGCATTGTTTGAAATGATGGCACCGTAAGCAGGTGAACCAAGATAATTACACCAGGGTGCGGGTGTGTCGGGGCGTGTGATAACATACTCTTTGTTCTTCAGATCAAAATTTCCGTACTGCATACATTCTCCTCCGTGATTGTAATGTGATCAAATTCTTTCCAAAAAAAGAAAGAAGCCATATATGTTTATTATAACTTCTTTCTCTCTCAAATACAATGAATATTTTATAAAGTATGAAAAATATTTTCATACTTTCCTCTGTGCCCTAAAATACAAGGCACAGAGGTGTAAACGTGCCTTTCGGCACTATACATTTAATGTAGATTCTTGTACAATAATCGGATTGTCACAATTTGGCTTTCAAATCAAGCTGTAGGTCTAGGACTTCCGCATTCTGTACAGAATTTAGTTGTATTCTTGGCTCCGCAGCTGCATGTCCATTGTGTGGCAGGTGTCTGCATCTGTTGCTGGACTGCCATTGGAGGCATTGCTCCGCAATCATTACAGAATTTACCGGTATTCAGACATCCGCAGTTACACTTCCAAACATCCTTAGGTCTGGGAGCACCGCAAGTACAGCAGAAGTTACCGCGATTTTCCTTGCTTTCTCCACATATAGGGCACTTCCACTCGTTATTCTCATTTATTTCTGTTTTGTTTGAAGTGTTTGCAGGCGCAGTAGGCTTATAGGTCATATAATCCCCGTCCATCATCCCGTTATTGTTCTGCACCTGGTTAACGTTTGGATTTATCTTGTTCAGATCAAACATACCCATAAAGCCGGTCATAGGTGCATTAGGAGTATATGTCGTGCCGGGACTGTCTATAATGATATTTTTCGCTATTTTCTCATAATCTATATTTTCTTCCTTTGAAAGCTTTGTAACCTCATCTATATTTATCTTACTAATGAGGCTTGCAAGAGCATCAAGCTTTGTATCTGTCAATGACTTATAAGCATCAGCTGCCAAGCAACCAACCAGATACTTATAATCATTCTTATCAAGCTTTTTAGATCCGCGAAGTACTTCTGAAATACAATAAAGCAAATATGCAAGTTTGCTATTATCGGTATATTTCAAATCAATAGGGATGATCTCCGATACTTCATCGGATTCATCGGACAGGGGTGCTTTAAACCTGACAGATACAGTACCAAGTTCTTTATATTCATTAGGAGCAAGTCTTTGATACTTTAACTCTTCACTTGGCTTTTCTGTAGCATCACCCATATAGAGCTCATAAAGAGCCACACCATGTCCGCCTGCACCATAAGGCTCTGAGATGACTGCATCATTTCTAAAGTCCTCATGATTTAATGTACGGTTCTCGTACCCGAGGAGTCTGTACTTCTTTACATACTTAGGATTAAATTCAACCTGTGCCTTTACATCCTTAGCAACTATGTTAGTCAGGCTCACATATTTATTATTGATGCTTTCTTTAACATCTTCCAGGTCATTAACTACACAGTAGGTTCCGTTTCCGTGTTTGCTCAGCACCTCCAGCTTATCATCCTTGTAGTTATATAGACCAGTACCTATAACAGACAGGAACATACCGGTCTTCTTCTTATCTAAGATAAGGTTCTTGAGTCCGTCTTTAGAATTAATACCGAAATTAAGATCTCCGTCAGTGATCAGGATTACCTGATTGCTCCATCCGTCCTTATAAGTCTTCTCTCCTAAAGCATATGCCGTCTCTATGCCTGCCGATCCATTGGTACATCCGTCGATTACGATACCAAGTATTTCACCCATTAAGTCTTCTTTGTCGCCTGAGCCGTTTACCACACGGTTAGTGAATACAGTATGATCATCAGTACTGTAGGTTACAAGACTAAGCACATCATTTTCCTTTAACTTGGAAACGATGGTAGCCAAGGTCTCCAATGTAACATCCTTATTAGAAGACATACTGCCCGAGGTATCCAAAAGGAATACAATATTCTGATGCTCCTTAGGTGTATTATCTGCTTCAACATTAATATATAGAAGCTTTCTGTCCTCACTCTTATCCATAAGCTCGGTGGTGATGTGGAACTTGGACGTTGTGGAGACAGGTGACTTCTTATAATCAAAATAATTAAGCAGCTCCTCTATACGTACCTGTGACATATTTATATTACGTCCGTTACGTATCTGGTTAAGCAATACACCAACTGAAGCAGTACTTGTTGTCATCCTGAATGTAGAAGTAGGTGCTGTTAGTACAGACTTTGCATCAATTTCTTCGATGAGATCATAAGAATCTGTGGCCAGCATCTCAGGACTTATCTTCTGACCCGGAGCAGAAAACATCCCTGTAGCAGCTAACATAGCTCCACCAACCATCCCGGGTGCAGGTGCCTTCATCATCATAGGAGTTGACATCATAGCATTACCCAGTCCCATCATAGGCATACCCGCTCCAGCAACAGCACCACCGAATCCTCTTGATCTTTCTTCAAACATTATTTCTTCAACGGGACGGAAATATTGCTTCAGATTATCAGGCAGACGATCCCTGTTGTCCATGATATATGATTTTATACCCATGCTGAGTCTTTCTGCCGGAAAATTACATTCAACTAACCAGTCATATATTCTGTCAAGTACATTTTCCTTAGAAAACAAACTGATCAAGCCTGCAGTTTCTTCTTCACCATATTTCAGTATAGCCATGACAGTAGATGCCTTTTCACCGTACCCTAATGAAAGAAAGTACTCATATTTTTCTTTTGTAATTTTTTCTTTATCAAATATTTCTTTAAAATTCATTTGATATCCCCTCCGTATAAGATTATTTGTTTTGCCCAGAATTACAAACTATAATACAAGTCATTTCAAGAATTATAATGTTACCCAGTTTCATTCATCATCAATTATGATATCATAAGGTTATCATTACTTCAAGATTTAAAATCTATTAACATTACTAAATTTAAAGGCTGCTACATGCATACATGCAACAGCCTTATCATATCATTCTGTTTTTAAATAATCCTCGTGTATATTCCAGTCAGCCTTATTGTTCAAATATACATCGGTGTATACAGCATCCCAATCAGAGTGTGCAGAAGTAACTGTGAATCCATCCCAGTAGGATTCTTTAGCATAAGTAAATAATCCTGCATTGAAGTTAATCTTATATTCACTATCTGCCCGTCTTATAGCATCATCATATTTAGCCATAAAATAACCGGTTTTTGTTTCTCCTTCAAATGTATATTCAAAAGAAACAACAAACACTGAAATCTGATCGGTATATTCCTTTTTGATCATAGTATAAATAGCATAGATATCAAAGCTATCCTCAGCGTATTCTATATCAGCCTCCTTACATTCAGCAGCAGCTTTGTTGATCGCATTCTTTTTTAACATCTCAAAATCTTCTGCGTTTACTTTTGTGATATCCGATACATACTCATCAAGTCCGGATACAGTAAAAGTTTTTTCAAGCTGAGTAAAGATATATTTTTCACTATTGTGCTGAGCACCGGTTTCCTCATACTTTACGGTAATAACATCACCGTTACTCAGTTTCTCGGGACCGGATATCGACTTTTTTACTTTAGATATCGAGTATATATTTATATCATTTAACCTTGCAGTCCCGTTACCGCTGACACCGGTATATGAAACGCTGAAATTATCAAAAGGATTTATCTCCTTTTCAATGATCTTCTGTTCTGTACTTTTTGAGATTGCTCTATAAGCAGCTGTTCCGCCGACAATCGTGGTAATGATCGTACTCAAAAAGATTAAACCAAATACAGAAAGAATAATGATCAAAGCAGTTCTTTTCGCTTTTTTTACCTGCTCAGGATCTGTCTGAGTAGTTCTGACATTTCTGCGATGCATATTGTTCATGATGGTCCTGATCTGCTCATCCTGCATATCATCGCGTTCGTGGTCTTTTTTATCGCCGTACCATTCACTTAAATCAAGGACAGCACCACAGAATTCACAAGTAGCAACCTTGCTATTTTCATCATAGTTTACCTTCGCACCACATGCCGGGCAGGTTATAGTTTTAACATTGATAGCCATCTTTCCCTCCAAGTATTAGAGCATGATACCGTTTATCACAGCACGTACTCTGTGATGATGATAAAGCTCATCGTTAGGTTTCATGTTATGCATGTAAGCAATCGACCATTTATCTACAGGGTCTGCCTCAACCCATATACCGGTACCACCGGTCCAGCCAAAGTCTCCCAAATGTCCGTTGTGTCCGTATTTCTGAGTAAGCAATGTACGGAAACCAAGACCATATCCATATCCTGCCAGATAATCATTCTCAAAGTCGGCCATCTGTACAGGTCCCAACTGATTTTCGTGTAACATCGCAACAGTACCGCTGCCAAGGAACTTTTTACCCTTGTATGTACCACCGTTTGCAAGCATCTGCATAAATACAGCAAAGTCATGAGCGCTTATCAGCAGATTCGGTCTTGCTCCTGCAGGAGTAGTCTCAGGATCCATTGAAGCAAAATATGTGGTAGGCTCAAACTTTCCGGGAGCCTTTCTTTCGTAGTTGGTAACTATACGTCCTTTATTCCATGGACGTGCAAAGGTATCGGCATCCTTTAACTCAAGAGGATCAATGAGTCTGTCCTTAAATACTTCTCTTAAAGGCTTGTCTTCAAACTTTTCTACCAATACACCTGTGATCTCAGAACCAAATCCATACTGCCAGTGTGAACCTGGTTCAAACATAACAGGCACATTTGCCATAACATGAACTTCTTCTGCTATAGTACTGGGACATTTTTTAAGTAACTCAGCCATCTGTCTGCTCATTGCCC
>JAEEVK010000167.1 GCA_016287095.1 Lachnospiraceae bacterium
CATATATGCAGCATACTGCAAGAAGGGCAGGAAGTGTGCTAAGATAGCAACACTTGACGGCGATGCAAATACTTATATATTCAGTGAGCTTAACGGCAAGGCTATAAATACCAAGAAGAATATCAAGGTATATGTAGTAGCTTACAGAAAGGTAAACGGAAAATATAAGAAGATTACCAACAGTATCACCGCACATATCGTAGGCAGCGGCAGCAAGAAGTACACTAATGTAAAGGGTATAAAGGTTGAGAGTACAAAGATCACCCTTTCACTTGATGATAATACAGCTGCACCTTCAAGCTACACCCTTAACCCTGTAGCAGTGCTTAAGGACAGCTCAAAGAAGATGATCCTCCATACCGCAGAATTCCGCTATGCTACATCAAAGAGCAGCGTAGTAAAAGTCGGCAAGGACGGTACTATCAAAGCCCAGGGTAAAGGAACCTGTTATGTCTATGTATATGCTCAGAATGGATATGCAAAGAAGATAAAAGTTACCGTAAAATGATGATACCGGGATGGCATAAAAAGATCCATTAAAAGTATCATAAAAAATCAAGTAAAATAAATGAAATCTAACAAAGCACCGTTTCGGAAGTCTGTTGATATCTGAAACGGTGTTTTTATTATAGATTGCCATATAGAAAACTGGATCAGATATTTTAAATGGTAGTCAAAAATTATGTTGAAAGGAATGTAAATTTGTAGTATAATATACATAGGGATAATAGACATCTGGAGGATGGTTTAATGCAGGATGAGACAAATGCATTGATTGATAATATCAGGGATGCTGAAGGTAGTATGGATGAAAAATGCCATGATATATTTTTGAATAAGGAAATTCTTGCACCGATATTGAAACAGACTATAGAGGAATACAGGGATCTTACAGTGGAAGAAATACAGAGCCTTATAGATGAAGCGAGTATCTCAAAGGTTGAGTCTGTCAGTGAATATGCCGGGGCTAAGAATGTAAAGATTGAGCCTATTGATACAGTATTAAAATCCGTATCTGATAAGTCGATATATTTTGATGTATTCTTTAAAGCGGCATTACCAAAGGATAAGCAGACAAAGGTGAGCTTTCAGCTCTACGTTGACATAGAGCCTCAGGGAAACTATTATGTCGGATATCCTCTGACGAAACGTAGCATATATTATGTGGCAAGAAGTCTTGCAAGGCAGCTTGGAGTTTTGTCCGGGGAAACGGATTATGGAAAGCTCCAGAAATGTTATTCGATATGGATATGCTATGATCCCAAGATACCGAAAAAACTGAAAAATACAGCCTGCAGATACAGCTTTACTAGAGAAGATATCTATGGTACAGTAGAAGAGGATGAAACAAACTATGATCTTATGGAAGTTGTCATGGTCATGCTAGATACATCTGCTGATACGGATTTTAAGCTTTTGGATTATCTGAAAGGCGTGTTGACATACGATAAAGAAAAGATTATAGAACAGGCTGGACCATTATCTCAGCAGGCGGAAAAGGAGGTAGAGGCTATGAGCGGTGTAGGTTCAATGATTAGGCATTTAGGAAGAGAAGAAGGAATAAAAGAAGGAATAAAAGAAGGAATAAAAGAAGGAAAAACGGAAGGCTTGAAGGCATTAGTTAAAAGCCTGAAGGCATTTATAAAAGATTTCAATCAGTTGTATGCCGCTGTTGTAGAAAATGAAGAATATGCTGATATGACTGAAGAGCAGGTAAATAAATATTACTGATCCGGAAAAATTAAATGTCGTACATAAGGGTATTATATCCAGTGTACGACATTTTCTGTATTATTAGGAAATACCATTATCGGCTTATCTGGTGTTCTTTGACCTTAAAGGGTATTGCCAGACAGCAGCACATTCATACCGAGAAAGAGGATTATTACATCGACCTTGTATTCTATAACTACATCCTCAAATGCTTTGTCCTGATTGACCTGAAAACCAATAAGATAACACATCAGGATGTCGGACAGATGTATATGTATCTTCGGATGTGTGATGAACTGAAAAAACAAGACGATGATAACCCGACAATCGGGATTATCCTGTGTGCAGATACTGATGAAGATATATGGTAATCTTAATAACTTTGAAATAATAAAATAGAGAAACGGATTTGATAAGTAGACCTATTGACATAGTAGGGTACTGGTGGTACTATACTTTAATATATATATGGATTAATAGTATAGGATATAAGTAGCAATGAACGAAATATCATTTGAAGAATTACTTAAGTGGTCGAAGGGATCCTATCAGCTTATAGATATTAGGGATGAAGGACTGGTTTTATATGGCATGATTCCCGGTGCAGTACATATAAGTATGGAAGAACTTGAGGACGAAGGCGGCCAAAAACTCGGAACGATACCGAAGGAAAAGAAACTTGTTTTTTACTGTCAGATCGGAAGAAAGTCTTTAGAGCTTGATGAATATAATGCATTGGAAGACCGGGAGTGCTATAGCCTGGAAGGCGGCTACATGGCTTATATCAGGTCAGGGCTAAAGGCAGAGACTGATACGGGAGAGAAACAGAAAAAAGCAGAAGAGAGCATTAGGAAGAAGTTCCATAAGCAGCTGTTTTCACCGTTTGCGAGGGCCTGCAAGGCATATCAGCTGGTAAATGAGGGCGATCATATCGCTGTCTGCATCTCCGGAGGAAAGGATTCCATGCTCATGGCAAAGCTGTTCCAGGAGATACAGAGGCACCGGAAAGTAAGTTTCGACCTCACGTTTTTAGTGATGGATCCCGGTTATAATAAAGAGAACAGAGGATTGATAGAAAGCAACACAAAAGCTTTAGGGATACCGGTAAGCATATTTGAAAGCGACATATTTGATGCCGTGGATACCATAGATAAGAGTCCGTGCTATATCTGTGCAAGGATGAGACGCGGGTATCTGTACAGCAAGGCTAAGGAACTCGGATGCAACAAGATAGCTCTGGGACATCACTATGATGATGTCATAGAGACTATCCTTATGGGCATGTTACATGGCGGACAGATCCAGACCATGATGCCAAAGCTTCACAGTACCAATTTTGAAGGAATGGAGATTATCAGACCTCTCTATTTCATAAGGGAAAGCGATATCTGTGCTTGGAGGGATTACAATGACCTGCATTTCCTGCAATGTGCATGTCACTTCACGGATACCTGTACTACCTGTCATGAAGACGGTACAACATCGTCAAAGAGGCTTGAAACTAAAAAACTGATTGCTGAACTTAAGAAAGACAATCCCTTTATCGAATCCAATATATTCAAAAGTGTTGAGAATGTCAATCTGGATACGGTGATAGAGTATAAAAAGGGTGGAGTAAGACACAGCTTTCTGGAAGACTATTAAGAGTCATTTTGAGAATAGAAATATAAAGAGAGAAGGGAAAAGAAAATGAAGATTATCGAAACAAAGAATGCACCGGCAGCGATCGGACCTTATTCACAGGCTATAGTCATAGGAGACCTGGTATATACTTCAGGCCAGATACCGATCAATCCCGCTTCAGGTCAGATTGAGACAAATGATATTAAGTCACAGGCAGAGCAGGTGATCGGGAATCTCTCTGCAGTGTTGGATGCGGCAGGAAGCTCGCTTGAAGATGCAGTGAAGACAACCTGTTTCCTTGCAAATATGAAGGATTTTGCCGACTTTAATGAGGTTTATGCGAAGTATTTCACCGGTAAGCCTGCAAGAAGCTGTGTGGAGGTTTCTGCGCTTCCTAAGGGAGCTTTGGTAGAAATCGAGGTTATTGCAGCAGTGAAAAAGAGCTGACCGGTTTTAGAAAACAATTGGGATAGTTATACACAGCATAGGAAAGGGAATAGTAATGAGCGTAAAAAAAGTAAGTGGTGGATTTGCTTCTGAGTATGATGATCAGATACTCTGGATCGAAAGTCCCGAGGTCGGTGCGGATGCGGCTCAGATCATAGATGAGAATGAGTACACTCCGTGCAAGGTTACAAAGATCATTTTTGAAAACGATTATGAGAGTCCGGAAGAGTACAGTGAGGCAAGTGATGAACTGCTTAATGAGAGCACTGCCACATGCACCGGTGAATTTGTCACGATGGATGGTGCATTCTTTGTAGAATTGGATTCTACAGATGATACGGAAGTATATGAATCCATTGATTTCGATGATGTTGATTTCTGCTGAATCACCCTGTCATTGATTACAAGTAATATATCAGGTTTCTTTGGTTTGTGCGTAAAATGGACGTACAAGCCTTCTTTTTGTATCACAGGGTGTATAAACACTAATGTTTATGCGTCATTTTTTTAAAAAATATATTGACACGGCGTCAGAAAATGATTATAATTCATATTGACACGAAGTCAGAATAAAAAATCAGGAGACAGATATATGCCAAAAGGATCACCGGAAAGAACCG
>JAEEVK010000168.1 GCA_016287095.1 Lachnospiraceae bacterium
ATCGATATTTTCGGCTGCTCCGGAGTTCTTACCCTTGGTATCTTTCTTCGAGTCCTTTTCATTTTCTTCCTCATCCTCGAAAAAGCTGGCAGACCAGGTAAGAGTCTTGATACCGATCTTCAAAGACTCAACAAAAGCAACGACTCCCCTTACGATGGGCAGTCTGAAAAACTTATATTTATCTCCAAGCGAAGTGGTTCGCTGATCATCAACTTCAATAGTTCCGTCAGGCTTTCTGACTGCGCAGGCATAATGAGCGCCATTTTTCATCATAACGCCTTCCATCAAAGCCTGTCCGCCTATTCCTGATATTCTCTTCATGTGATATCCTCCATAGTCTATAGTGCCCCTAGCTTTTGCTCGGTAGCAGATAGGGTAGGTGTGAAGTGGAATTATGTCTCCAATATAATCACAATGTCCTCACATTTCGTACAAAAAAGGTTGAGGCTATTATATAACCTCAACCTTTGTCATAAATGATAAATTCTTAGTTATTTGCAAGACCATACTTACGGTTGAACTTATCAATAGCACCACGAGCCTGAACTGACTTCTGCTGTCCTGTATAGAACGGATGGCACTTTGAACAGATTTCAACGTGGATCTCCTTCTTTGTTGAACCGGTCACGAACTCATTGCCGCAGTTGCATGTAACCTTTGCCTGATAATATGTAGGCTGTACATTCTCTCTCATTTTTTCACCTCATTCTGTCTCTTTTACTGATTTTCCTCGTTCCTATCACGGATACACAGTGAAAAGCATTATAACATGTATTTGATGAAAATGCAATATATTTTTTAAAAATCATCGAATGATAATTTAAGAAAATTGACCAAATTATCAGACAAGTTTAGTCTTTTTAACTATATCACAGAACTCCCTGTTGTTCTTGGTCCTTGAGAAAAGGCTGATGATCTTTTCTACGGCATTCTCAGCTCTGGACGAGTTGAATGCGTGTCTGATGATCTCATTTACTTCCAATTCCTCGGGAGTCAGGAGCAGGTCATCACGACGGGTGCTGGACTTAGGCAGGTCGATGGCAGGAAAAATCCTCTTTTCGGAAAGGTTTCTGTCAAGGACAAGCTCCATGTTACCGGTACCCTTGAACTCCTCGAATACAACGTCATCCATACGGCTGCCGGTCTCCACAAGCGCAGTGGCCAGTATCGTAAGGCTGCCGCCCTCTCTCATACATCTAGCTGCACCGAAAAATTTCTTGGGCATATGCAGAGCTGCGGGATCAAGACCGCCTGACAAGGTCCTGCCACTGGCGGTACAGGTAAGGTTGTAGGCACGTGCAAGTCTCGTAATACTGTCGAGCAATATCACAACATCCCTCTTCTGCTCTACAAGTCTCTTGGCACGTTCGATAACCATCTCAGCAACTCTCTTGTGATTATCGGGAAGCTCATCGAATGTGGAATAGATAACCTCCACATTATCGCCCTGGATGGACTCCTTCATATCCGTAACTTCCTCAGGTCTCTCATCGATCAAGAGGATGATCATGTGCATCTCAGGGTTATTAACAAGTATCGAGCTTGCTATCTGCTTAAGCAGTGTTGTCTTTCCTGCCTTAGGCTGGGAAACGATCATACCACGCTGTCCCTTTCCTATAGGGGAAAGTATATCCATGATCCTCATCGAAGGCTTACATCCGGGTGTCTCCAGACGGAGTCTCTCATGAGGGAAAATAGGTGTCAGTTTTTCAAACCAAGGCCTGGTCCAGGCATTATTTACATGCTGGCCGTTGATTTCCTTGGCATAAAGCATACCGTTGAACTTATCACCGGGCATACGGTCCTTTGTAACGGCTGCCACAATATCGCCGGTCCTGAGTGCAAGACGCCTGATCTGCTGCGGAGAAACATATACATCCTTGTCGCCGGGCAGGAAATTCTCGCTTCTGATAAATCCGAATCCGTCGGGCATGATCTCCAGGACACCTTCCTTGATATCGCCCTTTACGAATGCAGCATCGTTTTTCTTAATAGGAGGCACAAACGCTTTATTCTCATCGCTGCCCTCTTCACCTTCTGCACCCGGGCCCTCGCCGGGCTCAGTATCCTCGCCCTCGTTTACAGCAACAGCCTCAGTACCATCCTCTTCATTCTGCACTTCCGCGTCCTGAACGTCCTCTGAAAATGTCTCCTTTATAGCCTCAGCCGCCTCTTTTTCAAGAGCCTCTATTGCCTCGATTAACTCCTGTTTTTTCAAAGAAGATGCCTTTTTTACACCTTTTTCCTTCGCAACAGTGCGCAATTCGGCCGCTGTCATATGACTGTAATCCATAATCTATCTCCATTCAACTATATCTGTAAACTTTCGGGAACAAACTGAAAACCATTGACCTTATAACATAATATAGAACTAAGTCCGTAAGAAAAATCAACTTAAAGTAACTTTAGCATATTTCGTTTATTATTGCAAGAAAAAATTAAAGGCGCTCCACGAAAGCAGAGCACCTGAAAAGGCAATTATCTATGATGCGGATTCTTCTTTACGATCTCCACGGCATTAGCTATCTCGGTCATGATAGATGCCTCATAAGTAATACTTATGGAATCAACGCGTGAAAGCAGCTCTCCCTGCTCGGTAGATACATATTTGGGCTTAAGCCGGTTGAGCGCGTAGCAGAGAATATCAGTCCTGCATCTGTCACAATTACAGCAATTTAACTGAGGAAGCATCTGGTCAAGCTTGTCCTCAACCATCTTCTCCATTATATTTTTTACTAAAGCAGACATATTAAACCTCTCTTAACAGTCCCGGATTCAATCAATAGGTTCTTTACGTATAGAATTGTAGCACTTATTATCAAGAGTTTCAATATTTTTTTCAAAAACTGCTTGTTTTTCTACAGTAAAGGCTTTACTGCCCTGTCGAGTATGCCCTGGAGATATGCTATGAGTATACCGTAATTGACCACAGGAACGCCCTGATCCTCGGCACATTTCACACGGTATGTTATCTCACGCTCGTTCAGCATACAGCCGCCGCAATGGATCACTACCTTGTATGCACTAAGATCTTCCGGGAATTCTGTACCTGAAGTAGTATCAAATCTTACATCAAAGCCAAGCTTTTCCTTTAGCCACTTAGGGATCTTTACGGTACCGATGTCATTGCACTGTCTGTGGTGTGTGCAGCCCTCGGAAATGAGGACTTTATCACCTTCCTTTAAGGTTTTAAGAGCATTAACTCCTTTTAATGCACTGTCCAGATAACCCTTGTACCTTGCAAGCAAAATAGAAAATGAAGTAAGCGGTATATCATCCGGTACTGCTTCTGCCACCTTCTTGAATACCTGACTGTCAGTAATGACAAGCCTCGGTTTTTCCTTCAGTATTTCGATAGCTGTAGCTGTCTCTTCAGTCTGGACACAGAGGCTCATGCCGTGTTCATCAAGGATATCCCTTATCATCTGTACCTGAGGCAAAATGAGCCTTCCCTTGGGTGCTGCTTCATCCTGAGGCATAACAAGGACTAACATATCTGAAGGCTTTATCAGATCTCCGACGAGCCGCCTCTCAGATTCATCTGGCTTTATAGAGGCGATAAGTTCTCTCAGATCGTTTATTTTTGTCTTGTAAAGGGCAGACACGTAAATACAGGGGACTTCCTGTGTCTCCGAGATCTTATATGTCAGCTGTTGTTCGGTTCGGTCTTCCTGATTTTCCTGCTCTTCACTGTCTTCCTCCACAGAAAGTCCTGTTGAAGCATCTGCTTTATTGAAGACAATTATAAAGGGAATGTTTTTCTTAACCAGTCTTTCGGCTAATTTCTTATCCTCATCAGTAAGTCCTGTTGAAGCATCTGCCACGAGCACACCGATATCGGTCTTGTTCATGACCTGGTCCGCTTTTTTGACACGCAGCTGCCCCAGCTCTCCTTCATCATCATATCCGGGTGTGTCTATCATGACAACCGGTCCTAAAGGAAGCAGCTCCATGGCCTTATATACAGGGTCGGTGGTTGTTCCCTTTACATCGGAAACTATCGCCAGCTCCTGGTTTGTCACTGCATTTACAAGGCTCGATTTTCCGGCATTTCTTTTCCCGAAAAATGCTATATGTATTCTGTCAGCTCTTACAGTATCATTAAGTCCCATATGCTGCCTCCTGTTTTTATCAGATATCGGGGATAAAACTTAAGTTTTTATCCCCGATTATGATTTAACCACAATGTGATACTATTTGTCAATGAAAAGTGTTTATTTACCATTTCCGACAAAGCCGGTACCTGCTGCGGTCACAGGTGAGAATATCTTATTGGCCTGCTCATCGGTAAGTGTGATGCCGAATACTTCCTGATAATACTTCTTTGTCTCTGCGGTGATATCTATATCCTCAAACAGTGAGGGATATGCTGTCTTTGCAAGCCA
>JAEEVK010000169.1 GCA_016287095.1 Lachnospiraceae bacterium
GTACGGGATAGGACACAGAACCATGTATCCGTTTTTCTCAATAGCATTTGCTGCTATTATCTATATGCTGTTGACGATAGTTGTGGAGTGCATATTTAAGTTAATTGGTAAGAGATTAAAATCATCGATTAAGGCATAATAAGATCAGGATGACTGGTCTAATGAAACAAGAATATAGTTCTATTTAAAATCCGGTTTTTTAAATTGGGAGGGCTTCATGAATAGAGAAGATATATTAAAAAAGGTTGACCATACTTTGCTGGCACAGGGGGCTACATGGGATGAGATAAAGGCTATCTGTGATGATGCCATAAAATACGAAACTGCAAGTGTGTGTATCCCGGCTTCATTTGTAAAGCAGGTGGCAGAATATTTTGATAGTGTAAGTGGAAACACTCCTGCAGTCTGCACGGTTATAGGATTTCCGAATGGGTATTCAACCACAGCCACCAAGGTTTTTGAAACTGAGGATGCCATAAAAAACGGGGCTGATGAGATAGACATGGTCATCAATATCGGATGGGCAAAGGCCGGACTCTGGGACAGACTGGAGGATGAGATCAGGGACATCAAGAAGGCTTGCGGAGATAAGATTCTAAAAGTAATCATAGAGACATGCTTACTTACCGATGCGGAGAAAATCGAGATGTGCAAGGTGGTAACCAGGGCGGGTGCCGATTATATTAAGACATCGACCGGATTTGCCGGTGGCGGGGCAACCTTTGAGGATGTTAAACTTTTCAAGGAGAATGTCGGACCTGACATAAAGATAAAGGCAGCAGGTGGGATTTCTTCATTTGAAGATGCCGAGAAATTTGTTGAACTTGGAGCTGACAGACTTGGCACAAGCAGGTTAGTGAAAATATTGAAGCAATCATAATTCTGAGCGAAGCCAAGAATCCAAGGCAATTAAACTATAAAGATCTATGATTTTATGTAGATGCTGCGAAGTTGCGTTGACTTGGGTTTGGGATGACATAACTAGGATATGGGTTAAATTGGATTTTTATGATTTAGGTTGAATGGAGGTCGAAAAATGCGTACAGATTTAAAAGAAAAGAATACTCAGGTACCGTCTAATAACGTGCACAATTTCCTGGTTGCAGAGAGCTTGATCGATGAGCTTGTGAAAAGGGCGTTTGGTATGAGACAGTATGCATATGCCCCCTATTCGGGCATTAAGGTTGGTGCGGCTCTTCTGGCAAAAAACGGGGAAATATATGGGGGATGCAACATAGAAAATGCAGCATACGGACCCTCAAACTGCGCTGAAAGAACGGCATTTTTTAAGGCGATAAGTGAAGGCAACAGAGAGTTTGCGGCCATAGCTATAGTAGGTGGGCCCGAAGAAGGTGTTAAGGATTTCTGTCCGCCTTGCGGAGTCTGCAGGCAGGTTATGGCGGAGTTTTGTTCGCCTGACGAGTTTTATATTATCCTGGCTAAGAGTATTGAGGAGAAGAAGATTTTCACCCTTGAGCAGCTATTCCCTGAGAGTTTTAAGCCAAGCCATGTTGAGTGAAATATTAAACATATAAAGGCTGACAAATCTAAGTTAATAGTATTGATGACAAGTTATTATAATCACATATTTTATTATATAGAACATAGAATTTCCTTAATTTCAACAATATTTGACCAAAATTAGGCAATATTATCAATGACATAAGGTGTATTTTGGGGTATTCTTTATGTTGTGTTTTATGTTGTGGGTTTATGTAACACAGAGGTAGATGGGATGGCAGTGCAGCAGGTTTTTAAGCGTTATGAAAAAAAATATAAGCTGACTCACGATCAGGAAGAGAAGCTGCTGAAAGCGGTGGACGGACGCATGATCATGGATCAGTATGGTGAGCATACCATCTGCAACATCTATTTCGATGATGATATTTTCAGCCTTATACGCAGGTCACTCGACAAGCCTATGTATAAGGAGAAACTTAGACTAAGGACTTACGGAGTGCCGGAGGACGGGGATCACACGGCATTCGTTGAAATAAAGAAAAAGTTTGACGGAGTGGTTTATAAGAGAAGAGTTTCCATGAAACTTAAAACCGCTGAGAAGTATCTGTACGAAGGTATACATCCTAAAAAGGACTCTCAGATACTTAGGGAGATAGACTGGTTTTTAAAGCTTCATGCTCCGGTGAAACCCAAGGTAGTGCTTACATATAAAAGACGTGCGTTTTATGAGAAGGATTTCCCGGATTTCCGTATGACGATAGACAGGGATATAACCTGCAGGTATGATGACCTGGATCTAAGAAAGGGAGTGGGCGGACAAAAGCTTTTTGATGAAAACACCTCTCTTTTAGAGATAAAAATACCCGGGATCATGCCGCTGTGGATGAGTAAGATCCTGGCAGATTTAAAGATTTATCCGGTTTCATTTTCTAAATATGGAACATATTATAAGACCACGCCGGAGCTTAACCATTTAAATGTGGCCTCGGGTAGTTCTGAGGCATAAAAGGATATTAGGAGGAGAAAAATGTTTGACAGTATCATCGAGTCGGTTTACGCTGCTACAGGAAAGGAGTTCCTGATCTGTTCGGGAGTATCACTTATACTGGGACTTTTACTGGCTCTGATCCATATGTACAAAAATGAGTATTCCAAAAACATGATCATCATGCTGGTTATCCTGCCGTTTGCAGTACAGACCATGCTGATGCTGGTAAAGGGTAGCTTCGGTACCTCTATCGCGGTCATGGGTGCATTCAGCCTGGTACGTTTCCGTTCAACGCCGGGAAATGCAAGAGAGATCTCGAGCATCCTTTGCGGAGTGACCATGGGTCTGGCAACATCACTCGGATATGTCGGGATCGCAGTTTGTGTATTTGTATTTATGAGTGTTGTAACCCTCGTGCTCACCACTCTTAATTTCGGAGTAAAGAGAAACTGCGACAGAACCTTAAAGATCACTATCCCCGAGGATCTTGATTACGAGGGAGTATTTGATGATATCTTTGATAAATATACAAGTAAGTGCGAATCCATAAAGGTCCGCACCACAAATATGGGCAGCCTTTACGAGCTTACCTTTAATATCGTATTAAAGAAGGATGTCAGCGAAAAGAAATTTATCGATGAGATAAGATGCCGCAACGGCAACCTGACCGTAAGCTGCGGACGCCCCGTAACACCCAAGGATGAACTGTGATATAAATTGTAATATGAAAGATAAGTTTCTTTGATGAAGACTCGACGGTTAAAGCAGTCAAGTCATAGCTTAGAATGACATTTATAGTAGGAGTTAAGAAATGAGAAAAACAAAGAAATCAGCAGCAAAGGTGTTTACCTTCATGCTTTGTCTGGCACTGCTTACAGGATGTTCGGATACAGGTAAAACCGATACTAATCCTACATCGGAGCCGGGAAATACAGTGACTGCCACCGAGGAGCCCGGACAGGCTACCGGTACTGAGACTGGAGATAAGGACTCGGATAAACAGGATCCCGACACAGGAAAGGTTGATGACGGAGCAGGGAAGACCGAAGTAGAGAATACACCCACTCCCGATAGCGGAGACAGCGGAAATAAGTCAGAAACAGGAAGTGTTGACGTACCTGCATCTGCAACTTTCAAGACCATCAGCATTGACTACAAGACGAAGGACTTAGAGACATCATATGTACCCGGTGACTGCACATCCATCGTTTTCTCGGATAATGATGTAAAGGTAGTCGGCAAGGAAACCGAGATCAGTTCTGCAAACGGCAGACAGACCGTAACGATCATAAAGAAGGGCGATTACCTGATCTCGGGTTCATGCTCAAACGGACAGATCATCGTCGAGGCAAACAAGGAAAAGGATGTAAGACTTATACTTAACGGACTTAATCTTACATGTACCGATTCGGCACCTATCTATGAAAAACAGTGCGACAAGATGGTAATCACATTGGCTGACGGTTCAGAGAATTTCCTGTCCGATACATCCGAGTATGTATATGATAATGCAGAAAAGAAACAGCCCGATGCAGTCATATTTGCTAAGGACGACCTTGTAATAAACGGAAACGGTACTTTAAATGTTAACTCTGCGTACTCAGAGGGTATACACAGTACCGACTCCGTAAAACTTATCTCGGGAAACATCAATGTTCACTCTGGCGATAACGGTGTGCGTGGTAAGGAAGGCGTGATGATCAAGGGCGGAAACATTGATATCACCTCCAAGGGAGACGGCATCAAGACTACATATTCAGACAATACCAGCCTCGGGTATATCATCATCGAGGGCGGAAATATCAAGGTATACTCGGCAAGAGACGGTATCCAGGCTACAGGTCATATACAGATGACCGGAGGCAAGCTCGATATCACTACCGATAACGGAGTGGCGCATGCAGACAGTGAAGAAGACAGCAAGAGTGCTAAGGGT
>JAEEVK010000170.1 GCA_016287095.1 Lachnospiraceae bacterium
GAAAGCATGTTTTCGGACAAAGTGAACGGATCTAAGATAGCTTTGATAACTCTGGCACAGTACCTGGAGAGCAAGAATTTCCTGATGATAGACTGCCAGTTCCATACGGATCATCTGGAAAGCATGGGTGGAGTCAAAATTAGTTATGAAGAGTATAAATCGCTCATAGATGAGGGATTAAGGAGTTAAAGATGTCTGTAAAAGGTGAAGTAAAAGAACGCACGAACATAAGATTACAGGAGCCACCACAGTATAATGTAGTGATGCTCAACGATGATTTCACAACTATGGAGTTTGTGGTGGAGATATTGATGGATATCTTTCATAAGGATCTTCAGGAAGCAAACCGACTTATGATGATGGTCCACAAGAGTGGCAGTGCGGTGATCGGTGCATACCCGTATGATGTGGCGGCCACAAAGGTAAGCGAAGCGATGGCCAGAGCCAAAGCAGAAGGCTTCCCGTTTCGTATGAGAGTAGAAGAGGCTTAATAATCTTGGAGGATATGTGATGAATGTATCGGCAGAAGTGCTTGCAGTTCTTCAAAAGGCTGTTGATTTCAGTATAGAACAAAAATATGCATATGTTACTCCAGAAACTATACTTTACTGTATCTGTGACATACCTATTTTTGAAGATACTTTTGAAGAATGTGGCGGAGATATAGATAAATTAAAGAAGGATTTAACGGATTATCTTGATCAATATATAGAGAAGGATTCTAAAGTGAAATCTGCTTTTTCTGTTGCGGCAAATCAGGTTATAGCCTATGCTTCACAGAGTGCGGAGTCAAGTGGAAATGATGAAGTGCAGTTGCGTCATGTGATACGAGCTATATTTCAGTTTAAAATGTGTTATGCAGGTTATTACATGATACAGCAGGGCGTCGACGAGGCTGATTTTTTCAGAATATTCATGGACTTAGAAGAAGGCTATGATGAGGACGAAGACGACGAGGATTACTCCGAATATGGAGACCTGGAGATGGATGATGATGAATCCGAATCTGAAGACTATGAAGACGAACCGGATAGCAGTATCAATGGCAAAGAAGAGATAAATGTTGGATCGGATAGTAAGAATATAAAAAGTATTGGGAGTTTTAGTGTTTTCCCTAATGGTAAAAAAGGGACATCAAGCAACAAAGGAAAAGACGTTTCAAATAAGAATAGTAGCAAATCCAAATCAGATTGGCAGCTTTATGCACCTTGTATAAATGATACTGCTGATGAAGCCAACCCTCTGATAGGCAGGGAGGATGAAATAGAACGCACCATACAGATACTTTGCAGGAAAGATAAAAACAATCCTTTGCATATCGGCGAGCCGGGTGTTGGTAAAACTGCCATCACCTATGGATTGGTCAGGATGATAATCGAAGGCAGGGTACCGGGACCGCTTAAGGGTGCCAAGGTTTATGCTCTTGATATGGCAGGCATGATAGCAGGCACTCAGTACAGAGGGGACTTTGAAAAGCGTTTTAAGGCAGTGCTTGGTGAGATAGAAAAGGAAGAAAAACCGATAGTTTATCTTGACGAAATCCACAACATCCTTGGTGCAGGAGCTGTCGGCGAAGGATCTTTCGATGCTGCGAATATGCTGAAAAGCTATCTCTCGGGCGGACATATCCGCTTCATAGGTGCCACAACTTTTGACGAATACAAAAAGCATTTTGAGAAAAACAAGAGCATGGTGCGCCGTTTCCAGAATGTAGAAATTAAAGAACCAAGTATTTCGGAAACAGTGAAAATTCTTGAAGGTCTCAAAACTAAGTACGAGGAATTCCATGATGTAATATATGCGGACGGGGTTTTGGAATATGCCGTAGAGATGAGTGCAAAGCACATAAATGAAAGATTTCTGCCTGACAAAGCCATTGATCTTATGGATGAGGCAGGAGCGTATAGGAAACTTCATTTATTACCTAAAACCGAATTAAATACAAAAAATACGAATAAAAAGAATACCGGATTTGATGGTGACAGTAAGGCTGTTGACAAAACCGCCAAAGGGAATGAAACAAAAGGGCATATCGATGACTGGCAGCGCATGGTTGACAAGGATGTGATAAATACCGTCCTTACTAAGATATGCCGTGTACCGATAGAAACTGTTGAAACCGATGATCTCGAGGGCCTTTCTACTTTAGAGCAAAGGATGAAATCCAAGGTGTTTGGTCAGGATGAGGCTATCGACCAGGTGGTCAATGCCATCAAATTTTCAAAAGCCGGTTTGCTGGAAGAAGGTAAACCATTGGCAAGTTTACTCTTTGTCGGACCTACCGGTGTAGGTAAAACAGAGGTTGCCAGGACTCTTGCAGAGGAGCTGGGAGTAAAGCTTGTCCGTTTCGATATGAGTGAATACGAGGAAAAACACGCTATAGCAAAACTAATTGGATCACCTGCCGGATATGTTGGCTACGAGGAGGGCGGTCAGTTGACTGAAGCCATTAGGAAAAATCCATCCTCTGTCCTGCTGCTCGACGAAATAGAAAAGGCACATGCCGACATCTATAATGTGCTTCTACAGGTTATGGATTATGCAACACTTACCGATAACCAGGGCAGGAAAGCAGACTTTAGAAATGTCGTAGTTATCATGACTTCAAATGCAGGTGCCAACAGGCTTGGAAAAACCAGTATAGGTTTTAGCTCAGAGAGTCTGAATGAAAGTGTTATCATGGAGGAGGTAAAGAAAACCTTCCAGCCGGAGTTTCGTAACAGGTTAAACAGGACTGTGGTATTTAACAGCATGGACGATGAGATGGCTATGAATGTCATAAACAAGAAACTTGGTGAACTCACGGATATGCTGCAAAAGAAAAATGTTAATCTCACTATAGATGATACAGCCCAAGCCTATATCAAGAGCAAAGGTGTCAGCCAGGAATTTGGAGCCCGTGAGATAGACCGCATCATCAGAAACGAAGTAAAGCCCCTGTTTGTGGATGAAATTCTTTTTGGGAAACTCAAGGATGGCGGCAGTATTACCCTTACTGTCAAGGATTCTGGTTTGTCAATATATTAAAAAGTTAAGGCCTCACAACTGTCACTGTGTCAGTTATGAGGCCTGTTTAATTACGCCATTATCTGTTTCCTGTAATTATCTATCTTTATTATCAGTAGGGTACATCTCTGTCAGGTTCCTTGGTTTTTTCGGGTTTACCGTCCGATCCAATGGTAATGACATATTTTTCGCTGCCGTCTTTGACACTCATTTCATACTTAAAATTTTGCCCGAGTATACTTTGCATTTCTTTGATAAATTTATGACCCAAGGGCATTTCTTCGCCGTTTTCCTTGATGACAACACCGCCAATAGTCATAGTTATAACTATCTCGTTCCCGGGTGTAGTAACTTCTTTCCAGATTTCTTCGTCTACAACTGCAACAGTAGCAGCAGTTACCAGATTATCATAGTTTTGTACATCTAAAGCATGTCTGCTCTTGTTTATATATTTCATAGGACTTGCAGGTGTTAACCATAGTGCGATGACCACACACAAACCAACAATAGTACCTATAATGCCCGTGACCAGACCTGCTATACTAAGTCCTCTGTTTTTCTTCTTTACTATACCTATGGCCGAAAAAACAATGCCTATTATTCCGAGTAAAAATCCCAAAACCGGTACCCAGCAACATATCAAGGATAATAACCCTAAAACAAATCCGGCAATTCCCATAGTATAATCCTCTGTTAACGTGATGATCAATATATTTCTGACTCATTCAGATGGCTATTAGTTTATCATTCTTGATGCCCTTAGTCAAACTGTATTTTTATCAATCGAGTTGCTCCTATTAAAAAATCACTTGCATTTTCCCTTACTTTGGTATAAAATCGCATAGGTTTGGGGTAAGAAAGGATGTCAGAGACATGACCTGGGTATTATTGGTACTCGCATACGGTCTGATAAAAGGTATGCGAGAAGTATTAAAGAAAAAAGCTCTCGAGAGAAACACCACATTAGAGGTGCTCTTTCTGTATACTCTCCTGTCATTTATCTTTGTCCTGCCCGAAATCAGAGGAGCTTTTCATGAAGAAACTTCAACCCTCATCGTTGTGGCTCTGAAATCACTTGCCATATTCCTGGCCTGGATTTTCAGTTTCAACTCCATACGTTTTATACCGATAAGCCTTTATGGTATTTTAGATCTGTCCAGAGTACTTTTTGCTACGCTGTTCGGAGTCCTGGTTATGAAGGAAACCTTGGGTACCGGGCAGTTGCTCGGACTTTTCTTAGTAGCATTAGGACTTCTCCTTTTAAAAGCCGAGCCACACAAAAAGATAGAAAAAAAGGATGACAAGAATATCCCTGCCATCCATGTATTTCTGTTGTTCTTTTCCTGTATGCTGAACTCTGTATCCG
>JAEEVK010000048.1 GCA_016287095.1 Lachnospiraceae bacterium
TTCTTAATACTTGCCTGCCACACATGGCCGCATTTACCTATCCACCATACATACTTATTGGATCCATATGAAACATCATATGGGCTAAGGTTATCGTTCATATCAGACCACTCCTTCAATAATGCCGTATTCTTTTCCGCCAGGCTTATTATCTTCTTTTTCATACTACACCTCCGAAAGTCTCTCTCTTATGATCCGGAAGTGCCTTATTACCATGCATGTCATAGTTTACACGGGCTGTCAGGGCAAAATCATTTTCATCTATGGCATTATAGATTGTAGTCAGCATATATGCCCTATGATTTCGAATGTTACTGCTATTATGACCATAACTGTAGAGGATATGCATTACGGCTTCCCTGCTAAGCTTAAGTAGATGGCTTTTTACAGCCTCGTGTTCATACGGTCTGCTGTTGATCCACTCCTTTCCATCAGGCGGGGTAGTAACAGCTATATCAGATACCATATTTATGATTCCATCAATAGTAGTTTTTTCATACTTATACTGATCCTCGGATAATAACCCATCATAATCTATCTGCTTTCTTAGGAATGCTATATACTTTGATTTCAAGTTCTGTCTGTCTTGATTGACCTTAGTCTGTTTGTGAGTATCATTTGTATCTTGAATGATATAAGTATTCCTTATCGGCATACCCATCGTAAGAACAATAGGTTCAGAACTGCCATGTCCGGTCCTGTCATATTCAGGTCCATAATCATAATCTTCTATACAGTCATCATCTTCAGGAGTGAGACATGACGGGACATGAATATAATTATATTCGTTATTATTTATATTATTCTTATTAGGGTCGGTTTTTCCGACCTCTAGAAGTCGATTTTCCCGACCACAAGGAGTCGGATTTTCCGACCACTCTGTTTTTCCTACCACTTTTTGCTCAGAAATAGCGGTAGCATTATCCGACCGGTCGGTTTTTTCGACCACTATGTTATAGGAAGCGTTAGCTTCGTTATTTTTCTTTAGTTTCTTTATCTCTTCCTTATCCTCAGCGTCAGAGGGAAGTTCAAAGCTTTTTACATATATAATATCTGCCTTTCCCTGCCCACGCTTCACCCTTTCAATCAATCCAATACCAGTAGTTGTATCAAGTTCCGCAAATAGCTTTAAGGCTTTGTCCTTGCCACATCCAAGATAGGCACAGGCTCTTTGAACTGAAAAGTAGATATAAACCCTGTTGGAGCTGTCAAGCCAGCGGTTCTCTATAGACATTGACATAAGATCATGCATGAGCCCGTACAAAACCTTCGCGTCAGTAGACAACCCTGCGAAGTATGCCTTGGTAAAAAGTATCTTCGGTATACGATAAAAACATAATCTGTCAGGTTCATCCCCATAGTAGTAGTTAAGTGTGATTTTTTCTTCCATAGTCCTTTGCCCTTTCTTTGGAATATCGGCCCATTTGAATTCGGCTTCGCCGAGGGCCAACGCTACATGTCAAGTTTTCAAAGAAAACTTGACACAACCCTTTCCCGCCCAGCGGGAGATGTCAACCGGCATAAGAAGATAAAAGAAGAACGCTCCTGATTTGATCAGAAAAGCGTTCTATCAGTCTCGTTTTATTCAATTAGTTTTTTATGTATACTTGTTACGATTGCACCGTATTGCTTCAAAAAGTCTCTAAAAAAGTTGTAGTAAAGTTGTAGTTAGGGACTTTTTTAGCTTTTCAGCTTTTCGAAAACCCAGTATTTATAGGCGTTCCCGGCATCGTGATCAGCTGAGGCTCTTAAGCGTCGGGAATAAAAGTACCTCACGGATCGAAGGACTGTCGGTAAGTAACATTACAAGGCGGTCTATACCGTATCCGATACCGCCTGTAGGAGGCATACCGATCTCAAGTGCATTAAGGAAGTCTTCATCTGTGTGGTTTGCTTCCTCATCGCCTGCATCTGCCAAAGCATCCTGTAGTTTGAAACGCTCACGCTGGTCGATGGGATCGTTCAGCTCTGAGTAGGCGTTGCACATCTCCCAAGTATTGATAAAGAGCTCGAAACGCTCTACCTTCTCGGGATCTGTGGGCTTTTTCTTTGTCAGAGGTGAGATGGCGATCGGATGGTCCATAATAAATGTAGGCTGTACCAGCTCCTTCTCACAATACTCTTCAAAGAAAAGATTTATAATATCACCCTTTGTATGACGAGCTTCAAATTCAATATGATGCTCTTTTGCAAGTGCCTTTGCTTCTTCATCGGTAGCAACCTGATCAAAGTCAATGCCTGCATATTCCTTAATGGCGTCTGTCATAGTAAGGCGTCTGAAAGGCTTTCCGAGATCTATCTCTGTGCCCTGGTATGTGATCTTTGTAGTACCGCATACTTCCTGCGCGAGATACCTGAACATGCTCTCGGTAAGTTCCATCATGCCATAGTAGTCAGTGTATGCCTGATAGAGCTCCATAAGTGTGAACTCAGGGTTATGACGGGTGTCAACACCTTCGTTACGGTACACTCGGCCAATCTCAAATACTCTCTCCAAGCCGCCGACTATCAGTCTCTTTAAGTAAAGTTCAAGTGATATACGAAGCTTTACATCCTCATCAAGTGCGTTGTAGTGTGTCTCGAAAGGACGTGCTGCCGCTCCGCCTGCGTTTGATACAAGTGTAGGAGTTTCTACCTCCATGAAGTTACGATCTGCCAGGAAGCTTCTGATCTTGCTGATGATCTTAGAACGCTTGATAAATACTTCACGGCTGTCAAGATTCATGATAAGATCTACATAACGCTGACGATATCTGGTATCGGTATCGGTAAGTCCATGGAACTTCTCAGGGAGTACCTGAAGGCTCTTGGTAAGGAGTGTCATCTCAGTGGCATGGATTGATATCTCTCCGGTCATGGTCCTGAAAATAAATCCCTTTATACCATAGATATCACCGATGTCAGACTTCTTAAACTCTGCGTATGCTTCCTCTCCCAAAGCATCCTTCGATGCATATACCTGGATGTCGCCTGCCTTATCACGGATGTTGCAGAATGAAGCCTTACCCATTACACGCTTGAACATCATACGTCCTGCTATGCTGACATTTATAGGATTAGCATCCATGATCTCACGGCGCTCATTATAGTCCTTTTTCTTTGCCTCTCTGGCTGCCTGCTCGTCAAGTCCTGTTACATCTACTTCAGGTCTGCCGGCGAGGAGCTTAGCTTCATGCTCTTCATAAAGTGCCTTTACTTCGTCTGAATGATGTGTCTGGTCATATTTTGTTATTACAAAAGGATCCTTACCTGCTTCCTGAAGTGCAGCAAGTTTCTCACGACGTACCTTCAAAAGCTGGTTTAAATCCACAGGCTGTGCCTGAGCCTGGTTATTGTTCTGGTTGTTATTTTCTGCCATGTGTTACTCCTATTATCTTGTTACTTTAAGAATCTTGAATTTAAGTTCGCCCGAAGGTGAATCTACGGTTATCTTCTGTCCTTTTTTCTTGCCGATAAGGGCTTTGCCGATAGGTGACTCGTTAGAGATCTTATTTGCTGCGATATTTGCCTCTGTAGAGCCTACGATCTTGTACTCTACTTCCTCTTTGAATTCCTCATCGTAGATAGTTACCGTACAGCCAAGTGAAATGCTGTTGTCCTTTGTATCCTCAGAATCTACTACTTCTGCGTTTTTAAGGATCTTTTCGATCTCTTCTATACGTGCCTCGATCTCACGCTGCTCTTCCTTTGCTGCATCGTACTCTGCGTTCTCGCTTAAGTCGCCCTGCTCTCTTGCTTCCTTTATCTTCTGAGCTACTTCTTTACGGCGGTTTACCTTGAGATCCTCAAGTTCGTCCTCGAGTGCCTTTACACCTTCATATGTCATTACATTCTTTTTAATTTCTGCTTTCATGTTCTTCTCCTATAAATTTAAGATTCTGGATTATTTATTCTCTTCGGTTACTTCGATTTTCTTTATCTCTTTGGTGTTGATCTCAACTAAAAGATCCTTAATGAAGTCGTCTAACTTCTTCTGGCCTTCATCACCCTTGAAACGGCTTCTTACCGATACCAGACCTTCTTCCTGCTCCTTCTGGCCTACAACTATCATGTAAGGAAGTCTGTCAATACGTGCTTCACGGATCTTGAAACCGATCTTTTCGGAACGTGCATCTACAGTGTTGCGGATCCCTGCCTTCTTAAGTGCCGCAGATACTTCATTTGCATAGTCAGTATACTTATCTGAGATAGGTAATACTCTAACCTGCTCTGCACACATCCATGTCGGGAACTGTCCTGCGTAATGCTCGATGAGCCATGCAAGTGTTCTTTCGAAACATCCCATTGATGTTCTGTGGATGATCCAAGGCAATGCCTTGTTGCCGTTTTCATCTATATAGTACATACCAAACTTTGCTGCACTTGAACAGTCAAGCTGGATGGTAACCATGGTATCTTCCTTGCCATATACGTTCTTAGCCTGGATATCGATCTTAGGGCCATAGAATGCTGCTTCTCCGTCTGCCTCGGTATACTTGATACCGTTCTTGTCCATGACATTTCTTAAGAAGCCCTGAGTACTGTTCCAGTATTCTTCGTCACCCTCGTATTTATCCCTGTTTTCAGGGTCCCACTTTGAAAGTCTGTATGTTACATCATCCTGTACGCCGAGTGTAGTCATTACATAATTCGCCAGCTCTACGCAGCGTGTAAGCTCTTCTTCTGCCTGATCGGGACGAAGTACAATGTGACCTTCAGTAATGGTAAACTGTCTGACACGGGTAAGTCCATGCATTTCTCCGGAGTCCTCGTTACGGAAAAGTGTGGATGTTTCACTCATTCTGTAAGGAAGGTCTCTGTATGAACGCTGCTCGTTCATATATACATAGTACTGGAAAGGACAGGTCATAGGACGAAGTGCCATGACTTCCTTGCCGTCCTTGGTGCCTTCGCTTTCCTTGTTGAGGATGAACATGCCGTCCATGTAGTGATCCCAGTGTCCCGAAATCTTGTACAGGTCTGACTTTGCCATAAGAGGTGTCCTGGTACGTACATAGCCCCACTCATTATCCTCAAGGTCTTCTATCCAGCGCTGTAAGATCTGGATCATCTTTGTGCCCTTAGGTGTAAAGAGCGGAAGTCCCTGACCGATAACGTCCACTGTTGTGAACAGCTTCATCTCTCGTCCAAGCCTGTTGTGGTCACGGAGCTTAATATCCTCTAAATGAGCAAGGTATGCATCCATATCTGCATTCTTTGTAAATGCTGTACCATAGATACGGGTAAGCATCTTGTTTTTCTCGTTTCCTCTCCAGTAAGCACCTGATGAAGAAATAAGCTTTACTGCCTTTAAGTATTTTGTACTCATAAGGTGAGGACCGGCACAGAGATCTACGAATCCTCCCTGATCATAGAAGGATATCTCAGCATCCTCAGGGAGGTCATTGATCAGCTCTACCTTATAAGGCTCACCCTTCTCTTCCATGAACTTGACAGCTTCATCTCTCTTAAGAGTAAATCTGGTAAGCTCATGACCTTCCTTAATTATCTTCTTTATCTCTGCCTCTAATTTATCAAGATCGTCTCTTGTAAAAGGAGGGGTATCGAAATCATAGTAAAAGCCTTCATCGATAGCGGGTCCGATAGCACATTTTGCATCCGGATACAGACGCTTTACTGCTTCTGCAAGTACATGGCTCGCTGTATGGCGGTATGCCTTTTTACCCTCCTCATCGTTGAATGTGAGTATTGAGAGCTCACAGTCACTGTCAATAACAGTTCTTAAATCAACTACCTTGCCGTTTACTTCTCCTGCACAGGCGTTTCTGCCCAAGCCTTCACTGATATCATTTGCTATGTCGATGACTGACATTGCACTTGCGTATTCCTTTACGGAACCGTCTTTTAATGTGATCTTCATTCTTCTGCCTCCATTACTGATTTCTTTTTCTTTGTTTGCAGTCTCATCTATGGATTGATATGTAAAAATCCCTTCCGAAACTGTATGTTCCGAAAGGGACGAATAATCAATATCCGCGGTTCCACCCTTATTGGATAAACCCCTGCAGCCTAATAGGCTACATTCTTCATTAGATGATAACGGGATCACCGGACCCGATTAAGGGCCGCTCGGGGATGGTTTTCAATATTTTCGTTCTAAAGCCTTTCCAGCTGCCGGCTTCTCTCTGTAGAATACCCGATACCTACTTTTCCCTTCAACACGTTGCAACTATTTTAGCATTTTTTTTCGTAAAGTCAAGTAAAAGTTACATTTTTTACGATTTTTCTTGCATTTTTGAGCAAAAGAGTGTATTTTATTCGGAAAGGAGTCGTATTATACGGATAATTTATTTATGATATTTTTTAGAAATCACAACCGGGTTATACCGATACTTTTTTTTACATTATTTTTTCTTACGGCCTGCAGTTCAGGGAAATCACCTGCCGGGCCCAAAGAAATGCCTACACCGGATGCAAATGTGACGCCCATGCCCACTACAGGCCCCACCGTTACAGTAGAACCGGCTATCGTTAAAAGTACAGAATATAATATCTCTGATGCAGACAGCAGCACCATAGAAGATGCTGATGATCTGATCGTGACCGAGCCCGTACCGGATTTACCGGCCGCCAAGGTCGTGGTCCTCGATCCGGGACACGGTGGGAAATTTACCGGTGCTATTTATTTTGGCAGGCAGGAAAAGGACATGACCTTGCAGGTGGCTAATTATATAAGAGATTATCTTACTGCTAATTATGAAGATATCGAGGTGTATTTAACCCGCGAGACAGATATCGCGCTTGACCCCGATATCAAGATTGAGCTGGAGCAAAGAGCCGTAATAGCCAAAGAACATAATGCTGATTTCTTTATCAGCCTGCATTTTAACGCTTCCGAAGATCACGCTTTACACGGAGCTACGGTTTACGCTTCATTTAGGGATAATGTAGGAGAGGCCAGTCAGGGGATCGCTGCTTCCATACTTAAGGAGTTGGTAGCTCTGGGGCTAAAGGACAACAATGTAAAAACCAGGATGAGCAAGGACTATTTTGCCGAGGACGGCAGCCGCCTTGACTATTATGCGGTAATAAGGCATGCCGCACTAAGAGATATCCCCGGAGTCATTGTCGAGCACTGCTTTATGGACAACGAAACCGATAAGGGTTTTATCGAAACGAGCGAGAAGCTGCAGGCACTGGCCGAAGCCGATGCCGAAGGTATCGCAAAATATCTTGAATTGAAAGCTAAAGAATAAGACTTTTTACAAAAACAAAAGATACCCTCCACCTTTGCTTTGCTATAGGATGGAGGGTATCTTCTTTTTTATATATTACAACATTTTATTACAGCAAATGTGCGCGTAAATACTCAGGTGTCTCAGCAGAAAGAAGTACCGGAGGTACATCAAATACTGTCTTGCAGCCGGTCTGACCGTCCTTGTTCATACGATATGCTGCTCTTGCAAATGCTACAAGCACTGATGCGGTGAACTCAGGATTGGAATCAAGCTTTAAGCTGTACTCGATAGTATGTGTATGCTCATTATTCATACCGGTCTTTCCTGTACGGATAACCTGACCGCCGTGAGGAAGTCCTGCATGATTCTTTTTCATCTCTTCTTCTGTAATAAATGTAACTGTTGTGTCATAATCTGCAAAGTAGTTGGGCATGGTCTTGATCTCATTTTCAATTCTTGCCAGATCTGCGCCTTCCTCTGCTACTACATAGCACTCACGTGTATGCTTCTCGCGTGTGGTAAGCTCAGGATTCTTTCCCGAACGAACTGCCTCTAATGCTGCAGGTACGGGTACGGTGTACTGTCTGGCATCCTTTACGCCTGCAATGCGGCGGATAGCATCTGAATGTCCCTGGCTGACTCCTCTGCCCCAGAAGGTATAATCTGCACCGTCTGTAAGGATAACATTTGAATAAAGTCTTGCAAGTGAGAACATTCCGGGATCCCAGCCTACAGATATGAAACCGATATGACCTGCTGCCTTTGCTGCTGCATCAACATTTGCGAAATGCTGAGGTACATTTGCATGGGTATCAAAGCTGTCGATAACATTGAAATATTTTACTGCCTCAGGTGTCTGCTTAGGTAAATCCGTAGCGCTGCCACCGCAGATAATAAGCACATCGATATCGTCCTTATGTGCTGCTAAATCTGCCGAGCTGTAAACCTTTGCGTTGCTGTTAATCTTTACGGTCGCAGGGTCACGTCTGGTAAATACCGCTACCAGCTCAGTGTCAGGATTATGCTTTACTGCTGCCTCTACACCGCGTCCCAGGTTTCCGTAACCTAAAATTCCAAGTTTGATCATTTTTATATCCTCCTCTAATTTATATGTTCGTTTTAAAAAATCCTCCGATAGACTGATCAGCCGGTGCTGCCCAGACCTCCGTTGCGGACAGTATCCGTATCGTCATCCATGGTTATACCGAACGGCATAAATATACCTTGAGCGAAGCCCTGCCCTGCTGATATTTTCAGCGTTTTTCCGGCTGTAATCCCGACTCCCGAACAGTTGGTGACCTTTATCATGATATGACCTTCATTGTCGGAATAATAGTAATCACTGTCTATCACTCCCACAGTATTATCAAGCATCAGTCTGTATTTAAATCCAAAGCCGCTCCTCGGAAACACCATAAGCACCCAGCCGTTTTCCATCTTTGCTCTGATACCGGTGGGTATCTTAGCTGTTTCTCCGGGCTCCAATGTGATGTCAAAGGGTGCATAAAAATCATAGCCTGCAGACCCGGATGTTGCCCTTTTCGGCAGTTTCAGGTTTTGATATGCATTGAGCGCTGCCTCATCAGTAACTCCGAACTCTTCCTGAGCTATTTCTTTGAATACTTCGAAACTGACCGTTCCGAATTCTGCTATTCTTTCCATAATTTGTAGCATGCCGCAGGCGTGCTATCCCAAGGTTTGTGCGCCTGCAGCACAAACCGTCGGGATGAAAAATCAAAGATTTTTCACCCTAAGCTCCTGTTATTTATACATTCCGATATATAAAGATACATTTTTTTGTCTAATAAGTCAACTTTTTTTCTCAAATTAAGTCTGTAATCTTTTTGCTAAACTTTTAGTATAATGTCAAAGTAGGATTTATGCATATTTTTTAAGGAGTGGAGATTATCAGAAATGGCTGAGGCAAAGAATGTCGCATACAAATATAATAATATTCCCATTCACGCCGGTGGATATGTGACGGGCTTTTGTTTCCATTCCAAAGAAGAAGGCCGCATGTATATCAGGACCGATATCGGCGGTGTATACAGATATAATAAGAATAAGGATGTTTTCGAAAGCCTGGCTGACCATATAAAGCCCGAGACTCTGGTCGAGTCTTTCCCCATAGCTCTGGCACTTGATGAAAAGATTTCTTCAAGACTCTATATTGCCTGCGGCTCACAGCGCAACAGGCATGGACTCCTCTGCGTTTCAAAGGATTTCGGCGCTACTTTTACCTATAGCGAAATACCCACTATGATAGACGGAAACTGGGGAGGCAGGAGCACGGGCAACAGACTTATAGTCGATCCTAATGACAGTGATACCCTGTTTTTCGCAAGCCAGCGCGGAGGTCTGCTGGTATCAAATGATCTGGGACAGAGCTGGAGTAAGGTTGATGTATGCGGCGAAGACTGGCTGACTTTTGTATGGAAATCTCCTGTCAGCGACATGGTGATAGTAGGTACTGCAGGCATCAGCACCATGCCCTCCGAAAGTATGAGGGGACATGGTCTGTACGTTTCATATGACAAGGGTATTTCATTTTCCAAGCTCCCGATGCCTGAATCACAGGAATATCCTTTTAGTAACTTAAGCGGCTATGTCCCTGCCAGATGTACATATGACGGAAAATATTTTTATGTGACCATGAGTGAAAACGGGCCTAACTCATTCCTATATGAAAACGGCTACGGATGCGATTCCGGTCATGTTGTGGGCGGCCATGTTTTAAGATATTATTTTAAAAACGGAAGGATTGAAGGTTACAAAGATATTACTCCTACCGATGCCCTGATAAAGGCAAGTGATCCCGATGGAGCCAATATTACTGAAGACAATTTCCACAGGAATTTTAATTTCGGCTTTGGCGGCATAGCCTCCACCCCGCAGGAACCCGGTCTTGTGGTCTGCAGTACTGTATGCCGTGGCAGGGGCGATATCATTTTCCTTTCAAGAAATTACGGTGAAACCTGGAAGGTAATCCTCTTTGATACCAAAGTGGGCAGACTCAAATTCAATACCTCTTATATGCGTCCTGAGTATTATGCCGGGCATTCATGTGTCCATTGGGTAAGCGATATAAAGATCAATCCTCTTGATGCCCAGGAAGTGTGGTTTAATACTGGTACAGGAGTTTTCAGGACTCATAACCTGCTCTCCGAAAATGAGGTCTCATTTGAGGATTGGAATCAGGGCATTGAAAATACGGTCCATCTGAATATTTATGCTCCCATTAAGGGACCTACCGTTTTACTTGATGCCGTAGGCGATCTTGGCGGTTTCGCATTTACCGATATTACCAAGCAATGCAAGAACTCCTTTGCAAATGAAAACGGGGATAAGTTCATTACCTGTATGAATATAGACTCTCCCGATGAAAAGCCGGAGCTGGTGTTCGCTAGTGCCAGAGGTAACTGGCGCGGCATCACTAAGGGCGGCATTATAAAAAGCACAGATTACGGACATACATTTGAAAAACTGGAGACTCCATTTGGACTTTCTCCTGCTATAGATAAGCTTTTGTCCAAGATTGAACAGCCCAATGTCACATCCGGATGGATCGCGGTAAACTCCGACGGTACAGCCCTGTGCTGGTGTCTTGCGGACAGAGCGCGTCTCCCGGTAACTGCCGTATTGTGCAGCCGTGACTGTGGAAAGACATGGGAGAAATCCCAGGTTATGGGGCTTAACGACCTGCCTAAGACGGAGGGATACATCAAGGTATTCGCAGATAAATGCGATGCCCATATCATGTATGGTTTCGGTGACCGCTCACAGATTTATATAAGTAAGGATTTCGGCAAGACATTCCGAGAACTGCCTCTGCCTAATTATTTCCCGAGGACCGATCTGTCACAGATTGATACCTTCAACAAAACCGAGATCAGATGTGAGTCCGGCAAGCGCGGAGTGATCTATCTGGCTATGAACCATCATGGTCTCTGGAAGCTGCAGTATAATAAATATACCGGCACCCTGGATCTTAACAGGCTGACCGCAGAAGGCGAGTCCTGTTTCAGATTAGGCTTTGGCCTGATACACCGCGGTGTGGATTATCTGACCGAGAACAAAGCCATATATGTCTGTGGCAACATCAGCGGAAAATACGGATTCTACAGGAGCTTCAACGACGGTACGACCTGGGAGAGGATCAATAACGAGCAGCAGATGTTTGGCGAGATCAATTCAATAGACGGTGACAAGCGAGTATTCGGCCGTTTCTATCTGGGCAGCGGTACACGGGGACTGCTGTATGGAGAACCCGAGTACTTAGAGAGCAGGATTTCAAGGGAAAACTAAGACATAAAAAATCGGCTTTAGGAATAAGCCGATTTTTTGTAGTATTATATAGATTCTGTTTTATATTATCTTTTTAGATTACATAAATTACTCGGTTTCTGCAGTATCATTTAATATGAGATACATTACATTCATCATCGGTGCTAACGGTGCATACTCAGCATAACTGTCCGCGTCAGCTGTTTTACATTTTTCATAAATTTCCTTCATAATGATCTTTGCGTCATCACCGTATGACTTTAGACGCAGATATCCTTCAGTATTACGGAGCTTTTCCATATTTTCTTCATCGGGAAGCATTTCTTTATCCTCAGTCATGCCAAGCTCTGCAACTATCTGCTCTATATCGGTGAGTATTATTGTTTCGGGATTTTTTCCCTCTGTTCCTATACCGGTCAGATTAAACCCGACATCTTCATTATCAGGATTGATCACGATCGATCCACCGTCACCTGTAGCTGAATCACCGGAAGAAATCTTAGTATTATCATCACTCGCGTCTTCGTATTTAGTTCCATCATCTTTATCGACATCAGAGGCTTCAGGCAGGGCACTGTCAGCAGTCTTAAGATCACCGGTCAGATCATTAGTTGTCGTACTGTTCATGTACTGTCTGTCACTTGCTGCAGCCTCAGTCACTTCACAAGGAACATCATCAGGTACGGCATAAGACATATTGCTCTGTCCTCCGGAGGCTTCAGTCTGAGGCTGGGCTTCTGCTACAGATTCCGTCATAACCTTATCGTAATATGAATTATCACTTGTGCTGTTTGCTGTAGGACCCTCGTAAGCAGCATAATCAGAACTCTTTTTAATGCCGCCTCCCAACTTAAATATCACAAGTCCTATCACACCGATAACAACTGCCGCTGCTATACCGGATACCCATTTATATGATTTCTTCTTAGCAGAAGGATTACTTATATTAGTTACGTTATTGCTTACGGTACTTCCAATGTTTACTATTTTATCTGCAGCCTCTGTACTTGCAGGCGTATTATCATTTTCTGTTGTATCTTTATCTATGGACTTGATGGCGGCCATAGTCTTTGCGATAAGGTCTTCACTTACAAAAATATCCTGTGCGTCAAATTCTTCATCAAAGCTCTTTTTGATTTCAAGATCAAATAATTCTTCGCTCATATCTACAGCCTCCCTTCCAGTTTATTTTTCATCATGTCTCTGGCTCGCGACAGCCTGCTTTTCACAGTGCCCTCAGCTATCCCCAGCGACTTTGCGGTATCCGCGACGCTCATATCATGGTAGTATACACAGAGTAAAACTTCCCGGTATTGCTCCGGCAGGCTCATTACCGTTTTCTTCACCTGCTCGTCACGGTCCCTGTTTTCAATCTCTTCAAAATCATTGTCCGAAACCAGCTGATCCTCTTTAAACTCCATCATAGGAACAACCTTCCGGCTATACGCACTCTTTAAATAATCCTTTGCGGTGTTTATCGTTATGCGGATGATCCAGGTTTTTATATCGCTTTCGTCTCTGAAATTCTCCAGGTTTTTATATACTTTTATGAAAACCTCCTGGAAAATATCCTCAGCCGTAAACTTGTCCTTTACATATGAGTAAGCGGTACGTAAAACCTCATTTCCATGCTTCCGCATAAGGGTTTCAATATCGTACTTCATGCAACCTCCAAATTCGGTAAGTTATACCCGAATTATACTATATCGTCACCCTGTTGTAAAGCGGATTGTTTTTACCCTTTCAATCATTAGACGAGTTAAAAAATAAAAGGTTCCGCTATTTGCAAAAAAAATTTATATATGATATAATCAGTCACAAGGAGGGTAACTTTCATGTACCGGGTTTTATTTGCTGACGACGAGAGCAATATCCGGCGAGGTATAAAATGCCTGCTGGATTGGGAGTCAATGGGATTTTCAACCGATTATGAAGCTGAAAACGGGCAGGAGGCTTTGGATATTATATTAAAATACCAGCCGGACCTCATTCTGCTCGATATTCGTATGCCCAAACTCCATGGTACAGAAGTTATAAAAGCTGCCAGAGAAGCCGGCTTTACAGGGAAATGCATCATCCTTTCAGGCTATTCTGACTTTACATATGCCCAAACTGCTATCAGATATAATGTCGATTTCTATCTGACCAAGCCTATCGACGAGGATGATCTGTTTGAAGCCGTTTCCTATGTAAAAAAGCTGTTGGATGAAGAAAGAAGTAAGGATACCTATATAGACGTTTACAGAAACAAGGCCCATGATGTTATCATCCGTGAGATCATCACCGGCGAAGCTGAGGATAATACCTATTCCCAGCAGGCATTGGAAGAGATGGGACTTACATATGAGAACTATCAGGTCGTCATATACGAGAACTACTCCAAAAAGATTTCCTCGATCACTTATGATTTTGCCGAGTTGCTGAATGTCAGGAACGACAACAACGGCACCTTTGAGGGTATCAGGATAGGCCAGAATGACGTCATCCTGTTAAAAGGTCCCGTAGCGATAAAGCAGTTTAATAATTTCTTAGAGCATTATGATAATACCACTCCTCAGGCAGGCAGTCCCATGGACACCATTTTCATCTGCTACGGTGCTCCGGTAGAGTCTCCTAAGGAGGTCAATCTTTCATACAAGCAGGCCCTGGCGCTTATCAACAGACGATTCTTCTGCGCTCAGGGACAGCATACATTGGGATATGAGGAGCTGCCTAAAACAGATGTAAAGGATAACACGCTGAGCAATAAGCTGCTTACAAAATATGCCGAGCTGCTCACCGACCATCTCCAGACCTACAACAGAAAGCGTGTGGCAGAAACACTCTATGCACTTGAGGAATATCTGTATACGGTCAATGATACCATCGAGTCGGTAAAGCTCTTCATGACCGACCTTTACTTACAGATAAAGGAGACCATCTCCCACCTGTACGGCTCGGAGAAAATCCCCTTCCCCACAAACTCGTCCATCATCGAGCTGATACAGACAAAGCTTTACCTTTACGAGATCATCCTCTTCTTCTCCGGACAGTTTGAGATGATCATGAATGCCACGGGTAATTCATCCCGCGACAGTATATTGGACGATGTTATCTATTATATAGACCACAATTATCAAAATAACATAAAGCTTGAGACTATTGCGCCTCTGTTCGGTTATAACAGTGCATATCTCGGAAAAATCTTCAACAAGGCCGTTAACGAAAGCTTTAACTCATATGTCGACCATATCAGGATAGAGCATTCAAAGGAGCTGTTAAAGCAGAACAAACTAAAAGTCTACGAGATATCCGAGAGGATCGGCTATAACAACGTAGACTATTTCCACAAAAAATTTAAAAAATATGTCGGGATGAGTCCGGCGGAGTACCGCCGTTCTCTCCTACTACCCGATGAGTAAAATATGCGATAGATAAGTCCAAGTACCATTATCGTCTAAAACCTTGTAGCGTGCAGAGGATCAAGCGGACGCATTAAATCGGTCTCATCGGCAACGTAACAGTCACCTTTGTTCCGACATTCTCTTCACTGTCTATTTCTATACCATAGCGGTCACCGTAAAAGAGCTTGATACGTTTATTGATATTAAATAAACCGATGCTCTTTGCGGGTATCTGCTCCAAACGGTCAATTTTCAGTCTGACTGCACGGAGTTCACCGGGATTCATACCTATACCGTCATCCTCTATCAGAACCTTTATAGTTTCCTCCATACCTTCGGAAACCGTGATCTTCAAGGTACCGTTTTCAACCATTTCCAAGCCGTGTCCGACAGAGTTTTCAACTATCGGCTGCAGGAGCAGAGGCAGGATACTGTAGCTTTTCGTATCTATCTCATCCTCGACTTTTAACTCGTAGCTTATACGCTCCTGAAAACGGAATTTTATGATCTTGATATAGTTTTCGATATAATCAAGCTCCTGCTGGAGAGGTACCGAAACCGTACCCGTATTGTCCAAAATGTATCTCATGGATTTTCCGAGGAGCTTTATACCGGTTGCAACATCTCTGTCCTTTTCGGAAATAGCCCTCATACGGAGTGCTTCAAGAGTGTTGTACAGGAAATGGGGATTAATCTGTGATGAAAGCATCTTGTACTCCATCATCTGCTGCTCGGTGGCAAAACGCTCCGCATCAATCTTAGTCTCATACATCTCGGCATCTTTTTCTTTAATGAGCTGTGCCATCTTTTTAAGCTCTTCATATGCCATAGAGATCTCATCATTTCCGCGCAGCGAATCCGGCACATCATAATCCTCATTACTAACATCGTGCATCGAACTTCGCAGTTCGTTAACACGGCTTGAAAAATGACTTGCAAAGAAAGTGATAACTATGTAAGAAATCAGGGCTCCCGTCACAACTATCAGTATGCATATCAGGAGTATCCTGGGATTCTTATCGGAATACAGGTACAGATAAACCGTCAAAACTCCGCCGATGACCACCATCGGCAACAGTATCGCCAAGAGATAGATGGCCAGCATCTGATTTTTTATGTTTTTTTCACAGAGCCACTCTACCAGTCTCTTTCCGAAATTCCGCATGTAAAAAATCTCCTATTATATCTCTTTGAGGAATGCTTCGTATCCTTTCTCGGCTTCGTAGATATCAGCCTTACTGGAAACCTCCCAAGGTGCATGCATGTTATGGAGAGCTACGCCGCTGTCGATGACTTCCATATTGTACTTAGCCATGATGTAAGCGATCGTTCCTCCGCCGCCCTGGTCAACCTTTCCGAGCTCAGCCATCTGGTAATAAATATTATATTTGTCAAGTGCCGCACGCAGCTTAGCGATGAATTCGGGATTGGCATCGTTTGAACCGGATTTTCCTCGGCTGCCGGTAAATTTACTGAATGCCATACCTCTGCCCAGGTAAGAGCAGTTCTTCTTTTCCATAACCGAAGGATAGTTTGGATCAAATGCAGCATTTACATCCGATGAAAGCATATGCGAGTTCTGGAGTGCACGGCGTACCTTCAGTTCGCTGTAGTCCCCAAGCTTATCCATAAGCTCAGCTACCATATTCTCAAAGAATACAGAAGTCATACCTGTAGCTCCGACGCTGCCGATCTCTTCCTTATCTACAAGGATGCATACTGCGGTCCTGTCAGGTGCGGTGCAGTTAAAGAGCGCTTTTGCGGATGTGAATGCACAGATCCTGTCATCCTGTCCGTAGCCCATAACCATGCTGGCATCAAGTCCGTAGCTTCTTGCACGTCCTGCGGGCACTACCTCAAGCTCTGCAGACATAAAATCATCTTCATCCACCTTGTATCTGTCAGCTATAAGCTTCAAAACATTTTTCTTTACTGCTTCCTTTTCCTCGTCCTTAAGCGGTATGCTGCCGACAAGAACATTCAGATCCTCGCCTTCTATCACCTTTGATGCTTTCTTGTCCATCTGGTCCTGGGCAAGGTGGATAAGCAGGTCTGAGATACCGACTACAGGGTCCTTAGGATCCTCACCGATGACTACCTTAACATTGGTCCCGTCCTTTTTGCAGATAACACCATGTATAGCCATAGGGGTAGCAACCCACTGATACTTCTTGATACCGCCGTAATAATGTGTCTCCATAAGTGCCAGGTCCGTATCCTCATATAAAGGATTCTGCTTGATATCAAGTCTCGGAGAATCAATATGGGCACCGAGGATCTTCATACCTGCCTCTAAGGGCTTGGTGCCTACAACAAATAAAGCCAATGCTTTACCCTTGTTTACGGCATAGAGCTTATCCCCAGCCTTTACCTTCTTTACTGTAGCCAAATCCTTATAACCAAGCTTCTTAGCCTGTGCTACTATCTCGTCTACACACTCACGCTCGGTCTTGCAGTCAGAGATAAAATCAATATACTCCTGGCTTAATGCCTCTACTTCCTTCAGCTGCTTAGCATTGTACTTAAGCCATGCTATTTTCTTATCGTTTTTCCTGTCATTCTTTTTTGTGGTTTTTGCTTTTGAATCTGCCATGATATATCTCCTATTCTTTATTGTGCTTAAGCCCCTTCACTGCACTCATGAAAGTATCAGAACTCAAGTGACGGGCTGCATTTTGTATAAAAAAACCTGTCCCAAAAGGGACAGGTTTAAGATCAAATTAACCTATTACCTTCTTTATGGCCTCGATTACGCGGTCCTGCTGGAAGGGTTTAACAATAAAGTCCCTGGCTCCTGACTGTATGGATTCTATAACCATAGCCTGCTGGCCCATAGCTGAACACATTATAGCCATAGCCGAAGGATCCTGCTCCTTGATCTTTTTAAGAGCCTGGATACCGTCCATCTCCGGCATAGTAATATCGAGCATAACAAGATCGGGCTTTGTTTCAGCATACTTTGTAACCGCAACTGCACCATTCTCTGCCTCGCCTGCTATCTCATAACCGTTTTTGGTAAGTATATCTTTAATCATCATTCGCATGAAAGCTGCATCATCACATACAAGAATTCTCTTTGCCATTATGCTTCTCCTGTTCAAATGGATCTTTCTGAAAGGGTAAACTATCCCCTTGTATACCCATATAAGATATAATACCCCAGAATTCGTTTCTTGTCAAGAGTTATAAGCACCATTCTGTATCATTTTTATATTTTTTAAGGATTATAAAGCAGTTTTCTGACCCTTGCCGCCACGTGCACGAAGTTTTATCTTCTTGGAAGATACTTCCTTGCCCTTGTATTCAAAATTTTCCATATCAGGGGATACCACACAGGCAAATTCAACCCTGTCATTTTTATCAAGAGTCATAGCCTTTACGCCCCTGCCGGTCTTCTTCATCTCACTGACCTCTTTTAACGGGAACGCAAGGGAATAACCCGATTTGGTGATAGTGATGACCTTCCTGTTTTCTGCCAGGATATCCGCTGCCTGCAGGAGTATGATACTGACTACAGCATCCCCGTCCTCCAGCTTTGTCGCAAGCATCAGGTTTCTGTTAGTGTCAAACTCTATACCGGAAACCAGCTTTATGTATCCGTTTTTAGTCGTAAACAGGAGCATCGAGTCAAATAATGTCTCGTATGACGCATAGAATATGACATCCTGCTGGTCAACCTTGCACAGATTGTGTATGAGCTGGCCTTTATCCTTCAGTTTGCAGCGAGGTATCTTCTCGGCCTTTACCTGCATCATATTTCCCTCTGCCGTAAATACACAGATCCTGTCCGTGTTTTTCATAGGTATGATATGGGTAAATTCCTTTAATGCCTCTTCGCCGGCTTTACTGTAAACAGATGCATCCACCGACTTTGTATAGCCGAACCTGTCGACCAGAATATAAATGTCTTCAACTTTAAACTCTTCCACATAACCCTTGCTCTCTACATTTGAAAGCTCGGTCCTTCTGGGTGATGCAAATTTCTTTTTATACGCTTTAAGTCTTTCCTTTATTACCGAGCAGAGCTTTTGAGGATTGGAAAGGATTTCCTTATATTCCCCAATCTTTCCGAGAAGTTCGTTTTTCTCTTCTTCAAGTTTAAGTATCTCAAGTCCTATGAGCTTTGACAGCGGCATGGCAAGTATAGCATCTGCCTGGCGCTCGGTAAACTGCAATGTGGCAGCCTCTTTCTTAGACTCCTCGTGTTTAAATTTGATATCCGTGATATCGCCGTGTATCAGGCAGTCCTTTGCCTGCTTTACAGAGCTGCTGCCGCGAAGTATTTCTATAATTAGGTCAATAACATCTGTAGCTCGGAGCAGACCGTCAACTATTTCAAGTCTCTGCTCTGCCTTGTTTAAAAGGAATTCATGTTCCTTTGTATAAAGCTCTTCCTGGAACTGGGCAAATTCCCTGACCAGACCTAAAAGGCTAAAAACAAGCGGCTGCTTGTCCTTTACCGCCAGGAGGTTTACAGTGTAGGTATCCTCCATACAGGTCTTTTTAAGAAGTCCGTTTAACAGGTTTTCCGGATCCCTGTCCTTTTTTACCTCGATTACGATACGGATACCTTCTTTTGAGGACTCATCCCTTACATCGTATATTTCTTCAAAAGCCTTGTCCTTCATAAGGCTGACAAGGTTTTCAACAAGCTTGAGTTTATTCCCGGCTATGGTGTATGGTATCTCGGTAACCACGATATTTTTCCTGCCGGAATCGCCGTTCTCTATCTCTGTCTTAGCACGTACCCTGATCTTGCCTTCACCTGTCCTGTATATCTCAGGGAGCGCATCACTGTTAGTAATGATGCCGCCCGTAGGGAAATCCGGTCCGGGTATGTATTTCATGAGTTTTTCCTCGGTGATGGCCGGGTTATCCAGATAAGCTACAACGCCGTCTATGATCTCGCCTGCATTGTGAGGTGGGATATTTGTAGCCATACCTACCGCTATACCCGTGGTACCATTTATCAAAAGATTGGGTAATGTAGCAGGGAGGACCTTGGGCTCGTTTTCACTTTCATCAAAGTTGGGCATAAACTCTACAAGACCTTTTTCAAGGTTTTCAAGCAGGGCTATAGCCGGCTCTGAAAGACGAGCCTCGGTATAACGCATGGCAGCCGCTCCGTCTCCGTCTATGGAGCCGAAGTTGCCGTGTCCGTCAACCAAAGGCAGATTGAGGGAATAATCCTCCGTCATATGTACAAGTGCATCATATATGGAGCTGTCTCCGTGGGGATGGTATTTACCCATGGTATCGCCGACTATACGTGCACTTTTTCTATGTGGCTTTTTAGGATCCAGTCCCAGCTCATTCATAGCGTACAGAATTCTCCTCTGTACAGGCTTTAAGCCGTCCCTGACATCAGGCAGGGCTCTGGATAAAATAACGCTTAACGCGTAATCACGGAAGGATGTTTTCATCTCCTCCGCAAAATCAAGCTGGACTAATTGATCCTGAGGTGTACTCATTTCTGTTGTCTCCTATTTCTATAGTTATGTGATATCAAGATTTGCGTTATTTGCCTCGCTCATTATGAAATCGCGGCGGGGCGGTACATTGGTGCCCATCAGCATGGAGGTGATCTCATCCGCCTCAACACCGTCGTTTATCGATACCTGGGCCAGTACTCTTCTTTCGGGGTCAAGAGTAGTCTCCCAGAGCTGCTCGGCATCCATCTCTCCAAGGCCCTTATAGCGCTGCAATGTAAGTATTTTCTGACCGGTTTTTCTGAATTTCTCCAGTTCATGGTCATCAAATATATACTCGGTATTCTTTTTCTTTTTGCCTCTTTCGGTGGTCTCATACTCCACTCTGTAAAGCGGCGGCAGGCCTCTGAATACCTTGCCCTCCATGATAAGCTCGGGCATAAACCTGTAAAAGAAGGTAAGGAGCAAGGTGCTGATATGCGCTCCGTCCACATCGGCATCGGTGAGTATTATGATCCTGCCATACTTAAGCTTGGAGAGATCAAACTCTTCTGCAATACCGCAGCCGAATGCTGCTATCATGGACTTTATCTCGTTGTTTGCCAGTACCTTATCGAGTGCAGCTTTTTCTACATTTATAATCTTTCCGCGGAGAGGAAGCACCGCCTGGGTACGTCTGTTTCTTGCGGTCTTTACGGTACCTCCCGCAGAATCACCCTCTACGATGTATATCTCGCATTCCTCGGGCTTTTTCGACGAGCATGCTGCAAGCTTTGACTTTGTGTCCACATCGCTCAACTGCTTCAGTGCTGTCGTTCTCGCCTTATCCGAGGCTTTTCTTACCTGATAGGACTTAAGCGAATTATCAAGCAGAGTTTTTAATAATTCTACATTTTTATCAAAAAAGATCGTAGCTTCCTGGGTAAAGACATCTTCTACCGCTGCCTTTGCATCGTTATTTCCAAGCTTAGTCTTGGTCTGTCCCTCAAACTGAGGATCCGGATGCTTTATGGATACGATGGCTATAAGTCCGTTACGGATATCCTTACCGTCAAAGTTTTCATCCTTGTCTTTCAATACTCCGAGTTCTCTGGCGTACTGGTTCATAACCCTGGTAAGGCCGGACTTAAAGCCTGTGACCAGTGTACCGCCGTCTACGACATTTATACAGTTACAGAATGAATTTATCTGCTCAGAAAAGCCGTTGTTGTACTGGAAGGCTATCTCGACTTCGATATCTCCGCTTTTTCCTTCCAGGTATACGGGCTCTTTGTGTAAAACGATCTCTTCCCTTGAAAGATACGCTACGAAGCTCTTGATACCGTCCTCTTCACAGAAGGTCTGCTTAAAGCCCGTGTGAAGATCTGAGAAAGTAACCTTCAGGCCCTTGTTAAGATATGCCGTTTCCTTTAGTTTTTTAACGATGATCTCCGGTTTAAATTCTACCGATTCAAAAATGGTGGGATCGGGATAAAATGTGACCTTGGTACCTGTATCTGATTTGGTACATTTTCCTACAACGGGTAACAGCCCGTCCTTGTCAAGCGGTGTTATAGGATGTCCGCCATCCTTATACTCATCACGATAGACCTTCCCGTCCCTCTTTATCTCAACTATCATATGACTTGAGAGAGCATTTACTACCGAAGCACCTACTCCGTGGAGACCGCCGGATACCTTATATACAGTATTGCCGAACTTTCCGCCCGCATGAAGGATGGTATATACCACACGCGCAGTCGGCATATGCTCTGTAGGATGCATATCCACCGGCACACCGCGTCCATGGTCAGTGATGGATACTCCGCCATCCTTTTGGAGCACTATCTCTATCTCATTACAAAAGCCTGCAAGATGCTCATCTATACCGTTGTCAAGTATTTCCCAGATCAGATGATGCAGTCCGCGGCTCCCCAGACTTCCTATATACATGCCCGGACGCTTTCTGACTGCTTCCAGGCCCTTTAATACGACTATTTCATTTCCGCTGTATGTTCCCATGTAATTTTTTACTCCTGCTTTATACTGCCTTAACACAACATATGGAATTATTATAATAGATTTACACAAAATATGCAACTGTTTTTAGCAAAAAAACAATCAAATGTTCGTTTCATGATATAAAAAGAAACACAGACCACCTGATGATCTGTGTTCCGATTTATAAATATTCATTACAAAAAATTTTACCCGCGAAGCACGATCCTGGGGCCTCCCTTGCCATCAATATATTCCTTGGTGATAAATACCCTGCCAATGGTCGGATCCTTAGGTATCTCATACATGATATCCAGCATAAAGTCTTCAATGATAG
>JAEEVK010000049.1 GCA_016287095.1 Lachnospiraceae bacterium
GCGGCAAAGAAGCTGGATGAGGCAGCCCAAAAGATCCACGATGATCTGAAATCAGATAAATAATTACTTATAAACATAGAATGAGTATAGGAATACGCGAAAGGATAAGAAAAATGAAAGTATCAAACAAAGCCACAAGAGTAATAGTATTTTTGGTGCTGATGGCATTACTGAATCTGGTATTTGGGACAACAAGTGCAAAGGCAGCAAATCATTATTTAAAGCCGGCACAATCTAATGGAGCATTTGATGTAAGAATTGAACCAGGAGAGTTAAGACATATTGTAATTCCTGTAAAAGCTGACCAGTATATGAATGTGAAATCATTAAGCGCAGAGTCCGATAATACCGGTATTTTTATAATGAATGTAACAATAAAGGATCCGGTATATACAGAACAGGATAATTCAAATGGAATTGAAATAAACAGCGGGAGAGTTTACAATCTTGAATTTGATATTCAGGCATCTGATTCTATAAAAATAGGATATAATAAGATCAGTATATATGGAAATATAGAGTATTACGATGATGGTTATCAGGTATTAAATGATGAGAAACTACTTTCACTTACATCTTATACTGCTACAGAGCTTAAGCCTATCGAGATAGTTATCGACAAGGCTACCTACGATGAGAAGCTTGTATATCCCGGAAGCTCATTTACCATGAAGCTTAGGGTAAAGAATGTAGGTGAGAGACAGGCAGTTAATGCTTACCTTTCAATGGATTTCGGAACAAGTGGAATTATCCCCGATTATCAGGTAGAAAAAATCTCCTTAGGTACACTTAAGGCAGGCGATATCAAGACTATTGATGTACCCGTAAAGGTATTGAAGACCTCAGAACCCGGTTTCTACAGCATTTCCGCTGTTATTTCATGTAAGGATAACGACGGAACCGAGCAGGGACCTTTTATGCCTACCATGTACATCACCGTAAACAAGGCAAATGAGGAGCAGGTTAAGACAGAATCACCTGTTATCAGCCTTTCCACTTCAGATAACTATATAGTACTTCAGCCCGACAGTGAGGATGCACTTAGCGTAACCGTTAAAAATGACGGAAAGGCAGATGCTTATGATGTAAAGCTTTCCGTAGTCAGCGGACTTGACACCTCCATCGGTATCACAAAGGCATTTACAACAGACTCTATCTCAGTCGGAAACATCAAGGCAGGAGAATCAAAAGAGGTAGAGGTACCCATCAGGGTAGCAAAGAATTTCGGCGCAGGCCTCTATGAGATCCAGATGGCAGCAAGCTTCAGGGATGAAAAGGAAAATGAAAAGACATCCTCAAACATGACTATGTATGTAAAGGGTGCATCAGTCATCGATCCCGAGAAAAAGACAGCAGTCAGCATCGGAAATGTATCACAGTCACCCGAGAGCCCCAAGGCAGGCGAGAAGGTTACAGTAAGCTTTGATGTTATAAACGACGGAACAGCAGATATCACAAATGTAAAGGTAGCAGGCACAGGCCTTTCTTCATCAAGTTTTGAGCCTGTAAGCTCTGAGCCTTATAAAAAGGTCGGTACCGTAAAGGCCGGTTCAAAAACAAGAGTAAGTATGACCTTTAAGGTAGGAAAGAATATTTCCGAAGGATTTAACACCCTTAATGTTACCTGTGAATTTACAGATGCATCAGGTCTCACGAATACAGAATCTGCAGGACTTTATATATTAAATATCGTAAACGATAATAAGACTGACGAAGGAACACAGAAAAACAGCAAGCCCAAGCTTATCATCAACCAGTATTCATCAGAGCCCATCATCGATCCCGAAGCATTGGCAGAAGCTGAGGATCCCGATAAGATGATGCGCGAGCTTAAGGCAGGCGGCACCTTCTATTTCAGATATACCTTAAAGAATACACATGCTACAAAGACAGCAAAGAATATCAAGATCACTTTAGAGCAGGCAGAAGGAGTTTTCTCACCTACCGAAGGCTCAAATATCTTCTACATCGACCAGATACCTGCAGGTGAGACCGCAGAGCAGGAAGTAATACTCAAGACCAGGAGCGATGTAGCTACAGGTGATTACAATGTAAACATCAAGGTTGAGTATGAATACGATGACATGAGCGAGGTTGATACCGAAAAGGGTGGCGTAACAGATGACAATACCATCAAGCTTCATGCAGTAGAAAATTACAGACCTGAGATTGAAAATATTTATATCGAAGCATACGACGGATGTTATGTAGGACAGCCTGTGGACCTCTCATTTGAGTTCTACAACATGGGCAAATCAACCTTAGGAAATGTATATGTAACCATCGAGGGTGATTTTGAGCTTGCAAATAACAGCACAAAGACATATGTTGGTGCGGTACCCGGCTATGGACAGGAATATGTAAATCCCCAGATAGTACCCCTTGTACCCGGCGAGGCTACAGGTACGGTAGTAGTTCACTTTGAGGACAGCAACGGCGACGAGCAGATAAAGACCGCTGAATTCTCTACCTATGTAATGGGCGGAGAGGACTTCGGAGATTTCGGAGATTTTGGAGACATCGACTGGGGTAACCTGAGCGGAAACTTCTATGGTCCTGACTTCGGAGACAATGGTGAATTTGGTGAAGACGGCGAGTTTAACCCCGATGGAGAGGAAGCAAAAAAGATCTTAGGAATTCCTGTATGGCTTTTCATCGTAATCTGTGCAAGTGTAGCAGCTATCATCGTGGTAGTCATTATCGTAATAGTAGTAAAGAAAAAGAAGAACAAAAAACTGTTGGAAGATGACGAAGATTAAAAAGAGGAACATATAAATGCGTTTTATAGATTTAATAAAACTTGGAGCGCGGAACCTGCTCAGGCGTAAGGCGAGGACGCTGCTCACCGTCATCGGTGTTATCATAGGTACGATTTCCATCGTGGTCATGATCTCCATCGGTATCGGGATGAACGAGAGCTTTGAAGCCTCCGTTATGGAAAACGGAAGCATGACCGTGATAGATATATATGCGAACTCCTACTATGAAGACAAGGATGGCGGCTGGCAGGAAAAGAAACAGGAGCTGACCGAACAGACCATAAAGCAGATAAGGGAGATAGAGCATGTAAAGAGCATTACTCCGATAATGTACGGAAATGCCCAGCTGCTGGCTAAAAAGAAATATACCAGCTATCTCAACCTTATGGTCATGGATATGAGCTGCTATGAGGATTTCGGATACCCTGCATTAGAGGACGGTACTTATCCGAATAAGGAAAACTCCAAGGACAGGATATACTATGGCTCTCAGATGTATATGGACTTCGGGTATTTTAACGGATCCAGGTATGTGAACAAGGAAATCGACTTTAACAAGGACAAGATAGAGCTCCAGTTTATGAACTATGAGCCGAATCCAAAGAAAAAGCAGTATTCGTATCAAATAGCGAATATGGTAAAGATAGGCCAGTCGGAGTCGGGATACTCCATGGCAGACTACTATGCCTTCATGGACATAGATATGTATAAGAAGATATTTGAGAAATATGCAAATACGTTAAAGCTTTCCGACAGGAAAAAGGCCTTAGAGTCCCTGAATAAGTATGAGCAGATATATATAAATGTTGATAACATGAATAATGTTACCGATGTTCAGGACAAGCTCGAAGAGCTGGGATTTAAGTCTGAGAGCTCCATGCAGTACATAAAGCCCATGCAGGAGACGGCAAAGATGCTCGAGATCATCCTTGGTGCCATCGGCGGTGTCGCGATGCTCGTTTCAGCTATCAACATAGCAAATACCATGATCATGTCGATCTACGAGAGAACCAGAGAGATCGGTATCATGAAGGTTTTGGGCTGTAAGGTAGGAGATGTAAAAAAACTTTTCTTATTTGAGGCTGGACTTATAGGCTTCATCGGTGGTACAATAGGAGTAGGCTTAAGCTATATTGTATCATGGCTCATGAATAAGTACGGAGGCGACATATTCTCCGGACTTATGGGCGGCGGTATGTACTATGGTGAGCAGCAGACAGGGACGGCTATGTCCGTAATACCCATCTGGCTTCCCTTCTTCGCCGCAGGCTTCGGAATACTCGTCGGACTTGTTTCCGGTTTCTTCCCTGCCCTTAGAGCCACCAGGATATCCGCTATCGAGGCGATGAAGAATGAGTAATATCTCCTTATTCCGAAAAAACGATATAATATTGGTTTTAGTCCTGTTGCTGCTTGCAGCCACAGGACTTTTTGCATTTAAGATTTTTAACTCCGGTGAAGGCAGGACCGTCAGGGTAACGATTGATGGGGAGCTTTTCGGAGAATATGATCTGGGAAATGAAGGCGGTACCGTGGATGACGGTTTTGACGCTGTGATCGATGATATAAACATGCAGGGAGCTGACGCTGCAACAGGAAAAGACCGCAGCAATATAAAAGATGCAGGACAATATCAGATGATAAAAATCCCCGGTAAAGTGGGAGAGTGCATACTGATCATAAAGGACGGAGAAGCTTACATGCAGGAGGCAGACTGCCCCAATCAGATATGTGTCCATCATTCGCCTGTATCGCATAAAGGGGAAACCATAGTGTGCCTCCCCAACCGTGTAATTATAGAAATTAGATAGGAAAGGAGGCCCAATTTGTGAACAAAGAAAAAACACGCCGTCTGGCTTTGGCCGGTATGCTGACAGCGGTCATGTTTATAATCGGATATGTGGAAAGCCTCCTGCCGCCGTTTTTCTCGGTACCCGGCATAAAACCGGGCTTTGCCAACATCCCGGTAATGATAGCAATCTACATGCTTGACTGGAAGCTGGCCGGTGCCATGTCATGTACCAGAATTATCCTTTCGGGCTTTACCTTTACCGGTCTGTTTGCCTGTATATACAGTCTGGCAGGCGCAGTACTCAGCATAACCGTTATGGTTCTGCTGAAGCACACGAAGAAATTTTCCGTCACCGGAGTCAGTATGGCAGGCGGCGTAGCTCATAATCTGGGGCAGATAATCGTAGCAGTTATTGTAGTTGGAAAGGCAGTGTGGTATTATTTTCCTGTACTTATTGTTTCGGGCCTTGCGGCCGGTATGCTTACGGGCATAGTCAGCGGGGTTATATTGAAAAACCATAAAGGAGCAAATCTTGGATAAGACAAACGAATTCCGATTATTTGAAATAAAGAACAGAATCAAACAGGCCATTCAGGGTAATATAATGTATGCCCTGTCAAAGGACGGTTTTTTTGATATGGCTGCTTTGCACGGTGATAAGGCACGCAGGCTACAGTATGACCTTGAAGGTTTTTCGGGACATCTGGAGTTTTCACTGTTTAAATCCGACCCGGATTTCAAGATAGAGAGCCTGCTCCCCTCCATCGAACGTGAATTGGCCGATAATGGGCTGGAGTTCAAGGTGGAAGTCATTGATAAACCATATGATTTCAAAAAATCCGTAGTCTTAAAGGGAAATACCCGGCAAGTGTTCATGAACATGTTCCCCGGTGATAAAATACCTAAAAGCATTTCGGATGCCGACACGGTCAATGTAAGGTTTGAGATGAATTATGATCCTCCCATGTTTGCAGGCTACGAGAAGAAAACATGTCTTTATCCCTCTCCTTATGAGATTACCGTGTATGACAAACCTTCACTTTTTGCGGAAAAGATCGATCATACAATCTTTCGAGCATGGATGGGCAGGGTGAGAGGACGTGATCTTTACGATTATGTCTTTTATCTGATAAAAAAGGTGCCCTATAATCATAAGCATCTGGTGGCGAGACTCCTAAAGTTCAAATATGTTGAGGCTAAGGAAGACATGACACTGGATGAAGTAAAAGCCAACCTGGGCTATAGGTTCCGGGAGATCAATTATCAGGAGGCAAAGAGAGATCTTCTGCCGTTTATAGAAAATCCGCAGGAGCTTGACGTCTGGTCTGTGGACTATTTTCTGAGTATTACCCAGTGGTTAAATGCGCAATAATTGTTCTTTTTGTTAATTGTTGCTATTCCTTGTTCACAATTTCAGGCTATGAGCAAATATTGCTAATCGGCATTTAATTATTGCGATAAAATTAATAAATATTTACATAATCGTAACAGAAATAACACTCCTTTTTGGGCAATATGTGGTATGCTGATACTCGAAAGGAGGTATTAATTGCTATGAAAAAAAGCAAGAGAGTTATTGCTGTAGTATTGTCGTTGCTTTTATGTTTTGGATTTCCGTATTTCGGAAATTATAATGCAAAAGCTGCGACAGTGCTCTACAACAACACCGAAGGCGGCGATGGGGCTTACACCTATGCTTTGTGGAAGGATTATGGCGAGACAAGCATGACCTTAAACGGCAACGGTAAATTCGAGTGTTGGTGGCAGAACATCGGAAATGCATTATTCCGTGAGGGTGTCAAATTTGACTGTACAAAGACATACCAGCAGATCGGAAACATTTCCATTACTTACGGTGTTGACTATCAGCCAAACGGAAATTCCTACCTGTGCGTATACGGTTGGACAAGAAATCCGCTTGTTGAGTATTACATCGTAGAGAGTTGGGGAAGCTGGCGTCCACCCGGAGCTACTTCAAAGGGTACTATCTATGTTGATGGAGGTACATACGAGGTTTATGAAACAACCCGTTACAATCAGCCTTCAATAGATGGTAACACCACATTCCAGCAGTACTGGAGCGTACGTACATCAAAGCGTACAAGCGGTACCATTTCAGTAACCGAGCATTTCAAGGCTTGGGAGCAGATGGGCATGCGCATGGGTAATCTTTATGAGGCTTCCCTCAACATCGAAGGTTACCAGAGCAGCGGCTGGGCAAACGTTTATTCCAATACAGTAACCGTAGGCGGTAACGGTGGCGGAAATTATAACGGTGGCAACAATGGCGGTAATTACAACGGAGGTAATAATGGCGGAAACTCTAACGGTAACGGCAGCAGTGCTCCCGGAACCAATAAGGGTACCGTTATTGAGTGTGAATCCATGACCAAGAGTGGTCAGTATACAGGCAACATCAGCAATCCTTTTAACGGAGTAGCACTGTATGCAAATAATGACGCTGTTTCAACAAACGTTAATTTCTCATCAGGTACACACGACATTACCCTTCGCGGAGCTTCTAACGGAAATAACCTGGCACAGGTTGACCTGGTAATAGGCAATCAGACCAAGGGTACATTCTATTTCGGAGATGCAAATACGGCAGAATATACGATAAAGAATGTTAATACCGGTACAGGAAATCAGACCGTTAAGCTTGTTGTAACTGCTGATGACGGCAACTGGGACGGATACTGTGATGCACTGATCATCGGTGGCAGCGGAGTTTCTACCGGCAGCGGCTCGGGTAGCAATAACAGCGGCAACAGCGGAAACAACAGCGGAAACAATGGCGGTAACAACAATAATAATTCCGGAAATAACGGCGGTTATGCAGTTACCAAGCAGTGTGAGGACATGACAAAGAGCGGACAGTATACCGGAAATATAAACAATCCGTTCGGCGGAGTTGCTCTTTATGCAAATAATGATGCTGTTTCCTATACTCAGTATTTTGGTTCAAATACACATGATTTCGTGCTTCGTGCATGCTCAAACGGTTCAAACATGGCGAGAGTTGATCTCGTGATCGATAATCAGACAAAGGGTACCTTCTACTACGGAGATCAGTATCCGGCTGAGTATACGGTAAAGAATGTTTACACCGGTACAGGTAATCATACGGTCAAGCTGGTTGTAACTGCTGATGACGGTACATGGGATGCATATCTCGATTATCTGAAGATTAGTTGACAGAATAAAATGGAAATCCCCAAGATACACTAAAACGTATGTCTTGGGGATTTTTTATGTCATTTTTCTTTTGTCATATTGTAAAAGGCACTCATCAGTGCATTGGCACTGGCCTTGATGACGTCGGTATCCGTACCGGCGCCCCAGAACATTTCGCCTGAGGGACTTTCAAGTCCGATATATGAGGCAGCCACACTCTGTGAGCCCTGGCCCTGTAAACTGTGCTGGGTAAATACCTGGAGTATATATGACTGTCCGGTATACTTCTTTAAAGCATTGCTTATAGCGCTCAAGTGTCCGTTTCCGTCAGCCTCTACAGCTGTTTCTACTCCGTCTTTTACGAAGGTCGCATATATCTTTACATCCCTGCCATGCTGCATAAACTCGTAATCAGCTATACTGATGTCTCCCTTAAGATCAAGATAGTTGTCCGTAAAGATGGAGAGGATCTCATGGGATCCGAGTTCACGATGCTCCCTGTCCGAGATTCCTTTGCAAAGGAATGACAGGGTTTCACGCATATCTGCCGGCAGTGTATATCCGAAATTCTTTTCCAGTATATAGCCTATGCCACCCTTTCCGGACTGGGAATTTACCCTGATGACATCGGCCTCGTATGAACGTCCGATATCTGAAGGATCTATGGGGATATAGGGTACATTCCAGGGATGATAATCATAGCGCACACGGTAATGCATGCCTTTAGCGATAGCATCCTGATGGCTCCCTGAAAATGCAGCAAATACAAGATCTCCGGAGTAAGGCATTCTCTCGTTTACATGCATTCTGGTACATTTTTCAAACTCATAACGGATTTTTAAAATATCCGACAGATCGAGTCCGGGGTCCACACCATGTGTATACATATTAAGAGCTAATGTAACTATGTCTGCATTTCCGGTACGCTCGCCGTTTCCGAAAAGAGTACCCTCTACTCTGTCGGCTCCTGCCAGCAGGCCAAGCTCCGTATCGGCTATGCCCGTACCTCTGTCATTATGAGCGTGCAGAGAAAGTGTGACATGCTCACGATATTTCAGGTTTTCACTCATGTATTCTATCTGTGATGCATATACATGGGGCAGGCTCATCTCCACAGTAGCAGGAAGATTGATGATTACATTGTTGTCCTCGGAGGGCTCAAGTACATCAAGCACTGCATTACAAACCTCAAGCGCATATTCGGGCTCAGTACCGGTAAATGATTCCGGTGAATACTCAAACCTGAAATGGCTCTTACTTTTCTTCGCCAGCTCTTTTACCAGCTTTGCACCCTCTACGGCAATATCTTTTATTTCGTCTTTTGATTTTTCAAATACCTGCTCACGTTGAACAACGCTTGTTGAATTATAAAAATGAATGATGGCATTCGGGATGCCCTCACATGCTTCAAAGGTTTTTCTTATGATATGCTCGCGGCACTGGGTAAGCACCTGGATGGTCACATCATCGGGTATCATTTTTCTGTCTATCAGAGCGCGCAGGAATTCATATTCCGTTTCGCTGGCAGCAGGAAAACCAACCTCTATCTCCTTAAAGCCCACTTTCAGGAGCACCTTATAAAACTCAAGCTTTTCCTTGAGGTTCATAGGCACAACAAGACTCTGGTTTCCGTCACGCATATCGACGCTACACCAGATGGGGGGCTTTTCGATGTGGTCTCGTAAAGCCCATTTATTGTATTGTTTTCCTACAGGGAAATAACCTATCCCGTATTTAGAAACATCCATCATATAATTTACCTTTTATTAAATCACAGATTCTTTTTCTGTATGACAATATTGTATTAATCGTTATTTTGTGATATCAGCGGTACTTTGGGACTCTGTTTTCTGCTGATAAATAAGAAAACAAAGCACATTATTATCTGGACGAGCGTGGAGCAGGGAGTGCCAAGTCCTATGTGGAACAGTGAAACGGGTTCCCAGTTACTCATTACAAAGCAGACAGGGATACGTACCGCAAAAGCACCGATGAGTCCCTGGATCATAACAAAGGTGGTGTTGCCTTTTCCGTTATAGAAGCCTATAAAGCAGAAAAGGAAGCATGTAAATAAGCAGTCTATGGCATAGGCCTTTAAATATTCTGCTCCGGCAAGGATGACGGGCTCATCCTTGGCAAACAGTCCGGTGAGCAGATCCCCTCTGAAGAATGCCAGAGCGAACATGGCTATACCGAAGATAAACGAAACCGATATGGTACTCTTTAAAGCCCTGGTAGCCCTGTCCATCTTGCCTGCACCGACATTCTGTGCCACAAATGCGGAGATAGACTGCATAAATGCCAGAGGCACCAGCATTATAAAGCCGCATACCTTCTGTGAAACACCGACTCCGGCAGAGGCCGTAACACCGAGGTCATTGACTATGGCCTGGATAACCAGGAATGAAGAGCCTACCAGAAAATCCTGCAGGGCTATAGGTAATCCGAGGCGGATGACATGTCCGATGATCTCGCCTTTAAAGCGGATCATTTTAAGTTCAAACTCAAAGGATAACCCTTTTCTTCTTATTATAATAACAGATATTATAACACTTAGCAACTGAGCTGCGACTGTGGCGATAGCAGCACCCTTTGCACCGAGGCCAAGGCCTGCGATAAGGAAAAGGTCCCCTGCGATATTGAAAACACATGCGATAGCTACCGTCATCAAAGGAGTCTTGGAGTCACCCATGCTCCTGAATATTGCACCGATCAGGTTATAGAAAACTATGGCTATCATGCCGGCGCCGCAGATGGTTATGTATGATACAGTTTGGTCAAAGGCCTCTGTGGGTGCGTGCATGATATCTGCAATACTGTTTGCGAAAAGAGGTATGCATACCGACATTATCAGGCCTATGGATGCGAAAAGAGCAATACTTGCACCTATTATGGCACCGCCTTTTTTCAGGTTGCCCATACCTATCTGCTGACCAAAGTAAATAGTTGTACCCATAGCCAGGCTGGTCACGAGATTTCCTAAAGTCATCATTATCTGTGAGCCTGTGGTAACTGCCGAAACATCCTCAGGTGTTGCAAATTTACCTACTACGAAGAGATCCACAGCTCCGTACATGGCCTGAAGGAATAGTGCAAACATAACGGGCATCGCAAATTTCATAAGCGGTCCGATGATCCTTCCTTCGGTAAAATTAACCTGTTCTTTCATTATATATAGCGAAAAACGCATATCCTCCCGTTCCGTAATACGTGCCCTATTATACTATGTGAAATATTATATTTCAATCCCAAATATCAGATTTATTTCAAAGAGCGATTGATTTTATCCTCTGAGTATGGTAAAAATACTAAGGAATAAAGAAAACAGTTCAAATTAAATCCAAGATTACTGCTGAAAGGAAGAACAAATGACAAGCCTGAAAAAATATATTTTTTTCTCCGACCTTGATGATACACTCCTTACAACAAAAAAAGAAGTGTCCCCCAAAACCTATGAGGCTCTCAAAACCTTTACTGATAAGGGAAACATCTTTGTAATATGTACAGGCCGTGGTCTGGACAGTGCTTTAAAGGTCCAGAAAAAATATGGACTTGAGTTTGCCCACAGCTTTATAGCAGCCTATAACGGATGTCAGATATATGACTGTGAAAAACAGGAAACAATATTCAGAGTAGGTTTGGAAATACCCGTGGTAAGGGATATTTTCAAGATGGCTGACGAGAACAATGTATATGTCCATACCTACAGTGATGAATATATACTGACTTCAAAAGACGATGAGGAGATACAGGACTACCGCTCAAAGGTGTCAACTCCCGTAAAGTTTTCTCCTGAGCCCGCAGACTACCTGGACGGACCTCCCTGCAAGGTGATCTGTATCGAGCTCCACGACCATGAAAAGCAGGAACGCTTCCGTGAAAAGGTAAAGGAAAAATACGGGGACATACTGGATACCATGTATTCATCCCCATACTATCTTGAACTCATCCCGAAGGGATTCGGTAAAGGCACCGCAGTACACGAGCTGGCAAAGCACTTAAATATCCCCATTGAAAATACCATAGCCGCCGGAGATGCGGAAAACGATAACAGTATGCTTATAGAAGCAGGACTCGGCATAGCGATGCTCAATGCACAGGAGTCTACAAAGGCAGCAGCTGATGTTATAACTGATGCAGACTGTGATCATGACGGACTGGTACCTTTTTTAAACAGGTATTAAAACATGAAAAAAGCCCCAAGACATACATTTTTTAAGCATGTCTTGGGGCTTTTAAAGTAAAATCCAAGAGATAATTTTTCTCAAAATTAGAATTTTACTGTCCTGGGGGCAGCTGTAAATGATGAGAATGTAGCCTCTGCATCTTCAAAGTACAGTACCTCTGAGTTGTCATCATCCTCTGAGTACATACCTCTTAAGTTAGGATAGCTGTCGAGCATATGCTTCTTTGCTTCGCGCCTGTCATCTGAGATGAGCTTGCCCGATACACGGAGCCATGTTCCGGTAGCACCGTCAAAAGCACAGATCTCAGCCTTAGGGTTGTTGTGGAGCTGCTTGGAGCACTCCTTTACTTTTCCGGTCTGGATATAGAGCTTTCCTTCAAAGAGATCGATTGTACCGAAGGGGCGTACTCTGGGCTGATCGCCGTCAACTGTTGCTAAATAATAAGTACCGCATTTCTTTAAAAAATCATAAACCTCTTGCATTTATAATACCTCCTAAAATTTTTTCTAACAAGATTATACTATTTATATATTTGGATTTCAATGCTTATATTCCATAAAATCAAAATTCAGAGTGAAAATATTTTTTATAAATAACACACAATTATTACAATATACAGAAAACAGGATGAGCTTTACTGACAGATGGGACATTTTAATAAAAAATTTATAATTGAATAATAAAATTGTTAGCACTCACCTCTTGACAGTGCTAACAATCAGTGATATAATGCAGTCAGAACAAAGGAAGAGAGGAAATTCCGGAGGGGCAAAAGAAAAGAGCCCCGGGAAAGATTCTCAAGTCCGATGCTCCAGAACATATAGTTTAAATATTTCATATGTGTAAAGGAGGAATGACCTATGTTGTATCCTAGTATTTTTGACAAAAACTTATTTGATGACCTGATGGATTTTGAATTCCCTACATTTGGAGAGTTTGAAGATGTTGACAAGAAGCTCTACGGAAAGCATGCTGCTCATGTTATGAAAACAGATGTGAAGGAGCATGATGACAAATACGAAGTAGCCATTGATCTGCCCGGTTTCAAGAAGGATGAGATCAAGCTCGAGCTTCAGAACGGTTACCTGACAGTAGCTGCTGCTAAGGGTGTTGACAAGGAAGAGAAGGATAAGAAGGGTAAACTTATCCGCCAGGAGCGTTATTCGGGCGCTATGCAGAGAAGCTTCTTTGTAGGAAAGTCAGTTACCGAGGAAGATATCAAGGCTAAGTTCGAAGACGGTGTACTTAAACTCGATATCCCTAAGAAGGAAGCTCCTAAGGTACCTGAGAAGAAGGTTATAATGATAGAAGGATGATCGATCATCCCGGAAATGTCTGGTTGTTCATAATCTAAAGGAAGAAGGAACTCGGAAACGGGTCCCTTCTTCTTTTATTAAAGAAATTCCTATAAATACTTGACAGATATTCAAAAAATATGGATAATTATAGTCGGTAAATCGTTATATTCGAGGTGTTTATGGGATTGCATCAGTTGCTTGCAACGAAGCGGTCCGTGGCATCAGGTTGTGGGTAAAACAATGTTTTGCCCCACCAGCATATTGGGAGAAAGGGGACTGTAGATGAGCGATCAGAATTTGAATAACGGTTATTCCAATGAATCTGATAAGTGTCCGAACTGTGGGGCGATGAAGGTATTTAGTGCTCTGGTCTGCCCGGCCTGCGGCATGAGCTATTCCGAAGCTGCCGATATCAGCAGGCAGACGGCATCAAAGACAGTGCATTTTTATAAGGAAGAAGCAGCTCCCGAGGAGAAAAAGCCGGTAAGCATGAATGATTTTGATCCCAATGCTGCTTTTGCAAAATTTAAGCAGTCTTTGGATGGGGATACAGATAGTGAGCAGACAGATGCTGACAAACCGGAAGCAGTCATCGTAGAGGAAACAGCAGAGGAAGCTGCAGCAGAGCAGCCGAGCCCTAAGATAGACGAGATACCGTTAAACAGCGGCCTTTACGGAGAGAGAAAATACAGGTTTGGTGATGACTTAAGCAAACCTCCTATCATAATGTCGGAAAAGCGCCCCGAACCTGAGCCTGACCAGACCATAGTACCCACCAGATACGGTCTTGATAACAATACGGTAAAAGAGAAAAGAGAGCAGAGTCTTTCAGATGATGCCCGTACTGCTAAGATGTTCAGCAATACCGTGAACAACCATTATGAGCAGTACAGGTCAAACCAGGACAGCTCTTACGGGCAGCAGACATATGCCACTCCGTACAACAGGGGAAGCTTTGATGCGGTACCCGAGGCGAAGCCTAACGTATGGGCAAAAATACTTCCTTTAGCTATAGTACTGGCTGCAGTTGTAGTGATAGGTATCTTTGGACTGAAATTCCTGAACCGTGAAAAGAATGACAACGGAGTAGCATATACCGTGGGTTCCTTCTCGGATAACGCTTTTTCCAACGAGTGGTCCGAGCTGAGATTTAAATATGATGACAGGATGATAAACGCACCTTCGTATGTTTATTCGACCATGAAATCGATGTACAGCAAGTTGCCGGGTACGGATGCGACAGTGGATATTCATATGTATGCCATGTACAATGATACTCCTGCAGCGGTGGTTATGGCTTTTTCTGATGGCAGTACTTTCGGACTCAGTGAAGATGATTTTATAAATGATAAAGACATGAACTCTGTGCTGCTCCAGGAAAAATATGCACCGAAGAGAGAGCCGGATATCATGATCGGATCTCATAGCTATAAGGTTATATCCGGGGATATGGAATACGAAACAAACAAAAAGGGCCGCATGTATCTGGCTGTCAGGCAGATCGGTAACAGACTGAATGTGATAATATTTTATGAGATACCCGGAAAGACAGATCTGAACACGACCAAGAAATATTTCCAGGCATATTAGTCGGAGGGCAATATGAGAATAGGTGCCGGTATCTATGAAAGAAAAGACGGGCGCTTTGAGGCCCGCTACAGAAAAGGGATATCATCTGACGGAAAAGCTGTTTATGCTTCGGTCTACGGCAGGACCAGGGATGAGGCAGAGGCCAAAAGAGCTGCCATAACAGCAAAGCCCACTCTCGGAGAAAGACTGGCAGGCATCAACCATAAACAGCTGAACCTTCTGATACTCGGAGCGGGTTCACACGGCAGACAGGTCATGGATATTGCTGAGGAGCTGGGGACATTTCAGAAGGTGAGCCTGCTCGATGACTCCGTCACCAGCGATAGGATAATAGGCAGATGCTATGAGGCTGTGGATTTCTTAAATGAGTATCCCTGTGCATTTATTGCCATAGGAAACAATAAGATAAGAAAGCGTTATGCCGAGTTTCTCTGGGAGAAAAATTTTATCCTGCCCAAGATTATCTCACCCGGTGCTAAAGTGGCGAGAGGTGTTAAGATCGGCGAGGGTTCCATAGTACTTCCGGGTGCCATAGTCGAAGAGGGTGCGGAGATAGGAAATTTCTGCATAATCGATCCCGATGTAGTGGTCCGCTCAGGAGAAAAGATAGAGGAATATACACATCTTACGGCGCAAGACCGTTAGAATTTTCAAGACGCAGTCTGCGAAATAGACTGCGTCATTTTGCATAATTGGGGGTTTATTTACAACCCGGGATATATATAATAGGATTAAGCACTGAGCCGCTAGTCCTATAGATACTAAAAACGTCGGTGATAAAGCAGGCGCATCACCGATAGGGAAGATGCCTGCGGCAAGGTATATAGTATGCAGTATAGGATACTCAGAGAATCTGAATACGAAAAAAATAAATATATTCTACCCAATCCCGGCAGGCGTTTCTGGATAGAGAGCGAGTCCGAGCTTGGGACAAAGAAGTGCGGTTTTGTAAATGACGAGGGAGTATTGGACAAAAAGGGAGCATACTGCTCGGATACATCCTTCTGGCTGCGCCCCGTTATCGAGTTTGATAAGGACGAACAGAGAGACATAGTTTTCACGGAAGGGCAGCAGGTCTATCTTTACGGCCTTGAGTGGACTGCGATCAGTGAGGACGTGCTGGTATGTGACAGATGTGTTGAAGATGTCAAGTTTGATGATAATGAGACCTCTTTTGAAAATTCATATCTGAAATACGCTCTTTATCAATACATGAAGCGCAGATCCTCCGAGGAGGCATTTAAGGCACCTGCTTCTAAGTCGGATAATTCATCGGATATCACGGAGCTTGATGTTGATGAAAGCGAGTTTTCGTACAGTTTTTTATCGAATGTATTATGCATATTCCTGGCTGCAGCGGCAGGTATAGTATGTACACTGTCATTCAGTCCCATATCCATCTCCATGTTTGCCATAGTGGTGGTAGCTATGTCCTTTATCCTCGGAAAATATAACGTTAAAAAGATAAAGGAAGGCATCATTAACACCAAGAAGAAGTACAGGGAAAAGATGGTGGCTGATCAGTCTCCCAAGATTACAGCAAAAGATGGGAAAGTATCGGTATACGGTCTAACATATGATCAGAAAGCCGGTTCCGGGAAGACAGCAAAGGACGGGACAACGGATGCGTTTACAGTAAAGGGTGAGTATGCTCTCGACACAGAAGGACTGAGTGACGAAGAAGTCATCGCTAAGACGAGTGAGATAAATAAACTCCTGGAAGCCATCATGAAGACCGGTAACCGTACCGCACAGTCAAAGGTTAAGTTTTTTTATCTGCCTGAAACACAGAAGACATTGCAGCTTTACGATACTTTATCTGAAAACGGTATAGAGACTCAGAATACAAAGGAATGTATGCAGATAATTTCTGAAAACCTGGACAAGACCATAAGATTGCTTAAGATAGAGTATGATAAAGCTACTGATGACACATTACTCGAGGCCAGACTCTCCTCGGGAGTGATAGGAAAAATGCTTTCAGACGCAGAAAACCAGGAGTCAAACAAAATCCAGTTGGGATAAGAGAAGGGAAAAAGAAAGAGGACATGGAAAAAGAGGGCAGCAGCAAAAAAAAGATAATCAGGATAGTCGTTCTGGTATTGATCCTGGCATTAGTATTTGTAAGATTTGTGATATTCAGCGACTCCTATCACTATGATAAGGTAGCCACATCGGTTGTGGAAATAAATAATCTTATAGATACGGCCGTGAGCAAGGGTAAAGGAGAGATATATTTTGAGTCGGCCATCGTACCGAGCTTTCTTGATTTTGATGCTATCCTTGCAAGAAATACACAGGATGGCAGCTACGCAGGCTGCGAGCTTTATGCACTAAGATATGAATACCAGTATTCTAAAAACGGGTATGATGTACATGTCCACTTAAGCGAGCCGTCGTTATATGCAAATTTTATGGCAGAACGCCGGGTAAAAAAGATAGCATCAAAATTTGAAGACTTAAGTGACTATGAAAAGATAAAGGGAGTGCATGACTACCTGGTACTTCTTAACAGATATGTAGCCTTTGAAGGCGGTACTTACAGCGCTCTGTGCAAGGGCCGTTCATCATGTACAGGTTATGCATTCAGCTTCTATGCCATCATGCGAGAACTGGGAGTACCTGTCACCATAGAAATAGGCAGTGCCCATGCATGGAACCGTGTACAGTACGAGGGTAAATGGTATAATATGGACGTTACCTGGGATGACAACGGATATGATGAGATATCCTATAACTACTTCATGAAATGCGATAAGGACTGGTCAGGGCATCATCATGGCGGCTCTGATGCAGAAACCTCTATTGCTCCCACAGGAAAGAGCGCCAGAGAGTATTACTCCATGGTACCCAACTATAACCTGATAGATGATATCATTTTGATCCTGATATTTGTTATCCCCGTAGGTGCTCTGGCATTTATCCTTTATAAAAAGAAGAAAAAGGAAGCACCCATAGCTGCAGGCAAGGCCATGCAGGTCGGAGACTGGTCATTCCTTATGCCGGAGGAAAATGCATTTAACTTTGAGGTAATCAGAAAAGCATGTGCATCTCCGTCAAAGAGAGATACTTGGATCGTAGAGGACGGAAAATATTTCCATGTAATAGACAATGAAGCAGAAAAGAGGCATGACCGCATAGAGGTTGCGCCTGCAGTATTCTTCGATGAGCTTAACTTCACGCTCACCGTCTGCCGCGGCAGCAACGCCCGTTTACTCGGTGATGCACTCCTAAAGGCAAAGGCTCTGCTTGAAAGCGGAAACTACAAGCTGGGAGATTACTCCAGACCTGCAGACACTGCTCCGGGATTTGCCGCAGGAAATGGTATGTATTGATCAGTTTCATCTTGCTGCCGTTACAGCGGTTTTGTAATGTATAAACCGGTAAAGTGTATTTTAAAAGCACCTGTTAGCAAAAGCAGGTGCTTTATTTGTTTCAAGTATTTATTATATGTAGAAACTTGAAAATCACCCGTGGAAGGTTTCATCCACAAGTAAAGCGAGCATTACGATCAGCAGCTCGTCATCATCGTTTTCAAATTTGATATCATAGGTATCCTTCATGGAGACAAGCTTCTTCTTGATGGTACCTATGATTTTTTTATCCTTATCCTTGATGGTAAACTCGGAAAGAATGCTGTTACCGTCAACCTCGATGCCTTTGGCTTCATATACCAGTTTGTTAACACCGGGAGTTTCATCAAAGCGTACCTCTCCGGCATCCTTTTCACCAAAAGCGACCTTGTATATAACAGGGGCAGCAGTACTTGTAACCTCGGCAGTAGCGACTACTCCTTCTTCAACAAAGATGTCAAATACAGGTTTTTTTGCCAGGAGCTTCCTTCTTTGTATGATGTACTTTAATTCGTCGCTGCTGTATACTTCATAATTCTCTCTTATGGAGAGTGCTTTCTGCTTCATAAGTAATTCTGCCATGATTCCTCCTTAAGGTCATAAGTTCATTTATATGAGCCATAATATCAATATTTTCTCTGTGCTGAAATATTTTTAATTTCTACTATATTATTATATACATATTCTTTTTTGTCAATGCTTAATTGCAGACCTCTCATGCTTCTGTACCGAAGGTTTCTCCGGTGTTTTATATTCGGAAGGAAAATCTCCAAAAATCAGTTGACAAATGAAAAAAAAGGTGCTATCATCACTTTAACGCTTTAAAGCACAACGCTTTAAACCAATAAAGCACTATTTTATAAGGAGGCTGCTGACACAGCAGGAAAGCATCATGGTAGTAAAAATATTGATTCTGGTTGTCTTTTTTACAGTAATGATCCTCGTCGGTGTAAATGCAAAGAAAAAAGTTACCGGCGTAAATGACTTTGTCCTCGGCGGCAGAAAGATCGGCCCCTGGATGGCTGCATTTTCATTCGGTACATCCTATTTCTCAGCCGTAGTATTCATCGGTTATGCTGGACAGTTCGGCTGGAAATACGGTATAGCATCTACCTGGATAGGTATAGGAAACGCACTTATCGGTTCCATGCTTGCATGGGTTATCCTTGGCAGAAGAACGAGAGTCATGACAAATCATCTCTCATCCTCGACCATGCCTGACTTCTTCGGAAAAAGATATGGCAGCAAGGCACTGAAGATCGCAGCATCAGCTATCGCATTTGTATTCCTTATTCCCTACACAGCTTCAGTATATAACGGACTTTCAAAGCTTTTCGGACTTGCATTCGATATCCCTTATGAGGCAGTGGTTATCGGTATGGCAGTGCTCACCGGTGTATATGTTATCCTCGGCGGATATATGGCTTCAAGTATGAATGACTTTATCCAGGGTATGATAATGCTTGTCGGCATGGTAGCGGTTATCGCCAGCGTTATCACAAAGCAGGGCGGCTTTACGGAGGCTCTTGTAAAGCTTTCAAATGTTCAGGGTCCCGAGACAGCAGATCAGCCCGGTGTATTCGCATCCTTCTTCGGACCGGATCCCGCAGGACTTTTGAGCGTTGTTATTTTGACATCACTCGGTACATGGGGACTTCCTCAGATGGTACAGAAGTTCTACGCTATAAAGAGCGAAAAGTCGATCAAGACAGGTACCATAGTATCCACATTCTTCGCGATCATCATCGGCGGCGGCTCATATTTTATGGGTGGCTTCGGCAGACTTTTCGGCGGAGAGGGCGCCAGCTTCATCAATGCTGAAACAGGTGCTGTAGCATATGACGGTATCGTACCTGCCATGCTGCAGAATTCATTAAGCGATATTCTTATCGGAGTAGTCGTAGTGCTGGTGCTTTCGGCATCAATGTCCACTCTTTCGGCTCTGGTACTTACATCAAGCTCAACACTTACGCTTGACCTGTTAAAGGACAATGTAATAAAGAATATGGATCAGAAAAAGCAGATGTTCGTTATGCGAATAATGATCGTATTTTTCGTGGTAGTATCTGTTATCATAGCACTTGATCCTCCTACAGCCATAGCACAGCTTATGGGTATATCCTGGGGTGCACTGGCAGGCGCATTTCTTGCTCCTTTCCTTTACGGACTCTACTGGAAAAAGGTTACCAGACCTGCAGTATGGGCAAGCTTCATTGCAAGCATAGTCATCACAGTAGGAAACCTGTTTGTTAAGGTAACGGCATCACCCATCGTGGCAGGTGCTGCAGCCATGATCATAGGACTTATCATTGTTCCCATCGTTTCTGTCATCACAAAGAATCCTCAGGCTGACAAAAACAGGATTGAGAACATATTCGAGTGCTACAACGTAAATGTAACTGTAAAGAAATCAAGCCAGATTTCAGCAGAGTGATAAAACCGGAAAAACCGGATAAAACTTCCATAACCGGCATTAATGCTAAGTTATGGAAGTTTTTTATTTTCGGATTGTGAGAAACTTTTGTTTTTAATATTTATTAAAAAATTCTTTTATTGTAATATTTATTAGGTTATGATACTATAGATATAGTTTTTTAGCGCATATAAAAAGCAGATCCCGATAAAGAGATCTGCATGTATTTTTACTAAAATATCAAATGGAGGGGGAACAAATGAGGATTTCGGATGACATTATTTATGTAGGTGTAAATGACCATCAGATAGATCTTTTTGAAGGTCAGTATGTTGTACCTCAGGGCATGGCATATAATTCATATGTAGTAAAGGACTACAAGATAGCCGTTATGGATACGGTGGACAGAAACTTTACCCATGAGTGGCTGGACAATGTGGCAAAGGCACTTGAGGGAAAGAAGCCGGATTATCTGGTGGTTCAGCACATGGAGCCTGACCACTCGGCAAACATAGCAAACTTCATGAAGACCTATCCCGAGGCAACTATAGTTTCCTCACAGAAGGCTTTCGGTATGATGAAGAACTTCTTCGGACAGGAGTTCGAAGACAGAAGACTTATAGTAGGAGAGGGCGATGAGCTGCCTCTTGGCAAGCATGTATTAAAGTTTATCGCAGCACCCATGGTTCACTGGCCGGAGGTTATCATGACCTATGATACATTTGACAAGGTGCTTTTCTCAGCTGACGGCTTCGGCAAGTTCGGAGCATTGGATGCAGAGGATGATGACTGGGCATGTGAAGCAAGACGTTATTATTTCGGTATCGTTGGAAAATACGGCGCACAGGTACAGGCAGTGTTAAAGAAGGCAGCAGGCCTTGATATTGCTAAGATCTGTCCTCTTCACGGACCTGTTCTTACCGAGAACTTAGGCTATTATTTAGACCTTTACAACACCTGGTCAAGCTACGGCGTAGAGTCCGATGGCATAATGATAGCTTATACTTCGGTATATGGCAATACAAAGAAGGCGGTTGAGCTCCTGGCTGACAAGTTAAAGGCAAAGGGCTGTCCTAAGGTAGTGGTTAACGACCTTGCACGCTCGGATATGGCAGAGGTAGTTGAGGATGCCTTCAGATATGGCAGGATAGTACTTGCTACCACCACCTACAATGCTGATATTTTCCCGTTCATGAGAGAGTTTATCAATCATCTGACAGAACGCGGATTTAAGAACAAGACCATCGGTCTTATGGAAAACGGCTCATGGGCACCCATGGCAGCCAAGGTGATGAAGGAGATGCTTGCAAACTGCAAGAACCTTACATTTACTGACACAACCGTTAAGATCACATCCGCACTCAACGATGTGAGCAAGGATCAGATCGAGAAGCTTTCCGACGAGCTCTGTATGGACTATATGGCAGCGGCTCCCGATACTGCAAATAAAAATGACCTCACGGCACTCTTTAAGATCGGTTATGGTCTTTATGTTGTTACTTCAAATGACGGAAGCAAGGATAACGGCTGTATCGTTAACACCGTTTCCCAGGTAACCAGCACTCCTAACAGAGTGGCAGTCTGCATCAATAAGCAGAACTATTCACATCATGTGATCAAACAGACAGGTATCATGAATGTAAACTGTCTGTCGGTAGAGGCTCCTTTCTCAGTATTTGAGTCATTCGGATTCAGATCCGGCAGAAACGTTAATAAGTTTGAGGGAACTGAGGTTATGCGTTCCGATAACGGACTTGCATTCCTCGGCAGATATATAAATGCCTTTATGTCATTAAAGGTAGAGCAGTATGTGGATCTCGATACCCACGGCATGTTTATCTGCTCGGTAACAGAGGCAAGAGTTATGTCCGACAAGGAGACCATGACCTACACATATTACCAGGACAACGTAAAGCCGAAGCCTGCT
>JAEEVK010000171.1 GCA_016287095.1 Lachnospiraceae bacterium
GCTATATTCTTCAGCTGTTGGGCAGGATTCAGCCAGAGACCTGGGATAAATGTCTCACCCATAGCCTTGAAGTCGCTGATTCTATTTTGTCCAAGCAACTGAAAACAGTCCAGACTATCTTGGAATACAAAAAACTCTTGGGCATAAGTGAGGAATAAGACTTTGGCATTCAAAACCCTGGATGAATCCACGTACTCATAAACAGGGAGAAGGCAGGGAAAAAGATTTTTACGTTCATACAAATTGCAAACTGAAAAGGGGTGACTCTAAAATGGATTATTATCTCGTTGATTATGAAAATGTAAGGGCAGACGGTATAAAAAACCTTAAGGGAGTAAACAAGGGTGATTCAATTACTGTTTTCTACTCGGATGCATGTAAGAATATAACTCTTGACGTGATAGACGGCATCTTGCAGGCCGGCCTGCAGTACTCGGGCTGCAAGGTAAAGGCTGGGACAAAGAACGCATTGGATTTCCAGCTGTGCACTCACCTTGGTTTCCTTATAGGACGCAAGAGTTCCAATTCTCGGTACTTTATACTTTCTAAGGACAAGGGTTATGACTGTGTCTGCGGATACTGGAATGACCTTGGGATATCAGTAAAAAGAATTTCATCATTTTCAGAAGTTTCTTCTGCCAAGGATCCTTCCCAGACAGGGAATATCAAAAAGACAGCTGACATGGCAAGCCTTGAAGAGATAGAAAATCTCCTTTCTAAAGGAGAAAACCCTGCTGAAGTCTTAAAAATCTTCAACCAGTATAAAACTAGGGTCGCCATTAACAACGGCCTTATAAAGCTCTTCAAGGACACAAAAAAAGCGGGTGCTGTTTATAACAAGATAAAGCCTCTGCTAAAACTGAAGAACAAATCATAAGCCCCCAAGGAAACAGTTACCGGCATCATTTATAATTGTTTGGCCGTCGGTTTAACATCGGGCCCTCTTTTACTACTGTTTCCTAACTGCTAATAAATTCCTTATGACATTATACCGGTTGTTTTGTACTTTTCACATTAATAATATATCTCATACGAATCATAATCCACATATCTGGTATAGAAATAAATAACCGCATGGTCTTTCTTTTCTGGGTCGTCAGAATTATCAACATAATTTGAATTTAACATTATGTATGAAATAGCTCCGTCCTTGTAAAAAATGATATATGCATCTTTATTTGCAAAGTTACCGCCTTCTTTGGTTACAAAGATATAGTTTTCATCCTCCTTAGAGCCTACGATGATGCTGGCAAAAGGTGCTCCCTCCAGTGCGTATGAATCACAGGTGATCTTATAGGATACGCCTAAAATGTCCTGAGAAATATATTTCTCAAATGAAACCTTAACAAGGCCTTTACCTCCTTTAGGTATATTCGATGTACTGCCAACTGCTTTTTCAATGGTATTTCCATAACTATCGATCATTTCCACCGTCAATGTGATCACGACATTATCCGTCTTTGGAGTGGCCTTAAAATATAAGCTCCTGTCGAGGGCACTGGAATGCTCAATAATCTCCTTTTCAAATGTCACAAACTCAGAATTAAGCTCATTCGCATTCATTTCCATGATACCATAAGTATCCGTTTTCTCTATATCTTCTACTTCTGACACTGCATCATTTGCGAACTTATTTTTATCACGTTCAGCAATTCTGTCCTTAGCCCCCTTCATTATTGATAACAGAGCTATAAAACAAATAATGAATGCAAAAATCATTATAACAAATATATTCTTTTTGGTTTTCTGTCTATCAAGATTATTCCTTAAAGCTTCTTCCTCACGGAAAATCTTCTCAGGGTCGATATTGAGATTCCTATATTGTCTAGAACTGTTTCTGTTATTTTGATACTCAAAATTCTGATCGGTATCAAAACCCTGATAATATCCGTTAGTCCCTTCGTTTACATGCTTGGAAACATTATCCCAAGTACTTTTTTCAGTTTTGGTATTTGCCTCCTGTTTACTTTCGGTCTCAACTTTAAGTGCAGGTGACTCGATACCCTGGATAGGGATCAGATCCATCGGAGCCAAGAGATCCACAGTATCAAATGATTTTACTTCTTTATCATTCACTTTTGCTTCTCCTTAAATTAGAGTATTATGTATTCCGTATAAAGATATTATACATTTACAAATACACTATTCAATCAGTATCACTATAAAAGAAATAATCTTTCCCTTAAAAACATAGTTTTTAAGGGATTTGAGAACGTATAGCAGCTATTAAAATAATAATTAATACAAAAATCAATATAACAAATATTTTCTTTTTGGTTTTCTCTCTATTAAGACTATTCCTTCTGATTCCTTCGATTTCTTCCTCAAAAAAAATCATCATAGGATTGACATTGAGATTCCTATATCGTCTTGAACTGTTTCTATTACTTTTATACTTAAAATTCTGATCGTTATCAAAATTCTGATAATATCCGTTAGTCCCTTCGTTTACATGCTTGGAAACATTATCCCAGGTACTTTTTTTAGTTTTGGTATTTGCCTCTGGCTTACTTTCGGTCTCAACTTTAAGTGCAGGTGACTCGATACCCTGGATAGGGAGCAGATCCATCGAAGTCAAAAGATCCACAGTATCAGGTGATTTTTCTTCTTTATCAGTCACTTTTTGCTCCTCCTTAAATTAGAGTATTATGTATTCAGTATAAAGATATTATACATTTAACCTATTGTGTCTCTTACTCATAGCAGCATGCTTTTATCGCCTTATCCGCCCTGATGATAAGTGCTTCCCATTCTGCAAAATGCTCATCATCGGCATACACGTATACCTTGCTCTTAGCCTCTGATAAGGCGTTCTGTACATCTTCAAGTTCCCTATTATATATTCCCTCATTATTTACTTTGATCCTCGTAATGGCAGCCATCCTGTCCACGATGATGTCAAAATATCCTTCTGTCTTTTTTATTATCTCATCGTTACTGTAGCCCATGTAGTCTCCTTTCACAAAAACACTTCCAGTCATACTGGAACCCCTAGCTGTTCATAGTTAACATAGCTCAAATACCGTCTATATATATTTATTTTTATAATTATATCACAGAATCGCTCGTCTGTCATTCAACTTCCGGTAAAACCAGGCCAAAAATACCTCAATGCGCAATTTGTTTTCAGCACGAAACTACCGCTATGCGCAATCTAATTAAAAAATATAAGTTATAAATTAATTTGCTCCGCGTCTGCAAATACAGATAATTATTGTGCATCCGGAACTCTTTATTCAAGCCCATCTCCATGCTACCATAATGCTCGTAACGATAATACATGTTAGCACACAGGGTGTGCAGAAGGAGTTGGTTTTATGTTAATTTTTGTAGCTGGTTTGGTAATTGGCACCGTTGTTTTCTTCGCCGGAGGAAGCAAAACCGGAAGCGGTAAAGCATTACTGAGCAAGAAAGTAAGGATTATACTTTCACTGCTTATTGTTGCCGCAGGCACTGTTATCAGCTGCATCAGACAGGTTCCTACCGGAAACACAGGTGTCGTAGTAACATTTGGACGGGTTGAGGATTACACCCTTGACTCAGGTATCCATATGATAGCTCCCTGGAAATCCGTGGTAAATATGGATAACAGAACTCAGATATATACCTCGGAACTCTCCTGTTTCTCATCTGATATTCAGGAAGTATCCGTTATGTATTCTGTAAACTATCGTATCAGCAAGGATGATGCACAGACTATCTACCGTACGATCGGTGCAGGATATCTTCAGACAGTTATGGATCCCAAGATCCAGGAGGCTGTTAAGGGCGTTACTGCAAAATACAATGCAGAGAAGCTCGTAGAACAAAGAGGTACCCTCTCCGCTCAGATTGAGGAAGTATTAAAGGAAAGCCTTACCCCCTATAATATCGAGGTGGTATCAACATCCCTTGCAAATATTGATTTTACAGATGCTTTCACAAATGCTGTAGAAGCAAAACAGGTAGCTGAGCAGAACAAGTTACGTGCACAGACCGAGCAGGAGCAGGCTATCATTGAGGCAAATGCCGCAGCAGAGCGTCAGGTAATCCAGGCTCAGGCAAATGCAGATTCCGCAGTGCTTGCAGCAAAGGCAGATGCTGAGGTTCAGCAGATCGGCGCAGATGCAGCTGAGTATGCTGGCAAGAAAGAAGCAGCTATCCTTTCAAATATCGGTGAGCAGATGACAAAATATCCCGGACTTGAGAAATACTATTATTATCAGAACTGGAATGGAAAACTTCCCCAGACTGTATTAGGCTCCGGTACCGAGATAATCATGGATATGCCCAGTGTATCAGCTGAATCAGTTGAATAAGTATGAAAAAATA
>JAEEVK010000050.1 GCA_016287095.1 Lachnospiraceae bacterium
AGTATCAGGTTCCCGGCGGTATGCTTTCGAACCTCGTTTCACAGCTTAAGGAAGCACATGCTGAAGATAAATTTGAGGCAGTGCTCGAGGAAGTTCCCCGCGTTCGTAAAGACTTCGGTGAGCCTCCGCTTGTTACACCTTCAAGCCAGATCGTTGGTACTCAGGCAGTGCTTAACGTACTCCAGGGTGAGAGATATAAGATGGTAACAAAAGAGTCCAAGAAGATCCTTTCAGGTGAGTTTGGACAGACCATCAAGCCTTTCAACAAGGAAGTTCAGAAGAAGTGCATCGGCGATGTAAAGCCCATCACCTGCCGTCCCGCAGACCTCATCAAGCCTCAGCTTCCTCAGTTCAAGGAGGAGTGCAAGGAGTGGATCCAGCAGGAAGAGGATGTTCTTTCATACGCTCTGTTCCCTCAGGTTGCTACTGACTTCTTCAAGTATCGTCAGGCACAGCAGAAGGGTGTAGATGTAGCTGCAGCTGATAAAGAGAATAAGGCTTATCCTGTTTAATGATTTAGATTGCAAATAAATGAAACCCTCTAAGATGTTGATCTTAGAGGGTTTTCTTTTGCATTGTTATTAAATTAGAAACTATTTATTTAGCGATGATGCTTACCTGATCCTCGGCTTTGATGGTTGTCCACTTACCCTTTACATATGCCTTTACTGCAAATGTATATTCGGTACCTTTTTCTCTGTTCTTAACAGTGTATGAGGTCTTTGTGGTAGACTTCTTAACAGTCTTAGCCTTGCCGTTCACATACTCTACAACTCTGTATTTCTTAGCGCCGGCAACCTTAGTCCACTTAATAGTGATCTTGCCCTTCTTAGCAGTAAGTGTAACTACAGGCTTGTTAGATACTGAAGATGAACCGTTGATGCTGTCTATTGCACTCTGTACAGCCTTAGCATAAGCCTTAGCACCTTTTTCATTGGGATGCATTGAGTATGCACTTACCATCGATCTGCTGTCCAAATCCTGTGCTGCAGCCTTGGCATTTACAGAGTTGATATAAGCATCTTCGGTATAAGCTTCATGACCTTTAAATGCATCGATTACAGAAACATAATAGATATTCAGACCTTCTGCCTTACATTCTTCAACCAAAGCAGCCAGTTCCTTGTCGAGTTTTTCACATGAAGCATTAATTATTGCTGTAGTTTCGCTTGATACCTCAATATTGAAAAAACCTGCGTTAACAGTGAAGCTTTCATCACTTAAGAGTCTGGGATATCCTACTACGATGATCTTTGCCTGCTTACCTGCCTTATCAGCGATATCCTGATATGCTTTCTTGATCAGGTCTCTGGTAGAAGCTACTTTTTTGCCGTTAACTTTGTGTGACTTAGAGAAATTCTGCCAGAGCTGTTCAAGAGTACTTTCAAGAGTATTAGTTTGCATTATGGCAGTAGTCATCATATCTGTAAATCCGATATCATTTCCACCGATAGAAACTGTTACATAGTCAACTGCATTTTTCCCATACTTTTCTTCTACTTTATCAAAGATCTCAAGCTGGGGAGTCAGGCCCTTTGAACCTGTGAGACCGTCATAATTGTATGACTTCATCTGCTGATTATAAAGGTCTGTTGTTTCAGCTCCTGAAGCTGCTGCAAAGAACCAGTTGTCATCGTGTACCATCTTCTGACCATCGATTTCCAACATACTTGACCAGACTTTCTCAGATCTGTGAGCCAGCCAGTCTTCATCCTCAACCTTTTCTGCTGAGGCCTTGTCCTGTCCAAAGAAAGGCTCGATGCCTTCGCCTGATGAATAGGAATCACCTATGGATACAACAATCTTCTTTCCTGAAGCGGCCGCTGAAACCTGATCAGGGCTTGAAATGATAATGCCTGTAAATGTAACTGCCAAAACAAGCATCAACGCTAAAAAGCGCTTTGTAAGTTTTTTCATATTGTCCTTTCCTCGCTTTCTTTCCATACCTATTTTCACTGGAAACTATAGTATCAGAATATATCCATTTTGACAAAAAGTCAAGAAAATAATCGGCACGTGATTCATAAAAATCTTGAATTTTCGGACTATATTTAGTAAACTAATAATTTGAAATTAATATAAAGGAAGCTTTTATAATGAAACTTATACTAAGTTATTTAAGGAGACATATTCTTATTTTCTGCATATCAACGGCTTTTCTGACTTTGGAAGCTGTGGCAGATCTTATGCAGCCCACATATATGTCCTACATTGTGGATGACGGTGTGGCTAACGCGGACGTTGGTCAGATACTGATATACGGTGGCATTATGTTGGGTATAGCTCTTTTCGGAGCATTTTGTGCGGTTATGAGAAATCATTTTGCCAGCCGTACCTCCCAGACCATAGGCAAAGAGATAAGGCGTGACATTTACCACAATGTACAGCAGCTATCCCTTGAAAACATTGACAGGCTCCAGCCTGCATCCATCATCACCAGGATAACCAACGATGTTACACAGATACAGGACTTTATCAACAGCATCATGCGTATCATGATAAAGGCCCCCATCACAGGTATCGGTGCGGTAGTACTGATCATCATCCAGACTCCCAAACAGGCTCCGATAATGATAGTCATTGTTATCATTGCTACGCTGCTCATTGTGCTGAATATCATGGTCGGCTATCCGAGATTCGGTAAGGTACAGAAAAAACTGGATAAGCTGAACGGCGTATCCCGTGAATTTCTTTCATCAGTCCGTGTAGTAAAGGCTTTCAGAGCTGAAGATAAAGAAACCGGTAAGTTTAAAAATGCTTCCGATGATCTGGCTGATGCAAACACCTCAGCACTTCGTGCAATGGCTATGTTTGCCCCTCTTATCAACCTGACCGTAAACTTTGGTATAGTACTGCTGCTTTTTATCTCAAAAGAGCAGGCTGCAGGTGATATAGGCAGGCTGATGGCTTCGGTTAACTACATGGGACAGGTACTTTTTGCCCTTGCATTTATTTCAAATGTTATAAACAGTGCGGTAAGAGCTCTTGCTTCATCAGAGAGAATAAAGGAAGTGCTTGATGAAAAGCCCGTTCAGAAGAAGGCAGAGCATCCTCAAAAACCTGAGATCAAAGGTGAGATTAAGTTTAATGATGTTTCCTTTGCATACGCCGGAGCATCAAGAAATGCATTAAGCCATATTTCTTTTACGGCTAATCCCGGTGAGACGATAGGTATCATAGGACCTACAGGCTCAGGAAAAACTTCGTTGGTAAACCTCATCCCCAGATTTTACGATACTACGGAAGGCGCAATAACTGTTGATGGAGTTAATGTCAACGAAATAGACGAGGAATATTTACGGTCAAAGGTTGCTCTGGTAGCCCAGAAAGCACTGTTATTTACCGGTACCATCATGGAAAACCTGAGCTGGGGCTTGTCAAACTCACATGATAATCTTTCTAAGGAAGATGAATCCAGAATACATAAAGCAGTACAGATAGCCTGTGCAGATGAATTTATAGGTAAGACAAAGGATGGTTATAATACTTTGCTCGGTCAGGGCGGAGTTAACCTATCGGGAGGCCAGAAGCAAAGACTTTCTCTGGCAAGGGCTTTGATAAAAGAGCCTAACATACTGATACTTGATGACTGTACAAGCGCTCTGGATGCTACAACAGAAAGCAGTGTATTGAAAGGCCTTTCTGAAATGGAGACAAAGGCCACGGTGCTTTTGATCAGTCAGAGAATTTCTACTGTTATGAGAGCCGATAAGATATTAGTTTTAAATAACGGTGAGGTACAGGGCTTCGGAACACATACCGAGCTGCTTAATAACTGCGGTACATACCGTGAGATATACGAATCACAGATAGGAGGTCTTGACGATGGCAGATAACAGGACAACGGCAACACCCCCTCAGAATCTCTCAGGTATACAGAGACCCGGCAGGGGTATGCAGGTAGTAAAGCCTAAAAACTTAAAAGGTACACTGAAAAGACTATGGGACCTGACCTCGGGCAAAAGAAAAGGCCTTGGCTGGGTATTGCTGCTTTCGGCATTTTCATCCGCGGCATCCATACTTTCACCCAGACTCACCGGTGGGATCATAACCCGTATCAGTGAAGGTAATCCGATAACCACGCTGCTTTTATTACTTGCAGGACTTTATGTATGTGACTGGTTCGTAAAGTTTATGCAGCAGTTTCTGATGGCAGCCATAGGCCAGAGGATCATAAACCATATAAGACAGGCACTGTTCGGAAAGATTAAAGGTCTTCCGCTCAAGTTTTTCGATAAGCATCAGCATGGAGAGCTGATGAGCCGTCTCACCAACGATGTAGACAATATCAGTACCACCATTTCAAGCTCTATCACATTGCTGATGACATACTCCTTTACCATCGTCGGTATTTTCACGATGATGATACTGTTGAGTCCCATCCTTACGATGATCACCCTGTGCAGCGTGGGTATGATATTTGTACTGACCAAGGTGGTAACAAGACATACAAGGAAACTGTTTAAAGAGCAGCAGAAATACCTTGGAGTCCTTAACGGACAGATAGAGGAAGGCATATCCGGACTGACTGTAGTAAAGGCATTTGGGCGTGAGAAGGAAATGCAGGCGGACTTCGACAGAAAGAATGAGAATCTCTGCAAAACCTCCATCAGAGCTCTCATATGGTCAGGTTATCTGATGCCTTTGATGAATGTTATAAACAACATCTGTTACCTGGCAATCGCAGTTATCAGCGGTCTGTTATATATCAACGGCAGGTTAAGCGATATCGGTCTCATCAGTACATTCCTGCTTTATTCAAGGCAGTTTACCAGACCTTTTGTTGAGATAGCAAACGTATACAACAATCTGCAGACTGCAGTGGCAGGTGCCGAGCGTGTATTTGAGATCATGGATCAGGAGCCCGAGCCCGAGGATAAGACTGATGCCGCAGAGCTCACAAATCCTAAGGGCGAAGTTGAGTTTAAGGGTGTAAGTTTCGGATATGATGAGAACAAAACGATACTCAAAGATATTTCTCTGAAAATACCGGCAGGCAAAAAGGTAGCCATAGTAGGTCCTACAGGTTCAGGAAAGACTACGATCATCAATCTGCTCACCAGATTTTATGATGTAAATGATGGCAGCATCTATCTGGATGGTAAAGACCTGCGGGATTACAAGATGGGTGATCTCAGAAAAGTATTCGGCGTCGTTCTCCAGGATACAGCCCTCTTTGCTGAATCCGTAAGGGAGAACATCGCATACGGAAATGAAGACGCAAGTTTAGAAAGTATAAAAGAGGCCGCCGCCTCAGCAGGTGCAGACGCATTTATCGAAAGACTTCCTAACGGATACGATACAGTCCTTGAACAAGGAGGTATGGAGCTTTCACAGGGCGAGAGACAGCTGCTCACCATCGCCAGAGCCGTGCTCTCAAATGCACCGATCATGATACTTGATGAAGCTACCAGTTCGGTAGATACGGTTACAGAGCAAAAGATCAGAAAAGCAATGCTCAAGATATGTGAGAACAGGACAAGCTTTATCATAGCCCACAGACTATCAACCATCAGGGATTCGGACATCATAATCCTTATAGAAGACGGCAGGATTGCTGAAAAGGGCTCACATGCCGAACTGATAGAATTAAACGGCAAGTACGCAGAGATGTACAGAACACAGGTAGGATAATGAATAACCCCTCTAAGACGAATCTTAGAGGGGTTTTCTATGTTATAAAAGTCTGTTGTCAAATTTCAACCTTGAGCAGCGTATTCATCATCGGCATCAGAGGCAGACTTATCTGTCTCTTGTCATTGATCTTAAACTCCCTGCCGGATTTTAATTCTTTTACGCTCTTAACATTTTCGGCAAACTCAAGAGTCACGGTTTCGGTATACGGTAAATCGGAGCGGAGGATATAGGTGTTGTTATCATACGCAAAAAGCTGTATCTGGGATTCTGCGAAAAGCTTAATGGGCAGTTCCTTGGTAAACAATCCCCTTATTACGTTTAGGACGGTAGCGGGGTAGTTCAGCAGATCGCCCATATTGTCGGGGATGGTTACGATGCAGATATGTCCCATACCGTATACGGCACGAAGAACAATCGGGAAATTGTTAAATGACGCATACCCGCCGGCCAGTTCCCATACATCGTTCGTACAGTAATCAATCTGCGGTATCATCACCGGTTCCTTGCCGGGAGTTGATCCGAAAATGTTGATACCGTTATTATTGGTGCCGGCATACTCTTTGACGATTGCTTTCCTGTCAGTGACGGTGATATTTACAAACTGTCCGAAAGCAGCACCGAGCTTCTTTACAAAGCCGCTGGTAACGATACAGTCGCCACCGTTAAGCATGGTAGCGTTCATTTTGGAAACTATATCCTTGTCGGCAGCAGCACCCTCGCTTAAGAAAACAGTTTTAGCGTTTTCGGGATACTCAAAGCAGGGTTCAAAAGGTATGCCACACATGCCGAGATAGGAATGCAGATCGTTTTCACCTCGTGCACGAGCCGGTCTGTAGGCAGCAGCGCCTACCGGATTGCCGAGCATATCCAGGTACTCGTCACATTCCTTAAATATTTCACCTATTGAAGGTGCCATAAGTCTCCAGGGACCCTGTTTTCTCAATGCTCCGAGACAGAACAGGGTTACCTCCTTAGCCTTGCCGAACAGGGTAAGATATCCCTGCTCCAGATAAGAAGAAAGGTTGTAGTTACAGTCAAAAGGATCAAACCAGCCGCCCAGATTCCTGCCCGGAGCTGCATTTTCCAGATAACGCATCACAAAATATCCCAGATATTTGGGCAGATGCTGCTGGGAATACTCGGGGTTTCTGGTCTCGGTACCGGTATAGATGGAATCAAAGACCTTAGCCTCGTTAACGGGATCATAGCCGGTTTCATTATAGTATTCAAACCACTGAGGATATTTAATGATCACATTCATATTCGGATTAATATCCTTGGCGGTCTTCATTATGATATTTTTGGAAACATCAAGTTTCTGGGCGAGCCTGAACTCTGACCAGGTTTTATCTCCCTTGGCCTTTATGCAGGCCTCGCATCTGCAGTTAGAAAAATAAAAATCATCAAGGATCAGCTCGTCAAAAGTCTCTGCACAAAGTTCTACGGCTTTTCTTAGTTTTTCTTTGTCCTCATCTTTAGAGTAACAGAATGAAGCAAAGCCTTCTCCGCCGCTCCCGCAGGTGGTAATACCACCCGAGGTTTTGATCCCTTTCTTATTAAAGAAATCCTTTACTGTAAGCATATGCTCTTTGGAACACCATTGATCACTTCGGTAATACTCGAGATACACCTTGTCGATATGTGCATGGTCCTCGATGTGAGCGAAATCCCTGTCAAATTCCTCAAAATCCTTAATGTTATTGACATCCTCTACGGTACAATATACCGCTGTCGTAAAATTCTTATAGCCCATGTTACCCCTCCGTATAGTATAGTTTGCCTTAAGAATTGATTTTTATTTTATCACTATTATCTTGCCATTCAATGAAGTTTCTTGGCTATATCTTAAAATAAAATTAATTCAAATGAAAACAGATTGACAAATCTTAAGTTTTGGAGTTAAATATATTCTGTTTTTACTTTTTGTATCAAATGATATTTATTAAATATACTTATGGAATAAGTTTATATGAATTTTTATTCATAAAATAAAGATTAAGATATTTTATTACATATTATATAGAAGGAGCTCATATGCTGGAATTAAAGAACATTACAAAAGTCTATCCTGCCGGCGGAGAGAATGTACATGCCTTAAAAGGAGTTAGCCTGCAGTTTAGGGAAAGCGAGTTTGTATCCATACTCGGACCTTCCGGTTGTGGTAAGACTACCATGCTTAACATCATCGGCGGTCTTGACAAGTACACCGACGGAGATCTGGTGATCAACGGCAAGAGTACCAAGGAGTACAAGGCACGTGACTGGGATGCATACAGAAACCATTCCATAGGTTTTGTTTTCCAAAGTTATAACCTGATACCTCATCAGACTGTACTTACCAATGTCGAGCTGGCATTGACACTTTCGGGTGTTTCTAAAGCAGAGCGACGCAAGCGTGCAAAGGAAGCTTTGGAAAAGGTCGGACTTAAGGACCAGATGAAGAAAAAGCCTACCGAGATGTCGGGCGGACAGATGCAGCGTGTGGCTATAGCTCGTGCCATCGTAAACAACCCTGATATCATCCTGGCAGATGAGCCTACCGGAGCTCTTGATACAGAGACCAGCGTACAGGTTATGGATATCCTTAAAGAAATAGCTAAGGACCGTCTGGTTATCATGGTTACACATAACCCTGATCTTGCAAACAAGTATTCTACAAGAATAGTAAAAATGCTTGACGGTGTTATTACCGATGATTCGGCTCCTTTAAATGACAAAGAGTACAAAACAGAGCTTGAAGCGGCAAAGAAGAAGGAGGTTGAGTCACATAAGACCAAGAAGCCTTCGATGTCACTGCTTACAGCTTTCGGTCTGTCCCTAAAGAACCTCTTTACAAAGAAGGGCAGGACCATACTTACCAGCTTTGCAGGCTCCATCGGTATCATAGGTATAGCGCTGATCTATGCTACATCGAACGGTGCGACCGAGTTTATAGACAATGTACAGGAGCAGACGCTTTCTGCCTACCCTATAACGATACAGGCTTCGACTGTTGATATGAGCAGTTTGCTCACCACTTTCATGGGCAAGGCTCAATCCACACTTCAGCATGAAAATGACGCTGTTTACCAGAAAAATATGGTCTATGAGCTGGTAAATTCGCTGAATACGCTTGAGAGCAGGGAAAACGATCTTGTTTCCTTCAAGAAATATATTGAAAATGAACGGGCCAACCCGGAATCGGATTTCAACAAGGCGCTTTTGGGCATCCAGTATACATATAATACAAATCTGAAGATTTATACCAAAAACCTTGAAGGCGATATTATCCTTTCGGATGCTTCACAGATTATGGCAGACATGATAAAGGATTTTATGGGCATCGATATGTCGATGATGATGTCCATGAGTTCGGCCTCGGCCCTGGGGGCTCAGTCGAATGCCTTTATGGAGAGCAGTTATGCCCTTTGGAAGGAAATGCTGCCCGGAAAAGATGGAGCGGTTATCAATCCGATTCTTCAGGAGCAGTATGACATTATTTACGGACATTGGCCAACCGCTTATGATGAGATCATCCTTTTTGTTGATGAACATAACGAACTTAACGACCTGACACTCTATGCTCTCGGTTTAAAGAGTAAGGAGGAAATGGACAGAAACATGGATGCGGTCTTAAAGGCTCAGGAACTGGAGGTCAAAGAACAGAAGTGGAGCTATGAAGAAATCTGTAACCTCGAATTCAGGACTGTACTTCCCTGTGATGCTTATAATTATGATGAGACCACCGGTACCTACTCTGATCTGAGAGAGACTACCACAGGTTTAAAGTATCTGTATGATAACGGTCTTTCCTTAAAGGTATGCGGTATTGCAAAGGTTTCCGACAATGCTATAGGTGTTCAGGAGAACGGTCATATCGGTTATACATCACTTCTTACAGATCATATAATCGATCATGCTAAGGAGTCGGAAGTTGTTAAGGCTCAGCTGGCATCAAAGGATACCGATGTCCTTACCGGACTTCCTTTCAAGGATAGCGAAGAGTTAACAACCGAGGAAAAGGTTAAGAAGTTCCATGAGTATGTTGACGGTCTTGATGAAGAAGGGAGAGCCGCTTTATATACTAAGATAGCAAGCACTCCTTCAGAGGAACTTATAGACCAGACCATCGAGCAGACTCTTGCATCGCTTGACAAAGATACCATGCTGGCTCAGATGATACAGGGTGCCATAGCCCAGACTGGTATGAAAGAGGAGCAGATAACTGGATACCTCTCAAAGATGAGTGAGGAAGAGCTGACTCAGATGTTCAGGTCTTCTATGAAAGAGCAGTTTTTAGCTCAGTATTCCGAGCAGGCAAAGGAAAAACTTGCATCCATGAGTACTGCACAGCTTTCACAGGCGCTTGATATGATGTTAAAGACATTCGGTGATGAACAGTGTGCTATCATGTTCGATGACACAATGGAATTCTCACCTTCTGACTATGACTCAGTCCTTAAGAGTTTATGTCTTGTTGACAAGGATAATCCTTCTTCCATCAACCTGTTTGCATCATCATTTGCAAATAAGGACGTTATAGCAGACAGCATTACAGCATACAATGAGACAGTTGATGAGATCAAGGAGATCAGATATACCGATCTTGTAGGTATCATGATGTCATCGGTTACTACCATAATCAATGCGATAACATACGTACTTATAGCATTTGTTGCAGTATCCCTTATCGTTTCTTCTATTATGATCGGTGTCATTACACTTATCTCCGTTCAGGAAAGAACCAAAGAGATCGGTATTCTGCGTGCCATCGGTGCATCAAAGAGAAATGTGTCAAGCATGTTCAATGCAGAAACAGTTATCATAGGATTTACATCAGGTATGCTGGGAGTCATTGTGACATATATACTCTGTATCCCTATAAATGCAATACTCCATTCGGTAACAGGCATTGATAATCTGAGCACACATCTTCCTATATATGTGGCCGCCATCCTGGTACTGATCAGTATGCTGCTTACACTGATCGCCGGTATCATTCCTTCAAGGAGTGCAGCCAAGAAAGATCCTGTAGTAGCGCTTAGAACCGAATAAAAAGCGAGATTAAACAGCATGAGAGGAAATCACGGCTTGTTCCGGATTTCCTCTTAGTTGTTTTCAAGAATATATTTTTAAAAAATACTTGCAATTTTAATTAAGTTGTGATATCTTACATTTCTGTTGGAAAATATAAAGCAAAAAGCTTCCCAACGATCTTCAGGGTCGGGTGTGATTCCCTACTGGCGGTACAGTCCGCGCGCCAAAACGGCTGATCCGGTGAAACTCCGGAACCAACGGTCAAAGTCCGGATGAAAGGAGAGAAAAATGAATACTATTTTGCTTGCTGAAAAGCAAAACCCCACACTGTGGGAAAACGTTGCAGAAAATGCACTCTATGTTCTTGTGTTCTTCGGGATCATCGTAGCGATGTTCCTGATAGCTTTCGCTCTTGAAAAGCTGTGTAATAAGAAGAACGATCTGACAGGTAAGAAGGAAAAATTCTTTACTACCAGAAAGATGACCTCGGTCGGCATCCTGTGTGCCATGGCTACTGTACTTATGATCTTTGACTTCCCGTTGTGGTTTATCCCCTCATTTTACAAGCTGGATTTCAGTGAGATACCTGTTCTTATAGGTGCTTACGCTTTCGGACCTGCCACAGGCGTTGTTATGGAGTTTGTTAAGGTATTGCTGAAGCTCCTGATAAAGGGTACAAGTACCGCATTTGTAGGTGAGCTGGCTAACTTTGTGGTAGGCTGCAGCTTTATCATCCCGGCAGCAACCATTTATGCATTCAAGAAGACAAAGAAGAATGCGATCGTTTCATGTGTATCCGGTACATTGATCCTCGTAGTGTTCGCATCGGTATTTAATGCTTTATATCTTATCCCTGCATTTACCAAGTTTATGTCATTGGAAAAGATCCTGGCATCGGGGGCCGAGAAGAACTCCCTGGTAAACCCGGACAGCATGACAAGCTTTGTAATATTTGCCGTAGCACCTCTTAACCTGATAAAGGGTGTTGCAGTATCGGTAGTAACGATGCTGATATATAAACCATTGAGCAAATTTATGAAAAATGACCGCTGAAGATATTATTGCACGGACCGAAAGGTTCGTGTATTTTTTTATTGATTTTTTACCGTTTCTCTTGTATTATTATACTTGGATTATTTTGTGACGCATTAATCTGTTGAATATTATGCGCACATCAGAAAGGACTGTCAAAATGGACTTAAAGTTAAAAGAGAAGAATGATGATGAGGTAATGCAGAAAAAGACCGAAGCGCCCAAAAGATCGGGCAGGTCCATAGCTGAGCTGGCATCATTGTCCACACTTTCAAAGGAAGAGCTTGATGAGGCCAATGAAAACGTTGGTGATAACATCGAGTATTCAGAGGATGAATATGATGACGGCAATGAAGGCTACGATGAGGCAGAAGATACTGAGGGTGAGGATACCGAGACCGAAGAGGAACCTAAAGAGGAAAATGAGCCTCCGATGGAGCACTACGGCAGGGTATTTTCATTTGAAGGAAAGCCCAGTGAGGAAGATGTTTTCAGATTTATGTTCTATCATACCTACTGCAGCGTGATCGGTGTTTTTGCAGTATTGATCGTTATCGCATCCGTTGTTATGGCGGTATGGAGCTTTATGGACGACAAGATCGTTCAGGGCTGTATATTTGCCGGTGTATTCCTGTTCTTTGTGATCAACAGTCCTCTGAGTCTCAAAAAGAGAGCAAAGAAGCAGTCAGAGAGCATGTCTCACGGAGAGGGCATCATCACTTATACTTTCAGTGATGCCGGCTTTGATATGAAGAGAATGCAGGAATATGCTCCCTACAAGTATGACAGGATCATGAAGGTTGTATGCGGAAAGACCGCTTATTATGTATATCTCGGAAAGATGAGAGCTTTCCTGTGCCCTAAGGCTGATCTTGGTGCAAATGAAGAGACCTTCCTTCAGCTTATCAGGGAAAACGTAAAGAATTTTAAAGGTTAAACTATGATTATAGAAACAAATTCCGATAAGGATACATTTGAGTTTGGAAAACAGCTTGGTGAAAAGGCTGAACCGGGGACGGTTATCTGTCTTGACGGTGACCTGGGCACCGGGAAGACCGTTATAGCCAAAGGCATAGCAGCCGGGCTGGGTGTAAAAGAGCCGGTCAGCAGTCCTACATTTACCGTTATAAAGGAGTATACCGAGGGCAGGCTTCCGTTCTATCATTTTGATGTGTACAGGATAGAGGATCCTCTGGAGATGGATGAGATAGGATATGAGGATTACTTTTACGGTAACGGTGTGACGGTCATAGAGTGGTCGGATATGATAAAGGAGCTTATACCTGAGAAAGCCATGAAGATCAGGCTTGTTAAGGACTTAGCCAACGGCTTTGATTATCGCAGGATATCGGTGGAGTAATTAACCGGATATCTTGTATGATGTTTGACGGTGAAAAACATGAAGATTTTAGCAATAGACAGCTCGGGGCTTACGGCATCGGTTGCAATACAGATCGATGGGAAGCTGGCCGCCGAGTATACGGTAAATAACAAAAAGACTCATTCCCAGACACTCCTTCCGATGATAGATGAGATTATGAGATCGGAGGGCCTGGATCCGAAGGATTTAGACGGGATAGCGATATCGGCAGGTCCGGGATCGTTTACCGGACTTAGGATAGGGTCAGCTACCGCAAAGGGTTTAGGCTTGGCTTTAAATGTGCCGGTGGCAGAGGTGTCAACTCTGAGAGCCCTGGCCTACAACATGTACGGGAATGAGGGCTGCCTCATCTGTCCTATCATGGATGCCAGAAGGCAGGAGGTATATACCGGCGCTTATGAGTTTGTGGCTACGGGTAAACCGGATCCGGCATACAGGATGGTGGTACTGGTCGAAGAACAGGCTGTACCGTTATTGGATATGCTTGGAAAATTAGGACAGATAGGAAAGAAAGTACTCTTTGTGGGAGATGCGGTACCTGTTTACAGGGATCTGATAGCGGAGAATTTTAAAAATGATTATGCGTTTGCACCTGCTGCTTTGCTTTATCAGAGAGCGGCATCGGTAGCGGCTATCGGAGAGCAGAAATTTTTAGACGGAGAAGTAGTTGATGCGGATTTGCACACACCTGTATACTTGAGAAAGTCACAGGCTGAGCGGGAATTCCAGGAGTTTCAAAAAACGGAGGCGGGAGCATAAGGTTCCCGGAGTATTATGACGATCAGGACAGCTACAACTGCTGATATAACAACTATTTTTAATATTGAACAGAAATGTTTTGCCGATGCATGGTCATTGGATTCATTGGCGGGTTTCCTGAATGAAAAGGGACGTTCTGTTTATGTGGCCGAAGAGGCAGGGAAAATAATAGGTTACGGCGTAACTATGCAGGTCGTGGACGAATGTGAGATTCTGCGTATTGCTGTAAACCGTCTGTTCAGGAAAAAGGGTGTCGGCACGCTTCTACTGGAAAGGATGATAAGGAATGCCGCTGTTGACGGCGCAAAGCTTTTCTTCCTGGAAGTAAGGGAAAGCAATACTCCTGCCATAGCATTATACAAAAAGCTCGGGTTTACCAAGAGTGGTATGAGAAACAATTATTACACCAACCCGGTGGAGAATGCTGTGCTCATGAGTAAGTGTGTCACCAGGGACAGTTTGATATAAAGGGATAATTATGTTGGATTTATGTTTGTTGGGAACCGGCGGGATGATGCCTTTGCCATATAGGAGACTTACGGCTCTTATGATGAGGTATAACGGCAGCAGCCTGCTGATAGATTGCGGTGAAGGTACCCAGGTGGCTATCAGGGAGCGCGGCTGGAGCTTTCACGATATTGATGTGGTATGCATCACTCATTTTCACGGGGACCATATCAGCGGACTTCCGGGACTTTTACTATCCATGGGAAATGCTGACAGGACTGAGCCCTTGACCATAGTCGGACCCAAGGGACTTGAGAGGACTGTCAATGCTCTGAGAGTAATAGCACCCGAGCTGCCGTTTGAGATAAAGTTTATTGAAATTGCAGATGCTGTTACGGAATTGAATCTTTTCGGTTACAGGATAAATGCTTTTAAGGTGAACCACAGAGTTACCTGTTACGGCTACAGCGTCATGATAGACAGGGCAGGAAAGTTTGATCCTGAGAAAGCTGCCGCAAATAACGTGCCCATGAAGGCATGGAGCAGGCTGCAGAAGGGACAGACTGTGGAGATAGACGGAATTACCTATACTCAGGATATGATCCTGGGACCTGAGAGAAGGGGACTCAAGGTTACATATTGTACGGATACCCGTCCGGTAAAGATAATATCCGAGATGGCAGCAGATGCTGATATATTCATCTGCGAGGGTATGTATGGCGAGGATGATAAGGATAATAAGGCGGTTGAACATAAGCATATGACATTTACCGAGGCGGCGAAGTTAGCTGCAGCAGCTGAGCCTAATCCAAAGGAGATGTGGCTTACCCACTACAGTCCTTCTCTTGTCAATCCTGCTGAATATGTGGGCAGGATCCGCAGTATATTCCCGAATGTTATAGCAACAAAGGACTTGAGGACGACTACACTTAAGTTTATTGATGAGGAATAAAGATGGCTACGAATAAAAAAAAGAACGGACCTTTGGGGACTATCATCTTTATGGTTCTGTTTGCTGCGGTTGTCATAGGTATCTATTTTGCGATAACCAGAGGAAAGAACACAGATACTAAAGAGATACCCGCTGAGACCAGTGAGGCCGATGCTCTGATAAAAAAGGATCTGGACTGGGAATATCCGGCTACTCCGAGAGAGGTACTGAAGCTTTACTGCAGGATTACAAAATGCCTTTACAATGACGATCTGACAGATGAACAGATAAAAAAGCTGGTAAGCCAGGTAAGAAATCTGTATTCCTTTGATCTGCTGGAAAACAATGCAGAGGATGAGCAGATCGCCTTTATAAAAGGTGACAGGGTTGAATATAAAAAGGATAAGAAGACTATTTTCAGTTTTGCAATAGACAGTGCAAGCAATATCGAATATATAGATACCAAGGCAGGAAAAACAGCTCTGATAAAGATGTACTTTACTCTTAAGGCCGGTGCGAATATGGACAGAAGCTTTGAAGAGTTTAGCCTGATCCAGCAGGATGACGGGAAATGGAAGATAGCTGCCTGGAGACAGTCGGAAAACGAGACCGCTATAGATGAGGCGGATTAAAAAAGGACAGTGACGTAATAAATGAACGGTGAAAAAGACACTTTAATACTTGCGATAGAATCTTCCTGTGATGAGACTGCTGCGGCAGTTGTAAAAAATGGCAGGGAGGTTTTGTCAAATACGATATATTCCCAGATAGACCTGCACACTCTGTACGGTGGCGTGGTACCAGAGATAGCTTCGAGAAAGCATATTGAAAAGATAAATCAGGTGGTAAAAACCGCACTTAAGGATGCCGATAAGACACTGGATGACATAGATGCCATAGGTGTGACTTACGGTCCCGGACTTGTGGGTGCTCTTCTGGTAGGAGTGGCAGAGGCAAAGGCTATAGCCTATGCCGCAAAAAAGCCTTTGGTAGGTGTACATCACATCGAGGGGCATATAGCTGCCAATTATGTTGAACATAAGGAGTTGGAGCCTCCGTATCTCTGCCTCGTGGTTTCGGGCGGACATACCCATCTGGTAAAGGTTAACAGTTACTCTGAGTATGAGATTATCGGCAGGACACATGATGATGCGGCAGGTGAAGCATTTGACAAGGTAGCCCGTGCTATAGGACTCGGGTATCCGGGCGGGCCAAAGGTGGATAAGGTTTCCAAGACCGGCAGGAAGGATGTACTTGCATTTCCCAGGGCACATATTGAGGGCTGCCCATATGATTTCAGTTTCAGCGGGTTAAAGTCGGCGGTGCTTAATTATCTTAATTCCTGCAAGATGAAGCAGGCAAATGAAGAAAGCAAAAATAATGTTAGTGCCGATGAGACCGGTAAAGAAAAGAAAACAAATGTGTACGAAACCGTATTTTCGGGTGATGATATGATAGACCCTGAGCAGGGCGTGACTGTAGCCGATGTAGCTGCATCTTTCCAGGAGGCAGTGGTTGATGCTTTAGTCAGCAAGACTATGGCTGCAGCAAAGGATCTGGGATATACAAAGATAGCCATGGCAGGTGGAGTAGCATCCAATTCTTCACTAAGAGCAGGCATGAAGGAAGCCTGTGAGAAAAACGGGTATACCCTTTACTACCCTTCACCCATACTCTGCACGGACAATGCAGCTATGATAGGCTGTGCAGCATATTACGAGTATATTTCAGGCACAAGGCATGGCTGGGATTTGAATGCGGTACCTAACCTTAAGCTCGGAGAAAGGGCGTATTAAATGAAAGAGAAAATATCAGCTATAATAGTAGCCGCAGGCACAGGAAAGAGGATGAACAGTACTGTAAAAAAGCAGTACATGGAGATAGCCTCACAACCTGTGCTTTCTCTTACATTAAAGGCTTTTGAAGAAAGCGATGTGGATGAGATAGTGGTGGTTGCCGGAGAGGATGAGATATCTTATGTCAGGGAACAGATAGTTGAGAGATACTGCTTTAAAAAAGTGGTGGCCATCTGCCCCGGCGGAAAGGAAAGATGCGACTCGGTATATGAGGGACTGAAACAGATAATAAAAAGAAGTGAACTTGGATATGTCTTAATACATGACGGTGTCCGTCCTTTGATTACACCGGAACTTATCAATTCTTGTATTGAAAGCGTAAGAAAATATGATGCCTGTATACCAGGTGTACCGGAAAAGGATACTGTTAAGGAGGCGGATGAAAACATGGATGTTTTACGCACCCCTGACAGAAAAAAGATGTATCGCATACAGACACCGCAATGTTTTTCTTTAGATTTGATAAAAGAAGCATTTGAGAAATACTACGGTGATAATCGTGATGGTGGTAATGGGGACTGTGCAAATGATTCGCAAAGCATAACGGATGACGCAATGCTAGTAGAGAAATTCACGGGACATAAGGTAAAGATCATAGAGGGTGATTATAAGAATATCAAGATAACCACACCGGACGATCTTGAGATTGCGGAGTATTACATGATTGCGCGAGTTGCTTGCAACGAAGCAATCCGTGGCAGCAGTTGGGGGCCGAAATAATAAATGATTATTAACAGGAGAAGAAAATGGCAGATAAGGAAATATATTCAAAGTTTGAATTGGGCGATATGCTGGTGGTTTTCATAAAGGATAACAGGAGCGGAAGTGTGGGCTATACACTTCTTCCTAACGGATATGAGGATAAGATAGAGCTTGACGGATGGTGGAACGTAGAGCCTGCCGTACAGTGCAAGTTCGTGGGTGATAATTATCCTGACGGATTTATACACGGGCATTCCATGAAAAACAGCCAGTCATCGAATGACATGAAGTTTGTGAGCCAGAGAGCCGAACTGAAATCGGAGGATGGTACCGTTGAGGTAAGGATTTTCAATTTGGGCGATAACTTAAAGCTTTCTGAAATAAAAAGAAACTGCAGGATACTTACTGAATATGAGAGAAGAGATGTAAGGATCGTTTCCGTATTGGAATTTGATAAGGGGACTAACTTTTTAAGGGCTTATTCGGTTTTTGAATCGGATTCTGCGGAAAAGCAGACTTTGGAGATGGCATCGTCCTTTAATATCTGCGCATTTCCGTGTGTCGGAAAGGGACTGAGGCAGAAGGATCTGGTACTTCATCGCTTAAAGAGCAAGTGGAGTATGGAAGGAAAGCTTGAGAGCAGAGCATTCCTTGATATGGAGCTGGAGCCTGCATGGCTCAGGATAGGTGCTTCGAGTGAGCGTTTCGGTGAGGTGGGTTCCATGCCTGTCAGACGCTATTTCCCCTGGATGGCAGTGACCGATCTCGGACAGGGGTACTCGGTAGGTGCACAGTTATATATTAACTCTTCATGGCAGATGGAGGTTTATAACAGGGACGAGAAAAACTCTCTGTCAGGCGGTATAGCAGACAGGGAATTTGGACATTGGATGAAGGATTTACAGCCGGGAGACAGATTTGTAACACCCGAGGCAATAATGACTGTATGTAGGAATAATCCTGAACTTACAGGTAATGTATGCAATGATTATAATGACAGTAATATGCAGGCTACGATCGATGAGATAAGCTGGCGCATGACAAGTGCCCAAACGGTTAATCTTGAGAATGTACCGGAATCCGAAAAAGACCTGCCGATAATCTTTAATGAATACTGTACCAGCTGGGGAAATCCCGATGAGAAGGAGATGGAGTCTATAGCGGAACGACTCAAAGGACACGGTATAAAGTACTGTGTGATCGATGCCGGCTGGCATGTAAAGGACGGAAATGACTGGTCCGATATAGGTGACTGGATAACCAATACAAATAAATTCCCGGGCGGACTTAAAAAGACTGCCGATAAGATCAGGGAATGCGGTATGATCCCCGGTCTTTGGTACGAGATGGAGGTAGTTGGCAAGGACTCGGACATGTTTAAAAACGAGGATATGCTGCTTAAACGCGACGGTATCCCGATACAGACGATGTTCAGGCGCTTCCTTGACATGAGAAAGCCTGAGGTAATAGATTTCCTTACTGAGCGTGTAATTAAGAACCTGAAGGATAACGGCTTCGGGTATCTGAAGGTTGACTATAACGATAACCTTGGTATCGGATGTGAAGGAGCTGAATCCTTGGGTGAAGGTATGAGACAGAGCCTGGTCGCTTCAAGAAACTTCTTTAAGAAGATAAGAGAAGAAATACCTGATATGGTTATTGAGAACTGTTCTTCAGGCGGACACAGACTTGAGCCTTCGATGCAGGCAGTGACCTCTATGGCATCCTTCTCCGATGCACATGAATGGCAGGCTATCCCAGTGGTAGCGGCAAATGTCGCAAGAGCCATACTTCCCGCGCAGAGCCAGATATGGGCAGTGCTCCGTGCAAAGGATGATGAGAAGAGGCTTTATTACTCACTTTCAAATACTTTCCTTGGCAGGATGTGCCTTTCGGGAGATATGAGCACTATCTCGGAAGAACAGTGGAAGATAACCGATGAGGCTATAGCATTCTATAAAAAGTGTGCTCCGACCATAAAATCAGGGCGAAATTTCCGTTACGGTCCATACCAGGAAAGCTACAATGACTTAAAGGGCTGGCAGGCAGTAGTGAGACTTGCCGAGGATGGAAAGAGTCTGATGGCAGTGGTAAATACATTTGCAATGAATGGGGAGACAACTGTAGAATTTGATCTTCCGGGAGTTAAGGATGTTATAGTTTTAAAGTGCTTATCAGACAATGCTTCAGATGTTGAGATTGAGAGCTTCTCTCGCAAGGGGATAAAGACAGAGATAAAGGACGGGAAGGTAAAAATACAGAATCTGTCTGACTATGACGGACTGGTTATACTGGTGAAATCTTGAGAAGGGTTGGGTCTCTTGTATAATTAGCACAAAAAAGCAGGCAAATTTTTCTATAAAATCGGGAAAAAGATGCTTGCTTTTTTTATTTGTCTGTGGTATAGTATCCACGTTAAACGGACAAATGTTTTTGAGACGCATACAGAAAGGTATTGGGTATGAATGAGAAGGACAAGTATTATCTGGTAAAAGAAAAGGCTGTACCGGATGTGCTTTTGAAGGTAATAGAGGCCAAAAGACTGCTGGATTCGGGAAAGGCCATCACTGTTCAGGAAGCGACGGAGCAGCTCGGTATCAGCAGAAGTTCTTTCTATAAGTACAAGGACGATATCTTTCCGTTCCATGAAAACAGCCGTGGCAAGACCATAAACATTATGCTTCTTTTGGATGATGAACCCGGACTGCTGTCAAATGTCTTAAATGAGATCGCAAAGTGCAGAGCCAATATCCTTACCATCCATCAAAGCATTCCGATAGGCGGTATTGCTTCAGTGACTCTGGGTATGGAGATGAGGCCCGAGACAAAGGAAGTAAATGAGATAATCACTGCCATAGAGGGGATACATGGTATCAATTCCCTGAAAATATTGGGTAGAGAATAAAATGACAGGAGCAGTAAATATATGAAGATAGCAATATTAGGTTTCGGTACAGTAGGTTCCGGAGTATTTGATGTAATAAATATGAACAGCGAGATCATCGCCAAACGTGCAGGCAAGCCCATCGAGGTTAAGTATGTGCTGGATCTGAGGGATTTTCCCGGTAATCCTGTGGAAAAGGTGCTTGTACATGATGTAAACATCATTCTTGATGACCCTGAGGTAAAGATCATTGCCGAGGTTATGGGAGGCATGGAGCCTGCATTTGAGTTTACAAAGAAGGCTTTATCACGTGGTAAGTCAGTATGTACATCAAATAAGGAGCTCGTTGCTGCTCACGGTGCAGAACTTATAGAGCTTGCTGCTAAAAACAACTGTGATTACTATTTTGAGGCAAGTGTCGGCGGCGGTATCCCGATCATCAGATCACTCTGTGATTCACTTGTCGGAGACGATATCTTAGAGATAAAGGGTATCGTTAACGGTACCACAAACTATATACTTACACGTATGGGCGAGGATGGCCTGGATTTCAATGTGGCATTAAAGGAAGCACAGGATAACGGTTATGCAGAGAGAAATCCCGCAGCTGATATCGATGGTATCGATGCACAGAGAAAGGCAGCTATTCTGGCATCTCTCGCAGCAGGCGCACAGGTTGACTGTGATGACATACCTACTGAGGGCATCACAAAGGTTACAGCTGAGGATATTGCGGCAGCAAAGGGACTTGGCGCTAAGATCAAGCTCCTCGTAAATATCAGGCGTGACGATGAAAAGGTATCGGCTATGGTAGCTCCCTTCCTTGTATTTGAGAACTGCCAGCTGTACCATGTAAATAATGTATTTAACGGCATCCTTGTTACAGGAAACGCTACCGGAGACGTACTTTTCTATGGTAAGGGAGCAGGCAAGCTTCCCACTGCCGGAGCTGTAGCAGGAGATATCATCGAGGCTGCCAAGTATTACGGACTTCCCTCGGATACCATATGGTCCAGGGAAAAGGCCAATATGGCAAAGCAGGGAAGCAGTGTTGGCAGATTCTATGTAAGACTCAATGAAAACGAGGCTATGGAAGCCAGAAAGCTTCTGGGTGTTACAGCAGAGAGCGCATCATCAAAGTCAGGTGAGGTTGCATTTATCACCGAGGCTATGAGCGAGGATGATTTCAACTCTAAGATCGCAAAGCTTAATGCATTAAGTAAGATCCGCGTTTATGATTGAAAATTATTAAAGAAAGATATAGAGGTAAAACAATGTTAGTAGTAAAGAAATTTGGCGGTTCTTCCGTCGCAAACAAAGAAAGGATCTACAATGTAGCCAATCGCTGTATCGAAGATTACAAAGCAGGCAATGATGTTGTAGTAGTTCTTTCGGCAATGGGTAAAACCACAAACGAGCTTATCGCAAAAGCAAAGGACATCAATCCCAAGCCTCCGAAGCGCGAGCTTGACATGCTGGTATCGGTAGGAGAGCAGATTTCCGTATCACTTATGTGTATGGCTATGGCAGAGCTCGGAGTACCGGCAGTATCACTTAATGCATTTCAGGTAGTTATGCATACTACCAGTGATTACACAAATGCAAGACTGACTTCTATTGATTCCGAGAGGATCAGAGCAGAGCTTGAGCAGAGAAAAATCGTTGTGATCACAGGCTTCCAGGGACTTGATAAGTACAATAACGTAAC
>JAEEVK010000172.1 GCA_016287095.1 Lachnospiraceae bacterium
AATGTTATTTAGAATGATTCAAATATCAGAAAGTGCTAAAAGGATATAAGCAGCTTATAAAGATGCAAACAGTAATTTGCCTTGGGATGAAATATCCGGGCTTAGAAATAGGATAGTGCATGATTACGGCAATGTTGATCTTAATATAATATTTGACACATTAAAGAATGATATACCGGATCTTTTGGAACAATTAGAGCATACATAAGGGGACCGTCCCCTGTTTCCTGTATGGATGCTTCGGGTATCCGAAGTGTACGTTTGTGAGAAGCACATGATTATAATTCGGATTTATTTTTCCGTAAGATATCCGGCTTCTGAGGTTTCTGTTTTATTTGATTTTTGGTGAGTACACTGCATAGGATATTGATTAAGTCATCAAATTTGAAACTGAAGGGAGAGATTATGCAAACAATTATTATTACCCTTGATTCAGACAAGATGGGAAATCCTGATCTTGATATAAGGTATGTACTTCCTGACAGAATTGATGAATATACAGATGGTGTAGTAACGGATAATGGTTATGATTATCTTGATGATGATATTATGGGAATATGGCTGGAAACATACGATGCAGCCGGAAATGTTGCAAAGGTCATCAGGTTAATAGAATCAGAAGAAATTCTTGAAAATGATCTCACTAAAGCAGCACAGGTTTTTATATCTGAAGAAGACTGCGCGGAATTAAGTTAATGCAGAAAGGTTTATCCTAACTGAAGAAGTATATAGGTGACTTTCCTGGAAACAGACCATCTTTACCATGTGTGAATAAAGGTAGGCTGTATTAAAAACTGTCATGGAGATGTGATATTATGCCTTTTCAGATCATAAGAAATGATATTACAAAAGTAAAAGCAGATGCCATAGTTAATACTGCCAATCCGAAACCCATTTACGGAAGTGGGACGGACAGTGCGATATATCAGGCTGCCGGTGAGGAGCAGCTATTGGCAGAACGTAAGAAGATAGGTGTAATCAAGTGTGGCGATATAGCGGTCACACCCGCATTTAAGCTAAAAGCAAAGTATATCATCCATACTGTGGCTCCTGCATGGGGTGGCGGAGATAAGGGAGAGTTTGAGGCTCTTAAGAGCTGCTATTCGAAGTCACTGGAAAAGGCTAATGAGCTTGGATGCAAGAGTATAGCATTCCCACTTATAGCTACAGGTGTATATAGGTTCCCTAAGGCAGATGCTCTTCGTATAGCGATGGATACTATCAGCAGCTTCCTGATGAGGGAAGACGTGGATATGAATGTTAAACTTGTCGTCTTTGATGACAAGGCTTTCAGGCTGTCCAGAAATCTTTTTTTCCAGGTAGAATCCTTTATAAATGATGATGAAGTCATAAAAGCGCATCAGAAGGAATACGGTATCGGTACACGTGAGTTTGAAAGAGAAAGGGAGAGATACCGTAGAGAGCTTGAGTATCTGCGCAGGGAGTCGGATTATTATGAGGTTCCTGAAGGAAATAATCCGTATGATGAATCAATAACTCTGCACGAGAATATTATTGATGTACAGGATGGGATGCCGAAGGCTTATAAGGCTTCGAAAATAAGGAAGGGCCAGAAACCTAAGAAAGAACCAACAGATATACCGGGAGATGTTTCAGCTAAGCAGCCTTTGAATTCCAAGCCGTTCAACAGTAAGACGTTTGACAGTAATTTATATGCCAATGATGGTAAGGCGGAATTTGCATTCAGGAATCATTTGAGAAATCTGATCATAAAGAAGGATATGGATAATGCTGTAGTTTATAAGAGTTCTAATGTGGATAGAAAAGCATTTGCTAAAATTTTGAGCGGTGATACTAAAAAGCCTCAGAAGAGAACCGTACTTGGATTTTGCATTGGTTTAAGGCTATCATTGGAAGAGGCGGAAGAACTATTGGCAAGTGCTGACATGGCATTTAACCCATATGACAAGAGAGATAAGCTGGTAAAGCAATGCCTTCTAAATGGTCAGTACAATATTATTGAGATAAATATTATGCTGGATATATGTAAACTAACGGGAATAGGATTGTATTAAATTTGAAATTTTTCAAAAACGACTTGATTTTTCTGCTTTTTTATGCTAAACTAACATACAAGAAGAGGGTAGCAATACTCTCTGGGCTGGTCGAAAGACCCGGGTCCACCAAGAAGCGGGTAAGACACCCGCTATTTTTTTACACATGTTAGGAGATATCATGCGGGAACTTAATCGATGATAAAGAATTTCACTAAAATAAGTAAAAGGCTTGTACTTTAGGCGGACAGACTGTCCGCCTATTTTATTAATCGTTATGTAGTAAGATAATAAAAGTCCCCCGGTGGGCGACCGCAAACTAAATTTTCTGTGTTAAGATAATCTCACAATAAAGAAAGAGGTCGGTAAAACAAATGTTAACGAGCCGATCAAAAGAAACTAAAGAGAGATTACAGCACAGGAAAGGCAGGTAAATGTTATGTACGGAGCGATATTAGGAGACATTGTAGGAAGCAGATTTGAGTTTGATAGGGAAGGCTGGACAAAGGATTTTGAACTTTTGACTTACGAGAGTAAGTGGACCGATGATACGGTGATGACTGTGGCCATAGCAGAGGCTCTTATGGATGCAGGTAAGGATGCACCAGTCAGCGAGATCGAAGCAGCTTGTATAAAATCCATGCAGAGGTGGGGACAGAAGTACCCCTATGCAGGATACGGTGCCAGGTTTATCGGATGGATCGCGTCTAAGGATCCCAGACCTTACGGCAGCTACGGTAACGGTTCAGCCATGCGTGTATCGGCAGCTGGATGGCTGTATGATTCACTTGAGAGGACTAGGGAGGTTGCAAGGGCTACTGCAAACGTGACACACAATCATCCCGAAGGTATCAAGGGAGCAGAGTGTACAGCAGCAGTAATATATCTTGCTCGTACCGGCTGGGAGAAGAAAAACATTGAGAGCTATGTGGTAAAGGAATTTGGTTACGATATTTCCGAAACTCTTGATGAGATGCGAAAAAGACATGAGCATGTTGAGTCATGTCAGGATTCACTGCCCAAGGCTCTCCGTAGTTTCTTTGATGGTACAAGTTATGAGGATGTTGTAAGGAATGCGGTATCCCTGGGTGGCGATACCGATACACTTGCAGCTATAGCAGGAGCTATGGCGGAAGCATTCTATGATATGCCGATCCTGCTTAGGATTGAATGCTTGAAAAGGTCTGAGAAGGACATGGTTAAAGTCATCGAACGCTTTGATCGTTTTGTCGGCAGAAATATATCTGATGAGGTGGATGAGTACATTGATAATGCTCCCTTAGATGCTGCTTTCAAACTATTTATCAACGAAGAGGATGAGAATAAGCGCCCTGATGCTTTTATAACATTCCTAAATATTATGGCAAAGAGGATCAAAGAAGATGCTTTAGTACCGATGCCCTTTGTGGATGTCAATAATGTCCTGGGAGAAGGCATTGATATTGAGCATGTAAAACTGGGTGACACTGTACAGATAAAAGATGAAGTAAGGCTGCGTATGGATACCATGATAGATGGCGAAGGCAAATACTGGCTTCCTTTGTATATCAACAAACGCGAGCTTGAAAAGGGTGAAACCGCCAATGTGATCATGCCGGTAGCTATACTGGATGTACTGAAGTGTGGATTGGCCGGAGACGATCTCCAAGGTGTAGTTATCAATCCTTTCAGCAAGTCTTTTATAATGGACAAGGAACTGCTTAAGAAGTTTATTGAGGACTATGAGGCATGGAGTAAAAAAAATAAGTCGTATCCGGAGTAAATTAATACTTTACTATGGGACCGGATGTATTATATAATGGTATAGGAGAAGGGAGGCGGTATATTATGTCGAGACCAAATAAGCACGGAGTGGATAAAGACGGATTTATTATAGAGGACGGATTCTTTGGCGATAGGGATATATCTTCATGTAAAGAAAAAATAGAGTCCGGTAATTTCTCAAAGACCGAATTAAGATATAAGGCTGAGAAACTGGTTGAAGAACTGAGAGAAGCCGATAATGGCAGCTGTTTTACCGTGTCAAAGCTGCTTGAGTACTGTGAATATGATATATCTGAATATAGTAAGAGAGATATCGGTATATTATCCGATTTGCTTCTTAGGTTTGCAAAGGCCAATAAGATCAAACTCACTGAAAAAACCGGAACTAAAAAGAGTAAGACAGGTGAAACAGAATATACCTTGGATAACAAGAGAGCCCAGATCAAATGTCCCTGTTGTGGAAGTACCGATACA
>JAEEVK010000051.1 GCA_016287095.1 Lachnospiraceae bacterium
CTTTCTTCTTGGAAGTTTCTGCTGCATCACTCATAGTGTACCTTCCTTTCTGTTATTTGGTTTCCTTGTGCATCGTATGCTTCTTACAGAATCTGCAATACTTCTTTGTCTCCATCCTGTCAGGATGATTCTTCTTTTCTTTCGTCATGTTGTAATTACGCTGCTTGCATTCTGTACATGCCAATGTAATTTTTACTCGCACAACTTCCACCTCCATAATATAATCTCACAGACAACGTGGTATTTGCCTGCGGCTAATGATTTACCAGCATCAAAAAAAGAACTGTGACACCAGCCTAAATAATTTACCACGTATCGCAAGCGTTGTCAAGTTCTTTTTTTACTTTTTTATATGTATGTTTTCCGTCAGCCCTCTCCGGGCTCTTCCTTAGGGATTATCAGCTTCACATTCTTCTCGGCCTGCTTTCTAGGGATCATGATCAGATGTCCGCATCCGCAACACTTGAGCCTGAAATCAATGCCAACCCTCAGGACTTCCCATTCCTGGCTTCCGCAGGGATGGGGCTTCTTCATTTTCAGTTTATCTCCTATATGTATGTCCATAATGAACCTGCCTCTACCGACTGACTCGATCCCTTTGGGATCAAGTCTTATGTTAGAAACCCTCCGTTTCACTCCGGGTTTCTTTTGATTATACCGCGCCATGCGTCGCTCGGACCGACTGACTCGATCCCTTCGGGATCAAGTCATATTATGCTAAAAATCCACGGTTTGCGCCGGCTGTCATATCAGCCTCATTCAGTGTTCCTTTCCCATAGGTAAGCCCTGCCACGATCTGCTGTGCATTCTCCATAACGGCTCCGGAGTTATCCTTGGATGAAATCTCATGGAAAGCAGAACCCAGCTTGGCCAATACACTTTCAGCACTGTCCAGGCCCCTGTTTTCGCCGGAAATCTCACTTGATACAAGTATTACCTTAACATATTCATATATCCTCAGCAGATTAACGGAAATAGGATATTTAAAATCAAGCGATCTCATAAGTTCACCCAGGAATTTCTGTGCGGACTTGAGTTCTGCGCGGAAACCGTCAACACTATCAGCCTCTTTGGCACATTTGATGTTCTCAAGGATAATATCATATGTTATAGCTACGAGCTGTGTCTTATTCGCCTGACTTACTCGCCTAGCGAAATCCTTTTGCTTTTCTTTATCCATCATTTATTCTCCATTAACCGTTAAGTAAGCTCAATATAGTCTGCGGTCTCTCATTAGCCTGTGCCAGCATAGCTGTACCTGCCTGCTGGAGTACATTCTGCTGGGTGAAGTTTGTCATCTCCTCAGCCATATCCGCATCCTCTATTCTTGACATAGCCTCAGTCATGTTAAGGCTTGCAGTATCAAGGTTTTCTATAGTATGCTCCAGTCTGTTCTGGTAAGCACCAAGCTTTGCACGTATTGAAGATACAAAGTTCACCGCATTGTCAAACAGTGAGATTGCACGATCCGCACTTTCGTGAGTCATAACATTGGCATCCTGTATACCGAGAGTCTCGGGATCGATCCTGGGGATCTTAACCTCCATGGTCTGGTTCTCATTAGCGCCAACCTGCAGGAACATGGTGCCTGCACTGAGCAGTGTAGAATTAACCTCTGCAGTAGTTCCACCGGCAGACGATGCATCTGCGGATTTATCACCTTTAGCATCGGTAAATACGGTATTGGCAGTACCCGGTTCTACACGGAATCTCATCTCAAATCCGTTGCTGTCCTTAACGGTTACTATGTTTCCGTCGCCCGAAGTTGTTGCCGTCTTTTTAAACTGGCAAGTATTAGTAGGATCGGTAGGATCTGCATATACCAGCTCCGCTTCAGCATCAACACCCTTAGCGGTTACTGTATCGGTTGACAGTCCCAGTGAAGCCGCCAGAGCCGCATTATCACACTGGATATCTATCTTCTGTGTTGAACCATAGCCCCTGGACATAAATACCAGACTGCCTGTACCTATATCGGTCTTTGTGTATCCTGCACTCTCCTCAGGTCCTCCTACAGCAGGGCCCGTTCCAAAAAAAACATCTATGCCCAACATATCGCACTCATCACGAAGCTTAGGGAATATGGTATCTAAAGTATCTCCCACGCCTATCTCTATGGACATACCGTTGATATTGACCGAGCCTGCTTTTGCTTCATCTATGGTCCCTACCGATCCTGCTGTAACATTTCCACAGTTTACTACAGCCTGTCTGGGATCCTTTGTGACCTTCATGGTGTATTCTGCAGCCGCAACAGTATCCGAAGAATATATCAGCTCTACTTTAGAATTATTGGTATAAGAATTATTATCCAGATTTCCATCCAGAAGCGTCTTTGTATTAAACTCGGTAGTCTCGGAAATACGCTGAACTTCCTTCATAAGCTCGTTAATCTCCTGCTGGATAGCTGCCCTGTCATCCACGGTATTAACATCATTTGCAGCCTGTACCGAAAGTTCGCGGCAACGCTGAAGAATGGAAGTTACCTCGTTCAGTGCTCCTTCAGCGGTCTGTATAACAGAAATGCCATCCGACCCGTTCATGGAAGCACGCTCCAGGCCTGCTATCTGAGTTTTCATCTTTCTGGATATAGCCATGCCTGCCGCATCATCCGATGCACGATTGATCTTATAGCCTGAAGCCAGCTTCTCCATCGCCTTATCCAACGCATTTCCTGTCTTTCTCATATGTGCATTTGTCTGTAATGCTGAGATATTATGATTTATTCTCATGTAAACCTCCCCTTAAAAAGCTGATAAAACAGCCTTAGCCACTTTGAATATAGTATCTTTATTATTTGTATTTTCTTCTCTGTCCGAACTTGCTTTTCGCTGTTGTGCCAGATACGAAACATAGGATTCGTTGTTTCTGTTTTCGCCCACTATATTAATATTATCGGCATTAATCCCGGAATTTTCAAGTGCTGTCCTGATTTTTTCTATATATGCATCCTTAGACCCTGTCTGCCCGGCATTATCAGACACGCTGTTATCCGTAAAATACACATTTCCTTTGGTTATGGCAGGTCCGTTATATCTCTGATCCATCATAACCAGGTTCAGGTCTGCCTGCATATTGTAATCCTGCTTCTGTATCTCAACAGATACCGTACCGGCATTGCCTTCATTTCTTATTATAGTAAGGTTTACCGTCTTTGACTCCTCGCCATCGCTTACATTAAGTCTGTAATGACCTTTGCCCGCCAAAGCCTTTAACATTCCAATCCTCTCGACCCTGCCGTTAAGCTCGGCTGCTGCCTGAGCGGTTATTGCAGTCCTAAAGGCCTGTCCTGTAAGTGCATTGGCCATCCTTGTCTTTATACCTAAAAGCTCATCAAACTTTGATCCGCTTTCAAGTGCATCATTTAGTTCTTCAGCGGTAACGGAAATTGCAGAATCCTCATCAAAGCTGCCACTTAACACATCTTCGACCACTTTTCTGTTTTCAAAGCTGTCCTTTATACCAAAGCTGTTAAGGAATGCGGATGCAGGTGTATTTGCTGTCATTGTTTTAACTATATCCTGTGCTCTTAAGTCCGAGACACCTACATTATTAACCGTCAAATCTTCCGAACCGTTACCTGCGGTATTTTCGGGAAACAAGCCGTCATGCAGCTCTTCTATCGTAACCTCGGGATAATTCTTTCCCGAAAGAGCTTTATCCCACAGACCGGGATCAGTCACTCCCAGCGAATCCCTTACCAGACTTCTCTGATAATTAAAAGCAGTATTAATCTGATCGGTAACCGAATTTGTGTATGATGATGTTTTAATCCCTGTGGTGTCATCTGCAGACAGATCAACTGCCGTAACCCTTGTCCTGCTTTCGGTCATCAGGTTTCCGAATGTAAGCTCCCTGCCTGAATTAAGCAGGCTTCCTATAGCCGCGCCATCATCCTTTTCTACATTATACAGTAATCTGTATATCCCAATATATGCATTTCTCTCATTTTCAGTAATGGAATTTGTTTCTTCCATCCTGACCAGGAATTCGCTGTATTTCTGCTCCAAGGTATTACCCTGTTCATTTATTATGGAAGACACTTTCGCATCAAGCTCATCAACAGTACACTCGAGAGGATTTATCCCGTCCCTGATCATGGTCATCACCACAGGTCCCGTCATCCTTTCTATGAGGCCTGTAACCTTGGCATCGTAGAACTTGATCTCTTCTATATTTTCAGCCGTGATCTCCATGCTGTTGTATCCAAGTATCCTTACTGCCCTGCGGTTACCCTCGGTAAGTTCCAGGCCGTTGGACGAAAGCAGGCTGTCAACCGATCCTGCAAACGCTTTCTTTATAGAATCTCCCAAGTCCCTTCTTACTTCTGTTGAAGAACCTTCATAAGAAGCAAGTGCCATCTGCATCGAAGAAGGATTTACACTGACAGATCCCGATGTACCGCTTACCGATTCCCTGATAAGCAGCTCTCCGTCAGCCGATAACTCTGCCAGAGTTACGGTATGTCTCACTTCAAAGGTTGCTTTATAAAAATCAAGCGGCGAGTTGGAAATATTCTCAAGACCCAGCTTTGTCTCAAGCGCAAGCTCTGCTGCCTCGGAAATACCCATCAGGCTTTCAGCCGTTCCTTCGCCGGCATTAATAAGACCTGTTTTAAGATCAGCACCTATTTCTTTGTAAATATTTTCAAATAATTCTTTTTGCAGCTCTCTTAAGCCTTCTGATACTCTCATGAGTCCGTCGGAAAGAATATCGATGCCGTTGGCCATGAGCCGTCTTCCGGCCTCCAGATTAAGGCTTATCCTGACTTCTTCAAGCCTGATCCTGACAGTTACTTCTTCCTCCGACATCTTTGATGTAATACCGGCAAGAGCTTGATTGGTCGCCTCAACTTTTTCCTCTGCACTTAACAGCTGAGGCAAGGTAACGCTTTCCTCAGTAGCTCCGTCCATGATAGCCTGATGGATGGCCGCATTCCCTACCGTCGGGAGTTTTCCTATAAGGTCAGCCATTTCTTTGTCCATGCTGGCCATTGCTTCATCAAATCTTACTATAAGCATACCGTCCCGCGCACTGCCTCCGGCCTGCATTGACTTTACAGCCGCACTGTATATTTCATTCCTTGCAGGATCAATGTTTTGTTTGGCATTGTATTCATCAAGCTCTGCCTTGTAGGAAATATTCTCAGCAGTTACGGGTATATCATGCTCTACAAGCCATCTGGCAGACTCCAGACCTTTTTCGGTATCTATTCCTGCTTCACTTATAATATCCAGCGCCCCTGTCTTTAATCCTTCCCATGATGCATCATCCAGCTTAACAGTCCTCATTTCTCCGCTGTGAGATGCTTTATATATATTTCCGATAGTCGGTGCAAGGCCGTTCTTTATAAGGTAGCTTTCCGAGGAATCATTAAGTTTTCCTGCATTAACAGCAATATCTGCTGCCTGCTTTACTTCCTCAATATTTTCTTCAGTCACCGGGATATCAGCCTCCGCCAGCAGTTTGGCTATCAGTTTCTCAGAACCGTTTTCAGCCAGATTTGAAACCGCCATTTTTTCAACCGATTCCCTGTAATCCTGCCTTTTCTCCACACCCTCAGAAAGCTGCACATCCCTGAATTCTCTGTTTTCCTTGATTCTCTCTATGGCTCTTTCAAGGCGTTCCTTGCTAAACTTTTCAAGTGACATACCTTCGTCACTTAAATCATCATAATCATCCCCGGTAAGGTTTTTTACAAGTTCTTTATCATTATTATGATCACCGTTTAAACTGTTTAAGAGCTTATCTCCAAAGGCTCCGTCCTTATCCGCCAGTCCTTTGGCCTCATCAAGGGTGTAATTAAAGCTTCCCTTTACATTTTTGGTCTCAGAAGCCTTAAAAAAACCGACCGCACTCATTTTATCGTCAAAAAGTGCCGTCGTTTTATCCTTAAAAGAGCCGGCACTGTTAACTGAGGATAAATCAGTATTTATCCCTGTGCCCGCTCCGTTATTTATATTATTTATCATTTCATTTATACGCATGTGATTCTCCGTTTCGACGACGGACCATTTCCGAATAAAAGAATATACTCCCGGGTTATCCGGAACCTCCATGTAAAAAAATCCGCCGAAAAGTTATTGCATCCATGCATAATACTTTTCGGCAGATTTTGTCAAAAACTTAATATCAATTTATTAACTCAATTATATATTTTCCAAAACCTTTTCAACTTCAACAGGATTAGCTACCTTAAGGATCACAACAGGGCCATCCTCTGTAGGAAGTGTATACATATATTCAATGCTTGTGATATTGGCATCCAGCTTGCAGAGCATATCATGAAGGAAACCGATCTGGTCTCTTGCTTTAACAGCAAGTACATCTGTAATGCTTACCGGGAAACCAGCCTCACGGAGCTTAGCCTTAGCCTGTTCAGGATCCGATACTATGAGTCTGAGCATACCATACTCGGTTGTATCTGCCAGCGAAAGAGTCTGGATATTGATATTGCTGTCCTTAAGCACCTGAGTGATATCCTTCATTCTGCCTTCTTTATTTTCAACAAATACTGATAACTGTTTTAATATCATGTTGTTACCTCCGATACATTTATAATTCAAACAATCTGTGTGAATCACAGTTTACGATTATCGATAACGCGCTTAGCCTTGCCTTCGCTTCTCTCCAGTGTCTTGGGCTCTACAAGCTTAACCTTGGGCTGGATAAGGAGTGCCTGCTGGAGAACATGGGTTATCTTCTTAGTGAGGTTCTCAAGTTCCTTGATCTCATCCGAGAAGAACTTTTCATCAACCTCAACCAGTACCTCCAGGGTATCAAGATTGTTTACACGGTCAACTATCATAAGGTAGTTGGGACTGGTCTCACCCATCTCTAACAGAGCTGCTTCAACCTGTGAAGGGAATACATTTACGCCGCGGATGATAAGCATGTCATCCGAACGTCCGACAAATCTGGAAAGTCTGGCGGTTGTACGGCCGCACTCACACTTGCCGTGGCTGATACTGGTCAGATCCTTTGTCCTGTATCTGATAAGAGGAAGTGCTTCCTTAGTAAGCGTAGTAAATACCAGTTCTCCGATCTCACCGTCTCCGATAGGAGTAAGAGTATCGGCAGAAATGATCTCAGGCAGGAAATGATCCTCATTGATATGGAGTCCCTTGTGGTATACACAGTCACCTGCGACACCGGGTCCCATAATCTCGCTGAGTCCGTAAATATCATGTGCCTTTATATGAAGCCTTGACTCAATCTGATTTCTCATTTCCTCAGTCCAGGGCTCTGCACCGCAGACTGCTGATTTAAGCTGCAGCTCATCTAAGATACCCTGCTCTTCAATGGATTCTGTCAGATACATAAGGTATGAAGGAGTACACATGATGGCTGTAACACCCAGATCCTTCATCATGGTAAGCTGCTTCTTTGTATTACCGGTAGAAAGGGGTACAACGGTAGCTCCTACATTTTCAACACCGTAGTGTGCACCAAGACCGCCGGTGAAAAGTCCGTATCCGTAGGAAACCTGTACGGTATCATTCTTTCCGATGTCTGCCATGGCAAGTACTCGGGATACGCACTCAGACCAGATTTCGATATCGCGTCTGGTGTAACCGACTACGGTAGCCTTTCCCGTGGTACCTGATGAAGCATGTATACGTACAACCTCGGATCTCGGAACTGCAAAAAGTCCGCAGGGATATGTGTTTCTTAAATCGTCCTTCGTGGTAAAGGGCAGCTTGGTGATATCCTCAATGCCCTTGATATCTCCGGGCTCCAAACCTGCTGCCTGCATTTTTTTGCGGTAATACTCTACGTTGTGATAAACATAATTAACCTGCTTTACGAGTCTCGTGCTCTGGAGATGCTCCATCTCGTCACGGCTCATGCATTCCTTTGATTCATTCCAGATCATGGGGTTGTCCTCTCTTTAAATAATTTAAACTCCGTCTCCGTGTATATGGAGGCGGAGTTATTAAAAAAATTCTATAATATATTAATAGTAATGTCAAACTATTTATTTAAGATATTATAACGTTATATAACATATATCTGTTTTTCTAAAATCAACCGCAGAACCGTCCCTGTGATTGATTTACATTGCGTATCCAACCTCGAACGCCTGCTTGTTTATATCAATAGTCTTGGCCGGTACTGTATTTTCGATAACCTCAAGCCAGTCCTCTTTCTTGAAATCCATATGCTTTGCAGCCATGCCAAGTACTATGATATTAAAGGTTCTGGCATTTCCAAGCTTAAGTGCCTCTGCCATAGCATCTACCTTAAGCACCTTATACTTCTTTTCGAGTCCCTCGATTATGCCCTCGGGATACTTTGCAGCACCTATAACAACAGGCATGGGATCGATCCTCTGGTCATTTACAACGAGTACGCCGTCTTTCTTTAAGAAATGAGCATATCTTAAAGCCTCAAGTCTTTCAAACGCAATGAGGACATCTGCCTGTCCTTCCTCAACTATGGGCTCATTGACCTTCTCTCCGTAACGTACGAAAGTAACAACGCTTCCGCCACGCTGTGCCATACCATGAACCTCGCTGAGCTTTACATCATATCCTGCCTTTATGGTAATACCGCCAAGTATACGGCTGGTAAGCAGTGTGCCCTGTCCGCCTACACCGACTATCATTATATTCTTTGTTTCCATTTTGTCCTCTCCTTATCTAATGATCGCTCCAAACTTACACTGGCCTTCACACAGACCGCATCCGTTACACATAGTAGCATTGATTGAAACAGTACCGTCATCAGCCTTGGTAATAGCGGGACATGCAGGCTTCATACACATATAGCAGCGCTTACATTTATCTGTATCAATGTGGAATGCAGGCTTGGGCTTATTAGATTTGAGCAATGCACAAGGAGCCTGAACGATGATAACCGAAACTGCATCCTTTGCAACTTCTTCCTTGATAGCCTTCTCAAGCTCCTTGGTATCAAACGCATTAACAATCCTGGTATTCTCGATACCGATGCCGTCATGACAGAGCTTGTAAAGATCGATAGCAGGTACTATCTCGCCCTTCAGGGTCTTTCCTGTGGCTGCATGGTCCTGATGTCCGGTCATACCTGTGGTAGAGTTGTCAAGGATAAGTACTGTACCGGTACCCTGGTTATAGAACATATTCATCAGTGAATTAACACCGGTATGCATAAATGTCGAATCACCGATAACTGCTACCCAGTCCTTGATATAATCCTTGCCCTTGGCCTTCTCCATACCATGGAGAGTTGAAATGGAAGAACCCATACAAACAGTGGTCTCAACTACGCTAAGAGGAGCAACTGCACCTAAAGTGTAGCATCCGATATCGCCTGCTGCATGTATCTTTAATTTATTCAAAGTAAAGAATGTACTTCTGTGAGGACATCCGGGACAAAGGATAGGAGGTCTTACGGGCACATCAGCCTTTACTTCTATCTGAAGCTCCTGCCCGAGGATTGCTTTTTTCAGCATATTTGTGCTGTACTCACCCTGTATGGTAAGTATTTCCTTACCGGTACACTCTATGCCCCAGGACTTAACCTGCTCCTCGATGATAGGATCAAGCTCTTCTACTATATAAAGCTTATCGACCTTCTTTGAGAAATCAATGATCATCTGCTTGGGCAGAGGATTTACACAGCCAAGCTTAAGTACCGATGCATTGGGTAACGCTTCCTTTACGTACTGGTAAGGGATACCCGAAGTAATAACACCGATCTTGGTATCATTCATTTCAAGCTTATTTATCGGGAAATCAGCACCGTCTATAGCCATCTGCTTTTCACGTGCCTCTACAACAGGGTGACGCTTGATAGCATTGCCGGGCATCATAACGTTCTTAGCCACATTCTTTGTGTACTCTATATCGATGGGCTCACATCTGTCCTCAAGCTCTACCAGTCCCTGAGAATGAGCGATACGGGTAGTAGTCCTGAACATTACGGGAGTATCATACTTTTCGCTAAGATCATAAGCATACTTGATAAACTCCTTGGCTTCAGCGCTGTCAGAAGGCTCGATAACCGGTATATGTGCGGCACGGGCTACAGCACGTGAATCCTGCTCGTTTTGAGAACTGTACATACCGGGATCATCGGCAGCTACAAGTACAAGTCCGCCGGATACACCGATATAGCTCACTGTATAGAGCGGGTCGGCAGCAACGTTTACACCAACATGCTTCATGGAAACGAGCGATCTCACACCTGCCATCGATGCACCGATAGCCACTTCCATAGCTACCTTTTCATTGGGTGACCACTCGCAATAAATCTCGTCATACTTAACGATATTCTCACTTATTTCGGTACTGGGAGTACCCGGATATGCAGCCGAAACCTTTACGCCTGCTTCATAAGCACCGCGTGCAATAGCCTCGTTTCCCAGCATCAGTTTCTTTTCAGACATTAGCCCTTCCTCCTAAAATAATACTAAAGAATTATTATATCACCCTTAAGAATTTAGTCAAGGAAAAAATAACTTGCGTTTCCCCTAAAAACATGGTATATTGATACTGGTTTTTAACAAAAGCTGCGGAGAGGAGGAGTAACGGCCGACGCAGTAAAATACACGATCGTTTCACTTTTAAGCCGCCATAAGGACAGCACGGTATGGCTGGCATCACACAAAACCCTTCATGTGAGGCGTATCATCAAAGGGATCCGAAAGACATCGACTTTTCACGATCGTCTGGTAAAGGAAGCCCATCTGTTAAAAAATCTCAACAACCCGCATATCCCCAGGATCTACGATCTTGAGGAGGACGATGAGTACACTTATATCATCGAGGAGTATATCCCGGGTGAGTCTTTAAAAAGTCTTTGCAATAAAAGACTTTTATCAGAGAAAGAAATAATTCATTTCATTTTCCTGATCAGTTCAATCATCGAGTACCTTCATGCACTTCCCGGAAATGGTTTGTTATACCTTGATATCAAGCCCGAGAATGTCTTAATCTCAGGAGATAACTGTTTTCTTGTGGATTTTGGAAGTGCTAAAGCCGAGGATGACGATACGGATGTTGTGTTTGGCACGCGTTCGTATGCTGCTCCCGAGCAGATAAGAGGAGAAAAGCTGTCTAAAAAAGCAGATATTTATGCTCTTGGCATGCTTTTAAAGTTCATGCTCGCTCACGGCAACGTCACCCGTAAAAAAGAAGCCCAGCTACAGGCCCTGGTAAAGAAATGCACCGGTAAAACTGTCTGGACTCGCTTTGGCAGCGTCAAGGCACTTATGGAAAAAATCAAAGAAATCAATAATGAAACAAGCAGCTTTTCAGAAAAACCACTGGAAATAGCATTTGCGGGAGCGGCACCAAATCTTGGCACAACATATATCGCCCTGCTTTTTTCTGCATACCTGAAAAACCTGGGGCGAAAATGTGCCTATGCCGAAATGAACGAGTCGGAAGCCTGGTATTCCATATCACCACATATAAACGAGCTTCGAGCATTGGCCGGGCTTGAGGTTTTGAGCAGGAAATTCTGTGAAAACCGTGATATTGCCGGGTCCGATATCATAAAAGATTACGGAACTCTGACCGAATATATGCCAAAAGAATTCTACGAGGCAGATGCAGTCTGCATTCTTGTCGGGAACAGGATATGGGAAACGGACGAGATAAAAAGAACGAGGGCATTGTCGAAGAAATGTATCCATCGGCTGTTTCTTGTAAACCTGACCGATGCTTTACTCAAAGAAACAACAGATTCACTGGCATCGGAAATCTTTATGGCTGTCCCTTATATCAGGGATCCCGATGAATTTCTTAACAACCCGGATATCAGCTCAGTCTTTCAGGAACTCGCTATAAAAACCGGAGTAATCAAATGATATTCAAATCTAAAACCAATCCCCCAAATAACTATTTCAACGGCAAACGCATAGGTGTGCTGGGCCTGGCTCCAAGGTGCGGCACGACACACATAGCTATTGCCATAAGCAACTATCTGAGTGAAACCGAGAAAAAAAGAGTCTCTCTTATAGAGCAGAACCGTCATAATGATATTATTTGTCTTGCTTATTCTCTGGGTGCCAAGGACAACGGTCCATTCACTTTTCACAGGGTAACCTACATTCCTTTCGTTAGTATTGACACTAACGGACTGGCCGATTTAGGATCCGACTGTATGGTATTTGACCTCGGATGTGATTTTAAATCAGGATTGTCCCGTCTTCTACTCTGTGACATAAAAATAATCGTAGGAAACGATGCCGTCTGGCGTATGGGAGAATATGATAAACTGGAGTCTTTTCCGTCGATATACGGCGCTCTCTCAAGCTGGAGACTTTTCGTAAACTTAGGTAACATCAAACATATGAGGGAAAAGGACAGATATGGCATGACCGTCTGCTGCTTTCCCTTTGAACCTGACCCGGTCTACCCGGGCAATGACACTGTCGATTTCTTAAAGGAGGCGATATATGGGTAGATAGAGTTTTTATCAGAATACAACACAACAAAGCAGTCTATTAAAATATTAACAGAGTAAAACAGTCAAAATAAAAAGAGATATCGTCTATGTTATATGCATAAGATCAATACTCTCATTAAAGGTACATAAAAATATATCACAAATAAGATTTGCGTACTCTCGCAAAAAGGCGTAAATTTTTATTCACACATTGATTATAAAATGCGGACGGCCGGTACAATAAAAGTATCGGTACGGTCCGCATTTTTATATGGACATAAACCTCTGTTTATGGTATATTAATGATGTATATTATTTTTTTGCATGAGGAAAATGTAATGTATTATTTTATAGTAAATCCCGGCTCACAGACAGGCAAAGCAAAAACCCTCTGGGCCGACCTGGAAAAGAGACTTAAAAGTTCTGATATAGATTATAAGGTATATTTTACCGAAAAAAAGAATGACGCCGAGAAGTTTGCCCGCAGTATATGCGAAGAGCACCCCGAGATGAAGCGTATTGTCATCGCCGGTGGTGACGGCACAGCAAACGAGGCCATAAACGGACTCACAGGATATGATAACTTTATCCTCGGATATATCCCCATGGGTTCGAGCAATGACCTGGCACGCGGACTCGGTATCCCACAGGAGCCCTTACAGGTCATAGAGAACACCATACATCCGAGGCGCTTCATCCGTGTGGATCACGGTCTGGTAATCTCAGAGGATGGCAGCATCGTCAGGAAATTCGGAGTCAGCTCAGGTATGGGCTACGATGCCGATATCTGTAAAAAAGCTCTTCACTCCAAATTAAAGAAGCTGCTAAACAACATTGGTCTCGGGAAGCTTGTATACTATTTGATCGGACTCTCACTTATTTTTACAAACAAGCCCACAAAAGCAGTTATCACTATAGACGGTAAGCGCAAGATCCGCACGGACAGACTCATATTTGCAGCTAACATGAATACCAGGTATGAGGGCGGAGGTATGCCGATGGGTCCCGCCGCTAATCCGTTTGACGGCAAGATAACGGTATGCATAGTACATGATATTTCACGATTTACTCACCTGAGGCTTATGCCATCGGTAATAAAGGGAAATCATGTAAAACATAAGAACATAGAACAAATAACCGCAAAAACTATAGAAATACAGACCGACAGACCTATGACCATCCACACCGACGGCGAGATAGCCGGCGAAAGCAGTCATGTAACCTTCTCCTGCTTCCCCGAAAAGGCCAGGATGATCATATAATCCACGAAAGGCAACAAAATGGCATACAAGAAATCAACATCCGGCACTAAGCCGAATTTTAAAATTGTGATCAATTCACCTGTAGTACTGACGTTTTCTGCTATCTGTGTACTGGCGTTAGTACTGGATAAAGTAACCGCAAGAAACTCCACGGCATTACTGTTCTCGGTATACCGTTCTGGTGCTTCCATGGCAAGCCCGTTTACATACCTCAGATTCTTCGGACATGTTTTCGGGCATCTGGATATTTCACATCTGACCGGCAACCTGATGATGCTCCTGATACTGGGACCTATGCTGGAAGAACGTTACGGTGGGAAAATACTTACTGCAGTTATCGCAGTTACTGCACTTATCACAGGTGTGGCCAGCTTTATCCTGTTCCCGAATCAGGCTCTCATGGGTGCCAGCGGTGTAGTATTTGCATTTATACTCTTAGCATCATTTACAAGCTTTAAAGAGCGAGAGATACCTCTTACCTTTATACTGGTAGCGATACTTTATATCGGACAGCAGATATACCAGGGTATATTCGTAGACGACAACGTATCCCAGTTCACTCACATCCTCGGCGGTATCACAGGAGCCGTACTAGGTTATAATCTAAATAAGAAATAACAAACATTAGCACCAATAAAACATAAAGATGGCAGGACTTTGGTATCCTGCCACTTTTTATTTCATGATATAATATTAATTTCTGATTTATTACTTCATTCAATTAATACCCAAACTTACCGGCTAAGGATTCGTCATCCTCTATCCAGTCCTGTACCTTTATCTCACGGTACTCATCGATAGTATCACGGATGTATACCTTTTCTATACCGGAATTTATGATCTGGCGCTTGCACATAGAACAGCTGTTGGAATTTGCCACATACTCACCGGTTTTAACATCCTTACCGCAAAGGAACATGGATGCACCTATCATATCCTGACGTGAAGCACTGATAATGGCATTTGCCTCAGCATGTACACTGCGGCAAAGCTCGTAACGCTCACCTCTGGGAATATTCAGCTCTTCACGGATACAACGTCCGAGATCCGAACAGTTTTTCCTGCCACGGGGTGCACCTACATATCCGGTAGATATTACTTCATCATTCTTAACAATAACTGCTCCGTAAGCTTTTCTAAGGCATGTACCACGCTTAGAAACTACCTCTGCTAAATCCAGGTAGTAATTTATTTTGTCTCTTCTCTCCATCTTGTACTCCCTTATAAAGTTTTTTCTTAAATATTCTCAACAGCAGCCTTCTCTGCAGCAAGACCTTTAAGATATACTTCTTCAAACTTATCAAAGCCGGCAACAAGCTTAGCATCGGGAGCAATGGTCTCGCCCTTCTGACCTGCAAATACCTTAGCATTTAAGTAATCCTGAAGTGACTCATTAGCACTCTTGTTTACCATGTATGCTGCAAGGATAGCCATACCCCATGCACCGCCTTCGCCTGCGGTCTCCATAACAGAAACCGAAGAATTAAGTGCTGCAGCAAGTATTCCCTGAGCTACGCCCTTTGTCTTGAAAATACCGCCATGGCCGTAAAGAGTGTCAACCTTTACACCCTCATCCTTTATCATAACATCGCAGCCGGTCTTAAGGGTTGCAAATGCTGAATAGATATGTGTTCTCATAAAGTTTGCAAGATTAAACTTTGCATCAGGAGTCCTTACAAACATAGGACGGCCTGCATCAAGACCTGTTACGCCCTCACCCGACAGATAATTGTATGAGATAAGTCCGCCACAGTCAGGATCGCCCTCAAGAGCCTTATTAAAGAGAGTAACATACAGCTTACCCTTATCCACTGTGCCGCCGTTTGCCTCTATAGCCTCAGCGAGTAAGTTCACCCATGCATTGATGTCGGATGTACAGTTATTACAATGGACCATACCTACAGCACTGCCGTCAGGAGTGGTTACGATATCAATTATCGGGTAAACCTTTGAGAGGTCCTTCTCCAAAACTACCATAGCAAAAATAGAAGTACCTGCCGATACATTACCGGTACGCTGTGCAACACTGTTAGTTGCTACCATACCTGTACCTGCATCGCCCTCAGGAGGACAAAGTGGAATGCCTGCTTCCAGTTCGCCACTCTCATCCAAGAGCTTAGCTCCTTCAGCGGTAAGAGTACCTGCTGCCTCACCTGCAGAAAGTACCTGAGGTAAGATATCGCGCAACTTCCATGAAAATCCCTTGCCGGCTATAAGTGCATCAAACTTATCAACCATGCTCTGGTTGTAATCACATTTAGCGGTATCGATAGGGAACATACCGGAAGCCTCACCTACGCCTGCCACACGCTTGCCTGTCAGCATATAGTGGATGTAAACGGCCAGAGTGCTTAAGAAATCAATCTTTCCAATATGCTCTTCGTTATTAAGTATAGCCTGATAAAGATGAGCGATGCTCCATCTCTGGGGTATATTGAAATTAAGTTCCTTGGTAAGCTTTTCTGCTGCCTCGCCGGTGATGGTATTTCTCCAGGTCCTGAAAGGAACCATAAGATTTCCATCCTTGTCAAATACCATATATCCGTGCATCATTGCAGAGAAACCGATGCCGGCAAATCTCTTGATGCCGATACCGTACTTTTCCTTAACATCCTTCTTCAGACTCGCATAGCAGTCCTTAAGGCCTGTCCAGATATCATCAAGTGAGTAAGTCCAAACTCCATTCTCAAATCTGTTCTCCCACTCATGTCCGCCCTCAGCTATCGGCTTGTGGTTCTCATCAATGAGCACTGCCTTTATTCTGGTTGAACCAAATTCAATACCTAACACACTTTTTCCGCTTTCAATACATTTTGCTGCGTCCATTTTTATATCCTCCACATCATTTTGTAAATGAATTTTTAATAGTTTCAAAATCTCCGCCTTCGATGCTTCCGTCAGGCAGACGTCTGAAGTTACTCATAAATCTCCATGCATTTTCACAGGTATGCTCCCTGCACTCATGGCCCTGGCCTGAGATACTGCCTAGTGCGTTATAGCACTTACCTTCACCATTTTTAAAGAGCTCTATGGTAAGTGTAGCCTGTCTGCTCTCATCAAATGTCTTTACGGTCTCATCACCGTTAACACCCCAGATCTTATTTTCCCAGTTATCCTTGTCTGCGAGCTTTACATCATACTTTCTGCTTATACCCGTTGCAAGCTTTGAAGGTGTACCGGCCTTTATCAGCTGAGCCACGTTCTCTGCTGCCGTAGTCTCAGGATTTTCGCAGGATGCAAAAGCACCGTTGAGCTCTAAGATATACTTTATCCTGTCAAGACACTTCTGAGCCTGGAAAGGTAACTCAGGCAGGGGTGTAATCTCACCGCCCGCATAGAAACAGGGAACGGGTACATCGGTATTAAACGGATAAGGTGAATCCTGACCGAATACATTGCGTCCCATCTCAAATGTAGCATCCATAGGTGCTGCCGCAGCCAGATATGAGGGATGTTCTGCTATGAAATCCCAGCTCTTGCAGCCGCCCATTGAGAAACCGCTGCAGTAAATACGGGTTGTATCTATATTGTATTTTTTCTTAAGTCTCTCTATAAGGTCAGTCATCTCGGTAGCGGTACTGTTCAGATGATGCTCTATAGCTACGAGCAGGAAGTTATGCCTGTGAGTTATGTTTGCCCAGCCCGAGATATAAGAGATATAAAAAGCGTTATCTCCACCGCCATGGAAAGCCAGAAGCAGCGGCACAGGACCGTTATCAAATACGCCCTTGTTATAGAATGCGAAATATCCTACTCTGTGTTCCTCAGTACCTTTGTCATCACCCATATTGTCGGGTCCTGTCTTCAAGGTCTCGCTGCCGGGCTCGATAACCATACCCTCAGCCTCCAGATTAGGATCAAGCTCAAGCTGTCCCAGCATACGCCTGAACTTTCTTGAGAAAGCATAGAAGTCAGCTCTTACATCAGCCTCATCCTTTATCAGTACATACTTTGCTTTTTCCTTAAGTACAGCATTTATCTCATCGCTGTTTCCCACAGAGATCACAGGGATATCATCAGCCTCAACATCCGGTATAACAGAAAGCTTCTCTAAGATACAGGTTACCGCAGCGCTGTCCGCATCCTTAAACCACAAGCCCTGTCCCTTAAAGTGCTTTAAGTAGTTCTTTGCTATAAAGTCAGCCGACTCGCCATATCCATACAGATTTGTCCTAAACAGAGCACCTCTGATAAAATATCCGTCTATACCGCCTGTGAAACGGTTTTTGCAGATGGCCACGCCATCTTTATAATACTGATTTATCCTTGATTCCTCCAAGATCTCATCAAAAATCTTAGGATCCGCATCCTGCCACCCGTTTGCAGATGTAGGATATATAAAAACAACGCTTGTTGCAAAATCCTTTGCTAATGCTTCGAACCCCTTCTCCTTAGCAAAAGCAGCAGCCTCATCAAAACTAAACTTCTTCGGTGCAAATACCAGGAGATAAGGCGCTACAAATCCATAGTTTAAGAGCTCATCATCCTTATCGTTCTCCGGTACATAGCATACCGCACTAAATCTCTCAAAAGTGTGTTCCCAGCACAACTCCCCTTTTACCTTCGTAATGCTTGGCATTTCATTCATAAAAAAGACCCCCATACATTAAAATAACACTTGTGCAAAGCACCATTACTATTTTAATATATGAGCGTCATATATACAAGAAATTTTTAAACTTTTTTTGGTCATATGTTGCTTATTAAAAACTGTTTTTACCCCGTACTCGAGGATACTAAATTACCATTATAATCATAAGCCTTAATTTCGTAGGTTATCCCATTTCCTGAGATATTAATCTTCTTATTGATGCCAGAGCCTTCGTTTATTATTTCATAACTTGTTCTATCAGAAGCCTTAAAAACAACTTTTGCGATTCCATCTCCGGTCACTATGTTAACAATGACGGTTTTCTGTCCATTAACATAACTTGAAGATGAACTTATACTGCAGCTTATATTCCCGGTGTATATTGGCGGTGTTGTAATTACCGGCGGTGTCGGTGCAGTAGTTATCACCGGTACGCTTGTAGGTTTAGGAGTAACTGTTATTACAGGAATACTTGTAGGACTCGGTGTAGAAGTTATAGCCGGAGTACTCGTAGGCGCATATGTTGGCCACCAAGGGGTATCAGTTGGCCATACCGGAGTCCAGGTAGGTATCTCTATAGGTGTTGTTGTCGGCTGCACAGTAGGAGTAGCTGTCGGGATATCCGGTTCCCATGTAGGTACCGGGGTCGTAGTCGGTGTATCAGGCTCCATAGTAGGTACCGGCGTTACAGTTGGATCAGTCGTAACAATTTCATTATCATCCACTTCAATATCTCCAACATACGGAACACCATATCCATAATACACATCAAAGCCCGATGAGCCAAGATCTACAGCACATGCCCTCAGTTTCTTTTCTATCTCCGCATTATCCGCATTAGGATTAATAATCCTAAGTAATGCCGCAAGGCCGCTTATATGCGGTGTAGCCATGGATGTACCTGACCATGACTCATACGCATTACCCGGCACTGAGCTTGTGATATCGACTCCCGGTGCTGCTACATCCACACTCTTTCCATAGTTTGAAAAATAAGCCTTGTTATATTCCGAGTCAATTGCCGAAACAACTATGACAGAGTCGTTATGTGCAGGGCATTCATAAGCAGTGTCATAATTATCATTTCCGGCAGCTACCACAACAACACTTCCAAGTGATATCGCTTTCCGGATAGCCTGATCCTCATAATGACTTGAACCATAGGAAGCACCGCCAAGACTCAGGTTTATAACATCCGCTCCACATTCTGCAGAATAAATAATACCATTTGAAACCGACAACGAAGTCCCGCTACCTTGACCTGATAACACCTTGATAGGCAACAATTCAACACTAGCACCACAAACGACGCTCTTTACTATACCTGCCACATGAGTACCATGTCCATTATCATCATATGCATCATAATCGTTATTTAATAAATCATAACCCTTTGACACTACATTATTCATTAAGAAACTATGATTATAATCTATACCGGTATCAACTATGGCAACAAGAACCTTTTCTGACAATCCTGCCTCTTCTATCTTTGAAGCCAGGATATCCGAGCCAATCATAGTCACATTCCAATCATAAACATCCCCATATGTTCCGAGTATAGCCTGATCTCTTCCTTTAAGAATATTTTCAGGTTCTATCATAGAGATAAACCTGTCCGGTTCAACACTTACTATCTTTTTCTTTGAAGACAAATCTTTATATGCCAGTTCGGTATCTTTTTCGGTATCGAATTGAAGAATATAAGTATTCCCGTTTTTAACATATTTTACAGCCCCGTATGAACCGGGATATATCTTTTTACCATTTGTCTCCACTATCAAACGTCTAAGTTGATAAGGTCTTGTAATCGTTATACCCGACTCATCTTCCCTGATATCAAAACACATATTTCCATTAATCTCATCCGCACTTATCATGTACCTGCCGTTCTTCTTTATCGGCTTATAATTAAAGTTGTATTTCTCACCATTAAGTACTGATGATGATTTATCTATCTTAAATTCCCAAGACAGTTCATCAGTGGATAAAACCACCTTTTTTCCACTTCGAGCATAGTTAACGCCTGTATCTCCGCAAAAGGTCTTTATAGAAACATACCACTCTCCGTCAACTATACTTGCTCCATAATCTTCAGTATATGATATTGAATCAAAATAATCGTCTTCCCAATATTCTGATATCAGCTCCGCAGTTCGGGTATAAAACGAAAAATCCTTTTCATGCCCTTCAATATCATATGTTTCTTTGATATTCACCGCTCCTACCAATACATTTGTGCAGTTAACGAATAATATAATTACAATCAAAAAACAAACAAATCTATATCTCATAACAAACCTCTATAAAGTCCACTATATATTTATCGTCACCCAACTATCCAATCCGCTTTATATCCATATATGAGAGTCCCTCAAAAAACTGCCGTTAATCCCGCTGTTATTTGAACGTTTTATAGTCACGGCATACTCCATAAGGGCTGTAACCAAAAAACAGCTAATGATATCCCAACATAAGGAACCAATAGCGTTTTCACCTTTTTCTTAAAAAATGCCTCCAAATACCGCTTAAACCCCGATATCAATTTTCTGTCCGGGAAGCCCTGCGGCTGCATCCATACTCTTTGCGTTTGCTCCATACGGATTATCCTCATTATACTTTATGGATGTACGGGTGGTACCGCCTGATACATAGCTTCTGCCACACTCAGGACATACCGACATATGTATAGCTACTCCGCAGCTCAGCACCTTTCCGTTATTGGTCGCAGCTTTTTTGTAGGCATTTGATACATGCTCTCCCTCATGAGAACGCACGGCTGCCCCTGCCGCATTAGGAGAAACATGAGATGCAGTCTTGAATGATACATCCTCATCCGAGCCGTCCTGATACATACGGGTAGCGCAGGTACTGCACTCTATCTTTCCGGTTTTCTTAAGTCCGTTTATCTCCGCTGAGCTGAGTCCCGCGTCCTTCGCCTGCTGCTCATTGGTCACAGCATAAGGCGATATCGGCGCCTGATATGCCGCATATCCAGTTGTACCTATACCATAGATCATAACAAACGCCTCCTCTCCCATTACTTTAACCGACTTCTTTGGTAAATTATATTATAACACGAAAACATGAATTTGTCACTTAAAAATTGATTAAAAATACAGTTTGACTAAGCCCTTTAATAATGATAAACTTTACGAAAGAAAAAGCAATATATAGCCAGACAGGAGGATGGACAATGCCGGTATTTAAACTTGACGAAAATGAATTAGTATTTCCGGCACCCAGGCTGGCTGAGGATGACGGCCTGCTGGCTATCGGCGGTAATCTATCCGTAGACAGACTCCTGCTTGCATACACAAACGGTATTTTCCCGTGGTATGATAAGGGAGATCCCATCATGTGGTGGTGTCCGAAAGAAAGGTTTATAATCAGACCCGGTGAAATACATGTTTCACACTCTATGAAAAAGTTCATGAAAAAGCATCAAGTTGAAGTTATCATGAACAGAGATTTTGCGGATACCATGCACAGGTGCAGACTCAAACGCGAGTTTGCTGAAGGGACCTGGATCACAGATGATATGGAGGCTGCATACCAAAATCTGCACAAAGCAGGTTTTGCTGCCAGTGTTGAAGCCTATACGGACGGTGAGCTCGCAGGTGGGTTATATGGAGTAGTGATCGGACGTTGCTTTTTTGGAGAAAGCATGTTTTCGGACAAAGTGAACGGATCTAAGATAGCTTTGATAACTCTGGCACAGTACCTGGAGAGCAAGAATTTCCTGATGATAGACTGCCAGTTCCATACGGATCATCTGGAAAGCATGG
>JAEEVK010000173.1 GCA_016287095.1 Lachnospiraceae bacterium
CAGAAAGATACTTTTACAGGTTTTTCCTATGGAAGTTCGTGCGTCCCATGAAACGCTCATATAAAAAGGAAAACAGATTTGAAATAAAGAAACACAGGGAACAGATGGAAATGGAGGTGAAAACCCTTGAAGCGAAGCAGAAAGAATGCAGAAAAGCAAGGGAAGGAAAGAAACTGCAAACAGGAAAAACAAAAAGTAAAGGCTAGGGATCCCGATAAGGAATCCTTTTCTATCGTAAGGCATTTTACAGGTCTTACAGTGAAAGAATTGCTCCACAAGCGAAAGCTTGAACGTATCTTATCCGGCAAAACTAAGGAAAAGCAGCAAGGCATATCCACAGAGCAGACCATAACCTTCACCCAGATGTCCCCTGACGGTATATGTATGGTGAAGGAAGGCTATTATACGCTGATGATCGAGCTTGCGGATGCGAATTACAAGATACGAGACAGAAATGAGCGTCTTGCGATGCTTGACCAGTATGCACAGATACTGAACTCCTTTGATCCGTCCATAAACTTCCAGATAATGTTCTTCAGCCATAAAGCCGATAGCAGGGAATTATCACAGAAATTCAATGTGCCCCTGCGTGGTGACGGTCATGATTTCCTAAGAGAAGAGTACACAGGACTGTTAAAAACTCTCTGTGAAAAATCAACTTCCGGGATAACAAAAGGCCGTTATCTGATAATCGGTATGGAAGCTGAAAATCTCAAGCAGGCAAGATACAGACTTGAGGAAAGAGCAAAGGAAGTCATGGGTGATTTCGAGGAGATGGGAAGCAGTACCCGGATCCTTAATGGTACTGAAAGATTAAAGCTCCTCTATGAGTTCTACAACCAGGATAAACCCGAAAGCTTTGATTTTACATATGAAGCCATGAGGGAGTCCGGGGATAGCGTAAAGGATTATATCTCACCAAAGAAATTTGATTTCTCAAAAGCAGGATTCTTGAAAGCAGACAAGGAATACATCAGCACCAGATATGTGGACCTTGACTGTGCGAAGATGAACGAGACACTTATGGAATCGCTGGAAGAGATAGACGAATGTTTTTCTGTATCAATCCATATGCAGACCATCGAGCCGGAAAAAGCCATGAAGATCACGAGGCGATCTCTCACTGACATTCAGTCCTCAAAGATCAATCAGCAGAAAAAAGCATTTGATGGCGGCTATGACAATGATGTTATATCAAACAGCATAGTCCAGATGGAAAACAATGCAAACGAGATCCTGAGAAACCTTAATGAAAGCAATCAGAAACTTATAAGAACCACCTTTCTTATCACGGCATTTGGTAAGACAAAACGTGAGATGGAAGCAATACACGAAAGGGTATTTTCAAAATTCAAGGCGATAGGCTGCAGAAGCTTTGACCTAAAGCATACCCAAGAGCAGGCACTTAATGCAGCTTCGCCCATCGGTATCAGCACCCTGGATCAGAAAAGGATAATGCTCACGAAAAATATGGCAATCTTCATACCGTTCCGTACATGGGAACTACAGCAGGGCGGGGATTTCATATATTACGGAGTAAATAACCTTTCAAGGAATCTGATACTCGGTGACAGGAAGCAGCTACAGAACCCTAACGGTCTGATAGTCGGTATCCCCGGCTCCGGTAAATCATTCTCGGCAAAAAGGGAGATACTGGGAACATATACATGTACAAGGGATGACATTATCATATGCGATCCAGAAGGCGAGTATTTCCCACTGGTCACGGCACTTGGCGGAACTGTAGTGAAGCTCTCTACCACCTCGAATGATTATCTGAACCCTATGGATATCAATTACAGCCATAAGTTCGACAGGGAGGAGCTGAAAACAAAATCAGATTTCATCCTGACATTATGTGACTGTATCGCAGGCGGTAACTTAGGCTTGGAGAGTGATGAGAGAGGTATCATAGACAGCTGCCTTAATGTTGTTTATGAGAAATTCTTTAATGATCCTAAGCCTGAAAATATGCCGATACTTGAGGACTTGTACAATGCCCTGGTTGATTACACACCTAATTATACCGTTGCGGAAGAACTGACAGTTGCAGCAAGGAAGAAGGCACTGCATATCGCCAACAGCCTTGTCCTCTATGTTCACGGATCCCAGAACTATTTCAATCACAGGACGAATGTGGACAGTAACAACAGGATCATATGCTTCGATATAAGGGACCTGGGCAGACAGCTGAAAGAACTGGGAATGCTTATAGTACAGGACGCTGTATGGAACAGGGTATCAAGGAACAGGGAGCAGAAAGTGGCTACTCGTTACTACTGTGACGAATTTCATCTCCTGCTCCGTGAGGGTCAGACCGCAAAGTACAGTGCTGAGATATGGAAGCGTTTCCGAAAGTGGGGCGGTATCCCGACCGGTATCACACAAAATGTGAGGGACTTCCTGCTTTCCGGAGAGGTTGAAAATATCTTAAGTACGAGTGAGTTCCTTTATATCTTAAAGCAGAGTCCTTCTGACAGGGATCTGCTGATGGAAAAACTGAAGTTATCGGTGACCGAGATGGAGTATGTACTGAATGCCGGAAAGGGCTGCGGTATCATCCGTTTCGGGGATAACGAAAAGAAACTGGTATTCGAGGATGATTATCCGAAGGATACTAAGTCATACGAGATAATGAACACTCGCTTGGAGACGAGCGATAAGGCAGAAACACCATTATTAACAGACGGAGAAGTTTGAAAGAAAAACTTCAAACTTCCATCGGTGACGTTGCAGGCACGTCACCGATGTGTAACCATGCCTGCGGCAAGGTACGATAGATGAGTATTTGGAATGATAAGGAAAACACTGAATCATCCGGAGAAGTAACAGAAGGATATTTCGGTGGAAGTTCCGACAACGCTAGGGATGCACCTAAACATAAGCGTCCCCGTAGAAAAGCAGGAACACAGGATCAGGAAAGTAATTACCGGGATAACAACCGGAGCTTTACGGCAGACGATTCTGCAGCTTTTTCTGAGGATGAAGCAAAGGCTTTCACGGAAGATGGAAAAAGGTCTTTCGGAGAAGGTAGTAATAAAGCCTTTAATGATAATTCTGAAAATCATAAATCAGATAGTTTTAACCATAACAATTCCAATTCAGATGGCATTAAAACATCTGAAAAGAAAAAAGAATACAAAAAAAGGCTTAAAGAAAAAGCAAAAGAAAAGCGTGAGGCACAGAATAGGTTATCAGAGGAAGAAGTAAGGAAAGAGGCTGAATCTGAGAATGTTGAAAGAGATTTGTCGGACGATGTTCAATCAGAGAAGGCTTTTGATAATAGTACAGTAGCTGCTGAAAATTCTGGCAATATAGCTGGCTCTTGTTTTGATGATAGTAATGAAGGATCTTCCGGTTTCGGTTTTGGTGACTGGGATGATAATAATGCGCTATCAGAAAGCATGCTTAACACCCGCAAATCGAGAAGAAATGTTGAAGTTAACAATTATTCTGATTTTCAAAATATTGCTGCATCCGGAAACAAGAGTAGCAATCAAAGAAATAGCCAAAGAGATGTTTCAAGGACAGATCAACAAAGTTCAAGGAGAATTGACAACAGAAACACTGGCACTAACGGAAATATCAATAGAAAAACTAGTGCCGATGGAAATTATAATGCCAAAACTGGTTTAGCTGATAAAGGAAATTCCAGTGGTAAAGGTGTTTATGATAAAAAGACCGGTCTTACTTTGTTCGGTGGGGATGAAACTACTCCTGCAAAACCATCAAAACGAATTGTGAGTAAAACCACGGACAAAAGCATCAAAGCTACCGACTACTCCATCCATAAAGCCAGTGAAACCATATCAAAAGCCACAGGCGAAAAGGATGATAATGCCGGAGCGGATGCATTGAGGTTGGCAGAAGAAGGTGGGGAGACGGTTTCAAGATACGGCTTTTATATAGCAAGGGACATAAAAGACAACTTTACCGAAGCCGGTTCAAAGGCTGTAAAGAAAGCTTCTGATTTTACAACGGACAGTATTTTCGATGCGCCAAAGGAAAAACTGACCAAGGAACAGAGAAAGAAACTTGCATATAAAAAGCAGTTACAGAAAAAACGTAGAAAAGCCGCCCAGAAAGCAAAGAAGGCAGCAAAGGAAGCAGGAAAGCAGACAGCAGAAGGAACGAAGAAAGCAGTATCAGCAGCGAAAATGGTTGTAAAAATAGTCATAAGGACGGTTTTTGCAGTTCCG